>CAYXSL010000130.1:0-13025 GCA_964466605.1 uncultured Verminephrobacter sp.
GCGGGTGGCCTGGCGGCAGAAACTCGCAGCGCATGGCATGGAGCCGCACAGGCTGATGATGAGCGCCACGCCCATCCCGCGCACGCTGGCGATGAGCTACTACGCCGACCTGGACGTGTCGGTCATCGACGAGCTGCCGCCAGGCCGCACGCCTATCGTCACCAAACTCATTGCCGACAGCCGCAAGGACGAAGTGATCGAGCGCATCGGCGCGCAAGTCGAGGCCGGGCGGCAGGTGTACTGGGTGTGCCCGCTGATTGAAGAAAGCGAGGCGCTGGACCTGAGCAATGCCACGGCCACCCATGCTGACCTGAGCGAGGCCTTGCCGGGCTGCATGGTCGGCCTGCTGCACTCGCGCATGCCCACCGCCGAAAAAAAGGCCGTGATGGCGCTCTTCACCAGCGGCCAGATGGGCGTGCTGGTCAGCACTACGGTGATCGAAGTGGGCGTGGACGTGCCCAACGCCTCGCTCATGGTCATCGAACATGCCGAGCGTTTTGGGCTGAGCCAGCTGCACCAGCTGCGCGGCCGGGTAGGGCGCGGCGCGGCGGCCTCGGCCTGCGTGCTGCTGTACGCCACCAACGACAGCGGCCGCGTGGGCGAAACCGCCAAGGAGCGCCTGCGCGCCATGGCCGAGACCAACGACGGCTTCGAGATCGCCCGCCGCGACCTGGAGATCCGTGGCCCCGGAGAGTTCCTGGGCGCCCGCCAGTCAGGCGACGCACTGCTGCGGTTTGCCGACCTGGCCACCGACACCCATCTGCTCGAATGGGCGCGCGAACTGGCGCCGCAGATGCTGGACCGGTATCCTGACCTGGCCGCCAAACACGTGGCGCGCTGGTTGGGTGGAAAATCGGACTATCTCAAGGCATGACACCATGACCCTCACCGAACTCAAGTACATCGTTGCGGTGGCCCGCGAGAAGCACTTCGGCCATGCGGCCGACGCCTGCTATGTGTCGCAACCCACGCTCTCGGTGGCTATCAAGAAGCTGGAAGAAGAGCTGGACGTGAAGCTTTTCGAGCGCAGCGCGGGCGAGGTGACGGTGACGCCGCTGGGCGAAGACATCGTGCGCCAGGCGCAGAGCGTGCTGGAGCAGGCAGCGGCCATCAAGGAAATCGCCAAGCGCGGCAAGGACCCGCTGGCCGGGCCGCTCACGCTGGGCGTGATCTACACCATCGGCCCCTATCTGCTGCCCGAACTGGTGCGCCAGTCCATCACGCGCACCCCGCAGATGCCGCTGATGCTGCAGGAGAACTTCACCGTGAAGCTGCTGGAGATGCTGCGTACGGGCGAGATCGACTGCGCCATCCTGGCCGAGCCCTTCCCCGACACGGGCCTGGCCATGGCGCCGCTGTATGACGAGCCCTTCATGGCGGCCGTGCCCAGCACGCACCCGCTCGCATCCAGGAAGTCGGTCACGGCGGCTGAGCTCAAGAACGAAACCATGCTGCTGCTGGGCGCAGGCCATTGCTTTCGCGACCATGTGCTGGAGGTGTGCCCAGAGTTCGCCCGCTTTGCGAGCAACGCTGAGGGCATCCGCAAGTCGTTCGAGGGCTCTTCGCTGGAGACCATCAAACACATGGTGGCCGCAGGCATGGGTGTGACGCTGGTGCCCCGCCTGTCGGTGCCCCGCGATGCGCTGCTCACCGTGTCGCGCCGCCGCAAGAGCGACGAGACCTATATCCGCTATCTGCCCATCCGCGAGGAAGACGGCAGTCCGCCGCCCATGCGCCGCGTGGTGCTGGCCTGGCGTCGCAGCTTTACGCGCTATGAGGCCATTGCGGCCCTGCGCAATGCCATTTATGCGTGCGAGCTGCCGGGCGTGACGCGACTGTCCTGACCGCGTCAGGACTCTGATTCGCGGCGGGGATCGGCGCTACACTCGCGCCGCCCCTGCGCAGGTCCATCCGGCCTGGGCAGGCGATGCTCCCTCCACGGCAGCCTCCGCCCATCGGCGGTCGGTGTCTATGCCCCCACAAGAGGTTCCTATGAAGACGCTTTGGCTCACCGCCACGCTGGCCGCTGCCCTGACGGCATGCTCCACCCCCGCCACTCCGCCTGCCACCCAGACGCTGAAGAAGCCCGCACTCGACCGCATTGCGGCGGCGCCTGCGGCAGCAACGTCGGCGGACTTCCGCCAGTTCCTGGCGCTGGCCGCGCAGATGCAGCCGCAGTTGCAAACCGCCGTGTCGGCGTACCTGGCTCACAAGCCCCTGGCGGGCGATGACCTGGTCAACATCAGCCGCCTGCTGGGTCTGCACAACCGCCTGCGCAACCAGGCGGCGGTGATCGACGCCACGGCGAAGATGGTGGCCATTCCCACCGTGCGCGCCGACAAGGTGCCGCCGCACGAAGACAGACACATCATTGCGTTTGGTGCCCTGGTGGAGGGCATGGCCAAAGAGTTTGGCCTGCAGTACCGCAATGTGGACAACCGCATCTTTGAAGTGAAGCTGCCCGGCAGCGGCCCTGAGGAGTTCGGCATCCTCACGCACGCCGACGTGGTGCCCGTGGTGGCCGACGAATGGGTGTTGGACGACGGCACCCGGCTCGACCCCTTCAAGCTGACCCGCGTGGGCGGCAACCTGTATGGCCGGGGCTCCATCGACGACAAAGGCTCCATCGCCACCGTGCTGTTCGCGATGAAGGCCGTGAAGGACAGCGGCCTGCCGCTGGCGCGCACCATCCGCCTCATGATCGAAACCACCGAAGAAACCGGCGGCGACGCGATGAAGTACTACCGCGCCAAGACCTCGCTGCCCGAGTACAACATCGTGCTCGACAGCAAGTACCCGGCCGTGGTGGCCGAAAAGGGATCGGGCGCACTGCGCGCCTCATTCCCGCTGTCATCGGCTGCCAACCCAGGCGCGACGGCTATCACCGCCATGGCGGGTGCTGCATCGGCCAACGCTGTGCCGCAGACGGCCACCGCCCGGTTGCAGGGTGGCCGTCTGGCCGATGCGGCTGCGCGGCTGAACGCGGCGAAGGGCGCCTTTGTCGCCAAGTACCAGCCGCAAGGCGGCGCATTCAGCATCGACGTGGCGCAGGACGGCGGCGCGGTGGTAGTGAAGGTCACGGGCGCTTCGGCCCACGGATCGCGCCCCGAAGAAGGCGTGAACCCGCTGCCGCGCCTGGCGCTGTTCCTGAAGGAGTCGGGCCTTGCGCTGGCACCCAACGGCTACGCGCAGGCCGTGCGCTACCTGACCGACCTCTATGGCGCCGACTACCTGGGGCGCACGATGGGCCTGGCCTACAGCGACGATTTCATGGGCCCGCTCACGATGTCGCCCAACCTCATCCGTGAAAAGGACGGCAAGGTCGATGTGCTGGTGAACGTGCGCATGCCCCGTGGCAGCACGCCTGAGGCGCTCACGCAGGCTACGTCGGCCAAGATCAAGGCCTGGGGCGCGCAGGCCGGTGTGGCGGTGGAGGTGGATCACCAGCAGGGCAACTGGATGGCGCGCGACCCCAAGGGCGCCTGGCTGGCCACGCTGCTCAACACGTTCGGCGACACCACTGGCCTGGAAGCCAAGCCCGTGCCCACAGCGGGCAGCACCACCGCCAAGCTGATGCCCAACGCCATCAACTTCGGCCCCGCCATGCCTGGCAAGAAGTACACGGCCCACAACGCCAAGGAGTTCAAGGAAGTGGCGGACCTGGATGCCGACATGCAGATGTTCACCGAGATGCTGGTGCGCATCGGTAATTTGAGCCAGATGCAGTGAAGGGTTTGGGGCTTGCGCTAAAGTGACCTGGAGCCGCCGCGCTGCGGCCCCGGGCACACCTGCCGGGGGCCCTGCGGCGCGGCAGATCCATCGATTGCATTTCAACGAAGGAGCCTCCATGGCCAAAGCCGCCAAGACCACCGCCGCCCCCAGCATCAACATCGGCATCAGCGACAAGGACCGCGCTGCCATCGCCCAGGGCCTGTCGCGCCTGCTGGCCGACACCTACACGCTGTACCTCACCACCCACAACTTCCACTGGAACGTGACGGGCCCCATGTTCAACACGCTGCACACCATGTTCATGGCGCAGTACACCGAGCTGTGGAACGCGGTGGACCCGATCGCCGAGCGCATCCGCTCGCTGGGCCATGTGGCGCCGGGCTCATATGCCGAATTCGGCAAGCTGGCCACGGTGCCCGACGCACCTGCCAAGCCGCCCAAGGCGCTGGAGATGGTGCGCGTGCTGGTCGAAGGCCACGAGGCCGTGGCCCGCACCGCGCGCAGCCTGTTCCCCCTGGCCGACAAGGCCAGCGACGAGCCCACCGCCGACCTGCTGACCCAGCGCCTCACGGTGCATGAGCAAACGGCGTGGATGCTGCGCTCGCTGCTGGAAGAATAAGTTCAGCAGCAATCACTTCACCGCGTGGTGAACCGAACGCCCGGTGGCCGCAAGGCCCCGGGCGTTTCTCTTGCCGGGCCGATGCCGGGTCTGCATCTGGGAAAATCCAGCGCCATGACCGCCGCCACCACCGTCCCCCGCAGCCGCTTCTCGCTCTACCTCGACCTGATCCGCTGGGACCGGCCCGCTGGCTGGCTGGTGTGCCTGTGGCCCACGCTGAGCGCGCTATGGATCGCGGCCGACGGCTTTCCGGGCTGGCACCTGCTGGTGGTGTTTGTGCTGGGCACCATCCTCATGCGCAGCGCGGGCTGCTGTGTGAACGATGTGGCCGACCGCGACTTCGACAAGCATGTCAAGCGCACCGCGCAGCGGCCCGTGACCACGGGCGCCGTGTCGGTGAAAGAGGCGCTGGGCCTGGGCGCCGTGCTGGCCATCCTGTCATTTGGCCTGGTGCTCACCACCAACACCGCCGCCATCCTGTGGTCCGTGCCCGCCGTGCTGGTGGCCATTGCCTACCCGTTCACCAAGCGCATCATTGCCATGCCGCAGGCCGTGCTGGGCATTGCATTCAACTTTGGCATCGTCATCGCCTTTGCCGCCGTGCAGGGCAGCGTGCCTGCCGTGGCCTGGTGGATGTGGCTGGGCAACCTGTTCTGGGTGCTGGCCTACGACACCGAATACGCCATGGTGGACCGTGACGACGACCTCAAGATCGGCATCAAGACCTCGGCCATCACGCTGGGGCGCTTCGACGTGGCGGGCATTGTGCTGTTCTACCTGCTCTTCATCGGCATTTGGGCGGTGGCGCTTGCACCCTATGCGCTGGGTGCTAGTTTTTATGTAGCGCTCGCGGCGGCGCTGGCCCAGGCCGTGTGGCATTTCACGCTGATCCGCACGCGCACCCGCGAGGGCTGCTTCAAGGCCTTCCGCATCAACCACTGGCTGGGCGCCACGGTGTTTACGGGCATTGCGGGCAGCTACCTGGTGCGGTCAATACTCACAAATTGATAGCTATCGGCGCTTGATGGGCGCGCGGAGAAGCCCAAAAAAGCCCTAAAAACTGTCCACGGTTCCTTATGGCGCCGTGAACAGGGTGCCCCAGGTCAGGCGCCGAACTCGTTGCCGAGCTCGGTGGCGCGTTTTTCGGCGGCGCGCATGGCGGCCTCGAACGCCTGCGACACGCCGCTGGCCTCCATCGACTGCAGGGCGGCATAGGTCGTGCCGCCCTTGGAGGTGACGCGTTCGCGCAGCACCGCCGGGGGTTCATGGGAGCGGCGGGCCAGCTCCGAGGCGCCCACAAAGGTGCCCACGGCCAGCTGGTGCGCCTGCGCTTCGGTCAGGCCCATGCCCACCCCCGCGCGCGCCATGGCTTCGAGGAAATAGAACACATAGGCCGGGCCCGAGCCCGACAGGGCGGTGACGGCGTCCAGCTGGGTCTCGCTCTCCACCCACAGGAACTCGCCGGTGGACGCCATGATGGCCTCCACACTCTGGCGCTCGGCCGGGGTCACGGCGGGGCGTGCGTAGATTGCGCTCATGCCCTTGCCCACCAGCGCGGGCGTGTTGGGCATGGTGCGCACGACGCGCTCGGTGGCGAGCCACTGGGCGATGCTGTCCGAGCGGATGCCCGCCGCCACGCTCAGGTGCAGGGCGTGCGGGGTGTGCGCCCGGGCCTGCGCGGCGGCGTCCTTGAAGGTCTGGGGCTTGACGGCCCAGACCACGATGCTGGCGCGCTGCAGCGCGGGGCCTGCCTCGGGCTGCGCCGTGAGGCCGAAGTTCTTGAGCAGCGCCTCGCGCGTGGGGGCAAAGGGCTCGACCACCTCGATCTGGCTCACGGGGTGGCCCTGGCGGATCAGCCCGCCAATGATGGCGCTGGCCATGTTGCCGCCGCCGATGAAGGCGATGGTGGGGAGGGCGGAGTTTGCTGTGGCTGGAGCGGGGGAGGTCATTTTGCGGGCAGGCTAGAAAGGGAGAGCCGATGGTAGCGCCGCTAGACCTATGAGTTGCTCGAAGACTCGTGCAACTGGCGCGGCCAAAGCCAGTGCTCCCGCGCAAGGGCCGCCCCGCCGCGCTGGGAGCGTCCCCCTCCGCGAGCAAAGCGAAGCAGAGAGGGGGAAGGCGCGCAGCGCCTCAGGGGGAGCTACTCAGCTACTGTCTGGCGCACGGCGTGTTCCCAGTTCGCCATCAGCTCCTGTGCACGCGCGCTGCTCAGCGTGGGCACAAACCGCCGGTCGGCGCGCCACAGTTGCGAGAGTTCATCCGTGCTGCGGTACACGCCGCTCGACAGCCCCGCGAGGTAGGCGGCGCCCAGGGCGGTGGTCTCGATGACCGCAGGCCGCACCACCGGGATGCCCAGCAGGTCGGCCTGGAACTGCATCAGCAGGTCGTTGATGCAGGCGCCGCCGTCCACGCGCAGCTCGCTCACCGGGGCGCCACCGGCAGCCACGGCGTCGCGGCTCATGGCCAGCAGCAGGGCGGCACTTTGGTAGGCAATGCTTTCGAGCGCGGCGCGCGCAATGTGGCCCAGCGTGGTGCCGCGCGTGAGGCCGGTGATGGTGCCGCGCGCGTCGGGCTTCCAGTACGGGGCGCCCAGGCCGGTGAAGGCGGGCACCATCATCACGCCGCCCGAGTCGGGCACGCTTTGGGCCAGCGATTCGACCTCGCCGCTGGTGGAGATGGCGCGCAGGCCGTCGCGCAGCCACTGCACCACGGCGCCCCCCACAAACACGCTGCCTTCCATCGCAAATTCAGGCTGCGCCGTGGCCTGCGCTGCGCTGGTGGTGAGCAGGCCGTTCTGGCTGGTCTGGAACGCGCCGCCTGTGTGCATGAGCATGAAGCAGCCCGTGCCATAGGTGTTCTTGGCCATGCCCGCCGTGAAGCAGGCCTGGCCGAACAGCGCGCTTTGCTGGTCGCCCGCCACGCCGCCGATGCGGATGGCGTGGCCCAGCAGGTCGGCCGCGGTGTCGCCAAAGTGGGCGCTCGATGGCAGCACCTCGGGCATCAGCGCCTTGGGGATGCGCAGCAGCGCCAGCAGCTCGTCGTCCCATTGGTTGGTGTGCACATTGAACAACATGGTGCGCGCGGCGTTGCTCACGTCCGTCACATGCACCTGGCCGTGGGTGAGTTTCCACATCAGCCAGCTGTCCACGGTGCCAAAGGCCAGCTCGCCGCGTTCGGCCGCTTCGCGTGCGCCGGGCACATGGTCCAGCAGCCACTGCAGCTTGGTGCCCGAGAAGTAGGCATCCACCAGCAGCCCGGTCTTGGCCTGGATGGTGGCCGCATGGCCTTGTTCGCGCAGCTGGGCGCAGGCGGGCTCGGCGCGCCGGTCCTGCCACACGATGGCGTGGTGCACGGGCTGGCCCGTTTGGCGGTTCCACAGCACCGTGGTTTCGCGCTGGTTGGTGATGCCCACGGCGCGTATGGCACTGGCCGCAATGCCCGCCTTGGCCAGCGCATCGCGTGCGGTGGCGAGCTGGGTGCGCCAGATCTCCAGCGGGTCGTGTTCCACCCAGCCGGGCTGGGGGTAGATCTGCGGCAGCTCCAGCTGCGCCTGCGCCACGATGTGGCCGCGTTCGTCAAACACGATGCTGCGGGAGCTGGAGGTGCCTTGGTCGAGGGCGAGCAGGTAGGTCATAGAAGAATATGTTTGTTAGGCATGTAGTTCGGCCCAAACTTGGAGAGCTTGCCGTTGAAAGCGCGCAGCCGATGCCAGTGACCGCCGCGCAAGGGCCGCCCCGCCGCGCTGGCGGTGTCCCCCTTCCCGAATTGCAATGCAATTCGAGAGAAGGGGGAAGGCGCGAAGCGGCTCAGGGGGATGCACTCCATCTTTCAAGCTGCAACGGTGCAGATGACACCAGCGTCTTGCAGCAAGGCAGGAAACGGCTCGGGCGGTGGTGCGTCGGTAAACAGGCGGCCGATCTGGCCCAGCGTGGCCAGCTGCACCATGGCCGGGCGGTTGAACTTGCTGTGGTCGGCCGCCAGCCAGACCTCGCGCGACTGCTTGATGATGGTTTGCGCCACCTTCACCTCGCGGTAGTCGAAGTCGCGCAGCGAGCCATCGGGCTCGATGCCCGAGATGCCGATGAGCGCGATGTCCACCCGGAACTGGCGGATGAAGTCCACCGCGGCCTCGCCCACGATGCCCCGGTCGCGGGCGCGCACCACGCCACCGGCCACGATCACTTCGCACTCGGGGTTGCCGCTCAGGATGGCGGCCACGTTCAGGTTGTTGGTGATCACGCGCAGGCCCCGGTGGTGCAGCAGCGCCTTGGCAATGGCCTCTGTGGTGGTGCCGATGTTCAGGATCAGCGAGCAGTCGTTGGGCACTTGTTCGGCCACGGCGCGCGCAATGCGCGCCTTGCCTTCGGCATTGAGCGTTTCGCGCTGGGTGTGGGCCAGGTTCTCCACGGTGGAGCTGGGCACGCGCACGCCGCCGTGAAAGCGCGTGAGCAGGCCGGATTCGGCCAGGCGCTGCACATCGCGGCGCACGGTCTGCAGCGTCACGCCCAGGGTGTCGGCCAGTTGTTCCACCGTGGCGGACTTGCGCGCACGGACTTCTTCCAGAAGCAGCAGTTGTCGGGGGTTCGTATTCACGCGAATGGGAGCAACGTTGGGTGATGGATACTTTAAATCGAACAAAAAGGAACCTGTTAAGGGTAAACCTTGATTCGATACGATCAAAAAAGAACAAAAATGAACGCAATCGAAAACCGAGAGGGCTGCCTGCGTCACCGATCGCAGCGGCGCAGGATTCTTCACTTGCCCCAGGGGCACAAACGAAAGGTTGCGTGATGCAGCTGGCATTGGACAGCATCAGCAAGAAGGTGGGGGCGCAAACCTGGCTGTATGACATGAGCCTGGCGCTCCAGAGCGGTGCCGTCACGGTGCTGCTGGGCGCCACGCAGGCGGGCAAGACCAGCCTGATGCGCATCATGGCCGGGCTGGATGCGCCCACGGCCGGGCGCGTGACGGTAGATGGCGTGGACGTGACCGGCATGCCCGTGCGCGACCGCAACGTGGCCATGGTGTACCAGCAGTTCATCAACTACCCCTCGATGAAGGTGGCGGCCAATATTGCATCGCCCCTGAAGCTGCGCGGCGAAAAGAACATCGACGCCCGGGTGCGCGAGATCGCCAGCCGCCTGCACATCGACATGTTTCTGGACCGCTACCCCGCCGAGCTGTCGGGCGGCCAGCAGCAGCGCGTGGCGCTGGCACGCGCGCTGGCCAAGGGCGCACCGCTGATGCTGCTGGACGAACCCCTGGTGAACCTGGACTACAAGCTGCGCGAAGAACTGCGCGAAGAGCTGACCCAGCTGTTTGCCGCCGGCCAATCCACCGTGGTGTATGCCACCACCGAGCCGGGCGAGGCCCTGCTGCTGGGCGGCTACACGGCGGTGCTGGACGAAGGCCAGCTGCTGCAGTACGGCCCCACGGCCGAGGTGTTCCATGCGCCCAATTCGCTGCGCGTGGCGCGCGCCTTCAGCGACCCGCCGATGAACCTGATGGCGGCCTCGGCCACCGCGCAGGGCGTGCGCCTGCAGGGCGGGGCCGAGCTGTCGCTGCCCCTGCCACAGGGGGTGGCCACGGCGGCCGGGCTGACGGTGGGCGTGCGCGCCAGTGCGCTGCGTGTGCATGCGCGCCCGGGCGATGTGAGCGTGGCCGGTGTGGTGGAGCTGGCCGAGATCTCGGGCTCCGACACCTTTGTACATGCCTCCACGCCCTGGGGCGATCTGGTGGCGCAGCTCACCGGCGTGCATTACTTTGAACTGGGGACAGCCATCACGCTGCACCTGGACCCGGCCCAGGCCTATGTGTTTGGTGCCGATGGCCGCCTGGCCTGGGCGCCCGCCCGGCCCGTTACCGCACAAGGAGGGCGCTGAGATGGCCCGCATCAGTCTGGACCTGGCGCATTCGTACAAGCCCAACCCGCAGCAGGACAGCGACTACGCGCTGCTGCCGCTCAAGATGGAGTTCGAGGACGGTGGCGCCTACGCGCTGCTCGGCCCCTCGGGCTGTGGCAAGACCACCATGCTCAACATCATGTCGGGGCTGCTGGTGCCCTCGCATGGCAAGGTGCTGTTTGATGGCCGCGACGTGACGCGCGCGAGCCCGCAGGAGCGCAACATCGCCCAGGTGTTCCAGTTCCCCGTGATCTACGACACCATGACGGTGGCCGAGAACCTGGCTTTTCCGCTGCGCAACCGCAAGGTGCCCGAGGACCAGATCAAGCAGCGTGTGGGCGTGATCGCCGAGATGCTGGAGATGAGCGGCCAGCTCAACCAGCGCGCCGCGGGCCTCGCGGCCGACGCCAAGCAGAAGATCTCGCTGGGTCGGGGCCTGGTGCGCGCCGACGTGGCCGCCGTGCTGTTCGACGAGCCGCTCACGGTGATCGACCCGCACCTCAAGTGGCAGTTGCGGCGCAAGCTCAAGCAGATCCACCACGAACTCAAGCTCACGCTGATCTACGTGACGCACGACCAGGTCGAGGCGCTCACCTTCGCCGACCAGGTGGTGGTGATGACGCGTGGCAAGGCGGTGCAGGTGGGCTCGGCGGATGCGCTGTTCGAGCGCCCCGCGCACACCTTCGTGGGGCACTTCATCGGCTCGCCGGGCATGAACTTTCTGCCCGCGCACCGCGATGGCGAGAACCTTTCGGTGGCCGGGCACCGCCTGGCCAGCCCCGTGGGCCGCGCTCTGCCCGACGGCGCCCTGCAGGTCGGCATCCGGCCCGAATACCTGGCCCTGGGCGAGCCGCAGCAGGCGGGAGCGCTGCCCGCCACGGTGGTGCAGGTGCAGGACATCGGCACCTACCTGATGCTCACGGCCAAGGTGGGCGAGCACACCGTCAAGGCGCGTTTTGCGCCCGAGACCCGCCTGCCATCGGCCGGTGACACGGCGTGGCTGCAGGTGCTGGGTGAGCACACCTGTTTTTACAAGAATGAGGAGTTGCTGGCATGACGGCCCACCCCCTGAGCCGCTGCGCGGCTTCCCCCTGCGAGGGGGACGACGCCCTTTGCTGCGGGGCGGCCCTTGCTGGGCGTCCCGCTGATGGCGCTGCGCCCGTGCTATGCGCTGTGGCTGGCATCAGTCTTTTGGAGTCTCTGGCATGAGCGCGACTACTAAACCCGTCAACCAGAAAGCCTGGTTCCTGATCCTGCCCGTGATTCTGTGCGTGGCCTTCTCGGCCATCCTGCCGCTGATGACGGTGGTGAACTACTCGGTGCAGGACATCATCTCGCCCGAGCGGCGCGTGTTCGTCGGCACCGAATGGTTTGCCGCCGTGATGCGCGACGAGGAGCTGCACGCGGCGCTGTGGCGCCAGCTGACCTTCTCGCTGGCGGTGCTGGCGGTGGAGATCCCGCTGGGCATCCTGCTCGCGCTGTCCATGCCCGCGCAGGGCTGGAAGTCGTCGGCCGTGCTGGTGGTGGTGGCGCTGTCGCTGCTCATCCCCTGGAACGTGGTGGGCACCATCTGGCAGATCTATGGCCGCGCCGACATCGGCCTGATGGGCCGCATGCTGCAGGAGGCGGGCATCGAGTACAGCTACACCGGCAATGCCACGCAGGCCTGGCTCACGGTGCTGTTGATGGACGTGTGGCACTGGACGCCGCTGGTGGCGCTGCTGGCCTTTGCCGGGCTGCGCTCCATCCCCGATGCGTACTACCAGGCCGCGCGCATCGACGGCGCGAGCAAGTTCGCGGTGTTCCGCTACATCCAGCTGCCCAAGATGCGTGGCGTGCTCATGATTGCGGTGCTGCTGCGCTTCATGGACAGCTTCATGATCTACACCGAGCCTTTTGTGCTCACGGGCGGCGGGCCGGGCAATGCGACCACCTTCCTTTCGCAATACCTCACGACCAAGGCGGTCGGCCAGTTCGACCTGGGCCCTGCGGCTGCCTTCTCGCTGATCTATTTCTTCATCATCCTGCTGCTGTGTTTCATCCTCTACAACTGGATGCAGCGCGTGGGCACCGTCAGCGACGAAGGGGCTGGCCATGAATGAAAAACGTTTCCAGAAGCGCACGCTGTTCCTGATCGCGTACCTGCTGTTTGCGCTGCTGCCCATCTACTGGATGGTCAACATGAGCTTCAAGACGAATGAGGAGATCCTGTCGAGCTTCTCGTTCTTCCCGCAGAACTTCACCTGGGCCAACTACAAGACCATCTTCACCGATGCGTCCTGGTACTCGGGCTACATCAACAGCCTGATCTATGTGGCCATCAACACGGTGATCTCGCTCACGGTGGCGCTGCCAGCGGCCTATGCGTTCAGCCGCTACCAGTTCATGGGCGACAAGCATGTGTTCTTCTGGCTGCTGACCAACCGCATGACGCCGCCCGCCGTGTTCCTGCTGCCGTTTTTCCAGCTCTACACCACCGTGGGGCTGATGGACACGCACATCGCCGTGGCGCTGGCACACCTGCTGTTCAACGTGCCGCTGGCGGTGTGGATCCTGGAAGGCTTCATGAGCGGGATCCCGCGCGAGATCGACGAGACGGCCTACATCGACGGCTACAGCTTCCCGCGCTTTTTCATGACCATCTTCCTGCCGCTGATCAAGGCCGGGGTGGGCGTGGCGGCGTTCTTTTGCTTCATGTTCAGCTGGGTCGAGCTGCTGCTGGCGCGCACGCTGACCAGCGTGAACGCCAAGCCCATCGTGGCCACCATGAC
>CAYXSL010000131.1:0-12972 GCA_964466605.1 uncultured Verminephrobacter sp.
AGAAGGAATACACGCAGTGGAAGGGGATCGTGGAAGCCTCAGGCGCGAAGATCGAATAACCCCCTGAGTCGCCTGCGGCGCCTTCCCCCAAGGGGGACGCACCCGGTGGCCTGGCGGAGCCAGCTCCACGGGTGCACTGGCGCTGGGGGCGTGCCAGTTTTCATGGCTGCGGCGATGCGTGGCGTCACCAAGAACCACAGCAAAAACGGCTCCCTCGGGAGCCGTTCTTCATGGGGGATGGCGATCAGTCGCGCACGACCAGCACGGGGATGTGCACCACGCCCAGCACACGCTGGGTGACGCTGCCCAGCACCAGCTTCTCGAGGCCACGGCGGCCGTGGGAGCCCATCACGATGAGGTCGGCGCCCGAGGTTTCGAGTGCGCGCAGGATGCCGTCATGCACGGCATGGCCCTCGCCCACCAGGGCGTTGGCCTCTACGCCCGCTTCGGCCATGGCTTTTTTGGTGGCGTCCAGGGCTGCATTGGCTTCGGACATGGCGGCGTTGATGTACTGCGCCTGGCCATAGGCAAAGTCGGCGCCCACGCCGGTGAAGGGATAGGGGTCGATCACATACACCGCTGTCACCGCGCTGCCGAAGGTTTTGGCCAGGGCTGCGGCTTTGGACACGGCCAGCATCGAGGTCTTGGAGCCATCGACGGGAACCAGAATGTGCTTGAACATGGTGCTACTCCTTAGGTGAAGGGTTGGACCAGGCTTGTGGCCCGGTCATAGGCCTCAGTGTGAACCGCCACCATACCCCGCATCTTGATTCGCATCAAATCGGGCGCACTCGCGCCGGCTTTCAGGCAGCCGGGCTCTGCCCCACCACATCGGCGCCCTGAAAGTTGCCGCGCCGGCAGGTCACGACCAGCGTGTCGCGGTGGCCGCCTGCGGCCAGGGGCTGGATGGGGGTGGATTCATGGATCATGCGCGCGTCATCCAGCAGCAGGAGCGACCAGGGCTCGGTGAGCGTGAAGCGCTGGCCGCTGGGGCCCGTGGCCTCGAACACGCGGGTCTCGCCGCCCTTCACGCCTTCGCGCCCCACCAGAAACACCGCCACCAGGTCCACCCCGTCGCGGTGCGCGCCCTCGGGCGTGGGGCGGCCAATACCGTCGGTGGTGTCGATGCGGAACTGGTGTGCCTCCACAAACCAGGGCGCGGGCGCATCCGGGCCGGCAAAAACGGTGTCGGACACCCCCGCCAGCGCCGTCAGCAACCGCTGCCACGCGGGGCGGGCGACGGTGGCGGCCTGCATGGGCGCAAACCAGCGCTCCATGCCGCCATGCAGCGCGTTGTATTCCACCGGCTGCCAGTGGGCGCGGTGGGGCGCCTGCTGCACCTGCCCGCCCTGCACCACAAAACAGGCGTGGCGGCGGCGGCGGTAGCGGCCACCGTCTTTCAGAAACTCATCGGGCGGCAGCGTGGCCCAGTCGCTGCTCAGGGCCATCAGCGCGGGCAGATCGCAGCCGATCCACTCGGCCACGGCCGTTGGAGACAACACAGCATAGCCGCCCTGGCGCAGCTGGCTGGCGACTTCGGACGGGGTGGTGAACGGAGGAGAAAAGGTGACTTGGGCCATAGGGGCCCGAGCTTAACCGCTGGCGCAGGCCCGCAGTCTGCGGTGGCGCAAGGCGCTGGAAAGCGGTTTGAACCAGGTGTTGGAAGCGCGGCTGGCAGAGGTGCGGGGAAGCGGCGCCCTTGCCAGCTGCACAAACCCGTCAGTCCCGGTGGCCATGGCCCTTGCCACGGCCTTCGCCCCGCTCTGCGCGCTCCCCCCGGTCATCGCCCCGCCCATGGCCGCGCCCCTGGTCACGGTCGTGTTTGCCGCCGTGGCGGTGGTGGTCGTCGTCCCACCGGCGGTCGTCACGAACCGGGTGGTGGTGCTTGGGGCCCTTGCGCGGTGGGGGCTCCTGCACAAAGTACACCGGCTGGCTGCAGGCGTTGTAGCGCGCGCAGTGTTTGCCCCAGTTCTTGGCGTGGCCCGGGGGCACATACAGGTAGATGGGCGCACGGGGCACCACCACGGCCGGGCGGTGGATGATGACGGGCTCGGCGTAGATCAGCGGCGGCGGTGGCGCGTTGCCGATGTTGATCCGGCCATACACGCCGGGCGCCAGCTCGCCGCCCACGGTGGCGTTGATGTAGGTCTGGGCATAGGCTGTGCCCGCAGCCGCGAGCAGCAGAGCCGCAGCGGCGCCGCCAACCCGTTGGCGAAGGGTGGGGAATCTCGTGGAGGTAGTTGTATGGATCATGGGGAACTCCGAAAAGCGGGCCCCGCCGGGTGCGTGCACTGCGCGCAAACCATCCGATGGGCGGGGCCAGGGCGGCCGCGCCGGTCGCGCAACCTGCCGTACCTTACCCCTTGGGAGCCCGCCGGGATGTCAGCCAATGGCGACAGATCCAGCAAAACAGCAAATTTGCAGGAAAAAAGGCCGCCACCGCGCATCCATCAACGGTATTTAGCTATCAAAACAGAAGTATTCAATTCCACGCCACCACCAGCCCTCAGGGCAGCGCGTGGGCGGCCGCCGCCTGCAGGGCCGCCGCAGGGCCGGGGCGCCCGAAAAGGTAACCCTGCCAGGTGTGGCAGCCCAGGCTGATCAGCATGTCCCGCTGCTCACGGGTTTCCACACCTTCGGCAATCACGCCCAGGTCCATGCTGTGCGCCAGCGTGACGATGGCGCGGGCAATGCTGGCGTCGTCGGCATCGGTGAGCAGGTCGCGTACAAAACCACGGTCGATCTTGAGCTGGTCCAGCGGCAGGCGTTTGAGGTAGCTCAGGCTGGAGTAGCCCGTGCCAAAGTCGTCCAGCGAGAAACCCACGCCCTGGCGGCGCAATTGCTCCATGCGCTCGATGGTGTCCTCCACATCGTCGAGCAGCAGGGTTTCGGTCAGCTCCAGCTTCAGGCGGCGGGGGTTGGCGCCGGTCTCCTCCAGCACGCCCAGCACCTCGTCCACAAAGTGGCTGTGGCGGAACTGCCGCGCGCTCACGTTCACGGCCAGCGTCCAGTGGGCGGTGCGAACGTCCTGGCCCCACTCCACGAGTTGCTGGCAGGCGGTGCGCAAGATCCAGGTGCCCAGCGGCACGATCAGGCCCGAGGCCTCGGCCACAGGGATGAACTCGACGGGCGACACCAAGCCCCGCTGCGGGTGTTGCCAGCGCACCAGGGCCTCGGCCCCCACCACACCCTGGTGCGCGTTGATCTGCGCCTGGTAGTGCAGCAAGAACTGGCCGTCGCGCAACCCCTCGCGCAACCCGGCTTCGAGCAGCGTGCGCGCCGTCACATCGGCCTGCGTGCGCGGGTCAAAAAACCGCAGGGTGTTGCGCCCCGCGCCCTTGGCCTGGTACATCGCCATGTCGCCATGCTTGAGCAGCTCGTCCACCGAGCCCCGCGCATCGGCATACAGCGCAATGCCGATGCTGCAGGCGCTGTGGTGCGACAGTCCGCCCAGCAGGTAGCTCTGGCTCAGCGCCGCCAGCACCGTGCGGCCTACGGTCTCGGCCTGGGCGGCGGCTTCCGCTGCATGGGGGCTCAGGCCCTCCAGCAGCACGATGAACTCGTCGCCCCCCAGGCGCGCCACCGTGTCGCCCATGCGCACGCAGCCCGTCAGGCGGGCCGCCACCTGGCGCAGCAGCTGGTCGCCCAGCTCGTGGCCCTGGGTGTCGTTGAGGTCCTTGAAGTTGTCCAGATCCACAAACAGCAGCGCCCCGCCGGTGCCGGCGCGCGCGTTGGCCGCCAGACTGTGCTGCAGGCGGTCAGTCATGAGGCGGCGGTTGGGCAGGCCCGTGAGCGGATCGTAGAAGGCCAGCAGGCGGATCTCCTCCTCGGCCGCCTTGCGGCTGGAGATGTCGGTCTGGGTGCCCACGTAGTGCGTGATCTCGCCCTCGGGCGAGCGCACCGTGGTGATGGTGATCCAGGCGGGGTACTCCGTGCCATCCTTGCGCCGGTTCCACACCTCGCCCTGCCACATGCCAGCGGTGCGCAGAGCCACTTCCACGGCGGCATAAAAGGCCGCGTCCTGGCGGCCCGAGTGCAGCAACCTGGGCGTCTGCCCCACCAGCTCTTCCACCGCGTAGCCCGTCAGCCGCGCATAGGCCTGGTTGGCCTTGAGGATGCGCTGGTCCGGGCCGGTGACGATCATGCCCTCGAACGACTCGAACACCGTGGCCGCGATCTGCAGCGACTCCTCGGCCTTGCGGCGCTCGGTGATGTCGGTGGAAATGCCGCACAGCGCGTGGATGCTGCCGTCGGCATGGCGCAGCGGGATCTTGACCGACAGGTAGGCCCGCGTCTCGCCCGTGGCCAGCTGGGTGTTCACCTCCTCGGCTTCCAGCGTTTCGCCATCCTCCAGCACCCGCCGGTCATTGGCGCGCAGCTGTGCGGCCGTGGCGGCATCGAACACAGCCGTGTCGTCGTGGCCCACCACCTCACTGGCCGACTTGCCGAACAGCTTGAGCGTGTGGTGGTTGGCGTATTGGTAGCGGTAATCCCGGCCCTTGATGTAGATGAAGGCGCCCACGCTATCCAAAATGGTGGCCAGCTTTTGCTCGCTGTCCTGCAGGTGGCGGGTGCGCGTTTGCACCTCGCGGCGCAGCAGCAGGGCCGCCAGCGCCGCCAGCAGGCCAAACACCAGCAGCCCGCCCAGCCCCCACCACCACAGCCGCGACACCCCGCCCACCTGCTCCTGCACGCCCCAGCGGCGCAGCACCTCGGCATAGGCCGGGTCGGTACCGCTGCGCCAGTCCTGCACCGACCGGTCGATGGCCGCCAGCACCTCGGCGTTGCGCCCTGCGGTGGTGGCAAAAAACAGCGTGGCGGGCTGAAAGACGATGCCCGACTCCGTCACGCCATACCGGGCCGAATGAAAATTGCCAAACAAATGGTTGGCAATCACCGCATCGGCCTCGCCCCGCTGCACCAGGGCAAAGGCGTCGATCAGGTTCGGCGCATCCACCAGCGACACCAGGATGCCAAAGCTGTCCATCATGTTGATGAAGGTGGCACGCTGCACCGAGCCCCTGAGCACCGCCACCCGCTTGCCCTGCAGGTCGAACAGCGAGTGGATGGCACTGCCCTGCGCGCGGTAGATCTGCGACCAGCTGTGCAGCACCGGCAGGGCATGGAAGTCGTACAGCGCCTCGCGCTCGGGCGACCGCGCCACGTCGGGCATCAGGTCCAGCTGCCCCGTGCCCAGGGCGTTCAGGCAATCCTGCCAGTTGCAGGGCACAAATTTCAGCGTCCACTGCTCGCGTGCGGCCACCAGTTGCAGCAGGTCCACAAAAATGCCTGCGGCCTGGCCGTCGTCGTTGACAAACACCTTGGGCTCGTTGGAATACACCCCCACCCGCAGCTCACGCGGCGCCGCCGACGCACTGATCGCACCCACGCCCACGCACAGCAGTGAGATCACCACAACCCATCGCAGCACCCCCGCAGCACGGCGATTGAACCGGTAAACGCCTGAACCCACGGCCTGACTCCATCCATCAGTGGCGGAAACCCCATGGTAACGAAAGCCGGCCAAACTCCAAGGGCAATCTGAGAACCTGTTCATGATCTTTTCGGGGACCGCATTGCAGTGCCATCGTGAGGGACGTGGATGCAACGGCTGCTTGCATGGGCTCGTGCCCATGCGAGCAGCCGGGGCGGCCTGGTCGCCCGATTTCACCCCAGCCCTTCGGGCAAGTGCCCCCGAAAAGATCATGAACCGGTTCTGACCTGCAGGGGGTTGGAGTAGCATGTGTCCACCCCGCCTCGCTCAGGAGACAGCAATGCCCCATGAACGCCGCCACTTTGTCCGCGTCAGCTTTGACGCGCCGGCCCTGCTCACCACCTCCCACGATGCGTTCAGCGTGCATGTGCTGGACCTGTCGCTCAAGGGCGCATTGATCACGGTGCCCGCACAGGCCGAGCTGGAGGCAGGCATGCTCTGCCAGATCACCATCCCGCTGGCCGAAACCGGCAACCACATCGCCATGTCCACCGAAGTGGCCCATGTGCACGGGCTGCACACCGGCCTGCTGTGCCGGGGCATCGACCTGGACAGCGTGACCCACCTGCGCCGCCTGATCGAACTGCAACTGGGCGACCCCGCGCTGCTGGAGCGCGACCTGGGTGAGCTGACCGTTGCCTCGGCCGCGTCCTGACGCCGCCCCACCCGGCCCCACCCGCCATGAGAAAGGGCTGCGCACGAGCAGCCCCTCCCACCCGCTTTTTTTTCCAACCCGGTCTTCCTAAACCACGGCTACGCCGCCTCCTGCTCCTGCAGCGTGCGCCACATCACCTTGCCGCTGCCGCTCTTGGGCAATGCATCCACAAACTGCACGATGCGCGGCACCTTGTAGACCGCCATGTTCTCGCGGCACCAGTCGATGATCTCCTGCTCGGTGGTGTCCTTGTGGGACGCGCGCAGCACCACCACTGCCTTCACCGTCTCGCCCCGGTAGCTGTCCTTGGCGGCAATGATGCAGGCCTCCTGGATCGCGGGGTGGCGGAACATCAGCGCCTCCACCTCGGCAGGCCACACCTTGAAGCCGCTCGCATTGATCATGCGCTTGAGCCGGTCAGTGAGAAAGAAATAGCCCTCCTCATCCATGCGCCCCAGGTCGCCCGAGCGGAAGAAGCGTTTGCCCTCGAACTCGATGAAGGCCGACGCCGTGGCATCGGGCCGTTTCCAATAGCCCTCGAACACCTCGGGGCCGTGGATGATGATCTCGCCCTGCTCGCCCACAGGCACCTCCTGCAAAGTGTCGGGGTCGATCACCCGTGCATCGTTGCTCATAAAGGGGATGCCCAGGCACTGCTGCTTGGGGTTGTCGGGCGGGTTGGCGTGCGACGGGGCCGCCGTCTCGGTCAGGCCATAGCCCTCGGCATAGCGCAGGCCATAGTGCTCCAGCAGGCGCTGCGCCACCGCCTGGGGCATGGCCGCACCACCGCCGCCGATGTAGGCCAGGCTGGAGAGGTCATAGCTTGCAAAGTTCGGGCTGCCCAGCAGGTCGATGACCATGGTGGGAATGTTGGTCCAGGTGGTCACCCGGTAGCGCGAAATCAGGCGCCCGGCCAGGTCGCGGTCCCACCGGGGCATGATGACCAGCGTGGCGCCACAGTAGATGGACGTGTGCATCACGCTCACCATGCCGGTGATGTGGAACATGGGCACCACCGCCAGCGTCACGTTGTCGGCTGAGCCATTGCCCCACAGGCTGCTGGCCACCGCGTTGTGCATGATGCTCTTGTGCAGGTGCATGCAGCCCTTGGGCAGGCCCGTGGTGCCGCTGGTGTAGGGCAGCAGCGCCAGGTCGTGCGGGCCCACCGCCAGCAACGGAGGGACATCCGTGCAGGTCACGGCCTCCGTCCATGCATGGGCCTCGCCCCCGTCCAGCACCGGCAGCGGGTGCCGGGTGCCCAACCACTCCCCCCAGGCCTCGGGCGGCGCATCGGCGCCTGCCACATTGACATCGAACGCATCGCTGAACTGCGTCACCACCAGGTGCGCCAGGCGCTCCGATGGATGCAGCGCATTGCTCGCCTTGGC
Organism: uncultured Verminephrobacter sp.; assembly: GCA_964466605.1. GTDB lineage: Bacteria > Pseudomonadota > Gammaproteobacteria > Burkholderiales > Burkholderiaceae_C > Acidovorax. The sequence goes on from CAYXSL010000131.1 coordinate 7,538, forward strand.
CATCTCAGGGGCCAGGTCGCCCGTGGTGATCGCCACCTTGGTGTCGGGGTCGGTGATGTAGTGCTTGAGCTCCTCGGCCCGGTTCATGGGGTTGACCGGCACCACCACCGCATTGGCCCGCAGGATGCCAAAGTGCGCCATCACCAGCTGCGGGCAGTTCTGCATGCACAGCACCACCCGGTCGCCGCGCTGCACACCCAACGCCGCCAGCCGCGCCGCCACCCGCTCGGCCCCGGCAGCCAGCTGCGCATAGGTCACGGTGCTGCCAAAAAAGACCAGCGCGGGCTTGTCCGGGTAACGCCGGGCGTTGGTGGCCAGGTTGTCCCACAGCGAGGTGGCTGGCAGGGAAATGGCATGCGGCAGGCGGCGGGGCCAGAACTTGTGGTGCGGACGCATAGGGCAGACGGTCTCCTTTTGGCCGCAAGCCTAGAGGCCGCAAGGGGAGCGGGCAATGGGGGTGGCCCGGTTCGGCGTCACCAAAGTGACGGGGCGGTGCGAAAGATATCGGGTGTGGGCGGACGCGCCGGCTCGCGACGAGCAGGGGCTTGTGAGAGGTTGAAGTCGGATTCGGGCGGGGGGAAAACAGTCGCCATCCCAGCTTCGCCTCGCCATTGAATATCGCGAGTGTTGGGATTCGAAGGCGACCCTGCGTCAGTACCTGAAAGTTTACGCACAGCTGCCTGCACAAGCTTTCGATAGCGCTTAATGCTGCCGATACGTAACGTCAAGCCTTCTTTCACGAGGACTTCACATGCACGATTTTGAACTCATCAGCAACCTCCTTTGCCCCTATACCCAGCGCGCAGCGATCCAGCTTGCAGAGAAGGGGCTGGAGCCAAGGCGAACCTACATCGACCTGGCAGACAAGCCCGACTGGTTCGTTCAACTGTCGCCTCTGGGCAAGGTGCCGGTGCTACGCGTGGGCGACACGGCGGTGTTCGAAACCGCAGTCATTTGCGAGTACATCGAAGAGGCAACGCCCGACCGGGCTCCCATGTGGCCAGCACACGCCCTGGATCGCGCGCGCCATCGGGCTTGGGCCGAGTTCGCGTCCAACGTGATAGGCGACGTGTTCGGCTTCTATATGGCGCCGGACGAAGCGTCGTTCGAACGCAAACGAGCAGAGCTTGCCGCACGCTTCGCGCGCCTCGAGAGCCAGTTGAGGGGACCTGGGCCGTATTTTGGCGGTGAGCGGTTCGGACTGGTTGATGCCGCGTTCGCGCCGATTTTCAGACTGTTGGAAACCTTCGACCGTGTGGCGGACTTTCGCCTCCTGCAAGGGCTTCCAGCAACAACCGCATACCGTCGCACGCTTGCACATCGGCCAAGCATTCAGACAGCTGCAGTTCCCGACTACGGGCAAGTGTTCTTTCGCTACTTGACCGGGCGCGGCTCTCACATGGCTCGGCTGGCGGCAACCACGGCCGACGCAAGCTCAGTCCAGACCTAGCATCAGCCGAGATGATCGCGCGATCTCTTCAGCCAACGCCGCGCTCGCGAGACGCATGCGCGGTATACGCGCGACGTCATCATGCATCAGCAGCCATAGCGGCTGCGCCAGCTCGTCCAGCGGGGGGCCGATGCGGACGAGTTCTGGAATCGATCCCCCAACGAAACAAGGAAGGACCGCACAACCAATCCCTGTACGTGCGGCCTGTGCGGCGCTAAGCAAGGTGTTCGCGCGAAACCGCACGTCGTCGGCAGCCACATTGCGCGCCAACCAGCCTCCGGGCGCACTGCAGGCCAGACCGGTATCGAAACCTACCCAAGGAAGGTGCGTGTGCGACACCGCACCGCCTCTCGCCTCGGTCAACTGACGCGGGGCATAGACCGCCATCGCGACCGTTCCAACCTCTCGTCCACGCAAAGTCTCTCGCGGCGCCCGAGTGACGCGCAGGGCAATATCGGCCTCACGCCGCGCCAGCGACACAACGTCGTTGGACACGTGCAGTTCGAGTTGCAACCCAACCTGCTCTCGGCACACGGCCGCCAACACGCCAGGCAGCAGGTATTCAGAGACTGCGTCCGGTGCAGTGACGCGTACGGGCCCATCGTGGCCGTCGTCACGTCCGCCCACGCGGCGCTCAAGGCCTGCGACCTCCTCTCGAAAGTGGAGCGCCAGCAGTCGGACTTCCTCCCCCGCCTCCGTTGGTCGAAGGCCGCCCGGCGTCCGCTCGAACAAACGCGTCCCTAGGCGCCGTTCCATCAGCTGGAGGCGGCGCGATAGTGTGGGATGGCTGATATGCAGGGAGGCGGCAGCGCCAGACAACGTCCCGCTCTCCATGATGGCGAGCGCAAACCGGAGATCATCCCAGTCAAACGCAGAGGTGCGGCTCATGAGCGCCATTGTCGCAGCGCCCAACGAGAGAACGCTTTATGCCCGGCAGTTCAGTCTGCCGCGCCCGCAAATCGACCTGCTCTCCACTGCATCACATCAGCTATTCACCTGCGCCCACAGCTTGTCCAGCCGCTTCACACTCACCGGCTGCGGCGTGCGCAGCTCTTGTGCGAAGAAGCTCACGCGCAATTCCTCCAGCAGCCAGCGCAGCTCTTGCATGCGCGCATCCACCGCGCCCTTGCGCTCGGCCACCAGGCGCCAGTAGCGTTGCTCTTGGGGGCGCAGCTCGGCCAGTTTGGCGGCGTCGCGGGCGGGGTCGGCGCGGACTTTGTCCAGGCGCAGGGTGATGGCCTTGAGGTAGCGCGGGAAGTGCGCCAGCTGGCCCCAGGGGGCCTGGGCGATGAATTGCTTGGGCACAAGACGCTGCAGCTGCTGCAGTGCATCGGCTGTTGCGTCGGGCGCGTTTTTGGTGTCCTTGATCTTGCGGGCGGCCGCCGCGTACTCAATGAGGATGGCGCCCGCCAGGCGCGCGACCTCGTTGGCGATCAGCGTGAGGCGGCCCCGGCCCTCTTCCACGCGGCGCTTGAAGGCGTATTCGTCGGTCGGCAGCGGGTCGAGCAGAAAGGCGCGGTCCAGCGCCACGTCGATGATCTGGGTGCGCAGCTCCTCTTGCGTGCCCAGAGGCATGTAGGCCACGGCCATCTTCTGCAGGTCGGGGATGTTCTTTTCCAGGTACTTGAGCGCGTCCTTGATCTGCAGCGCAAACAGGCGGCGCAGGCCTGCGCGGTGCTTGGCGGCCGCGACCTCGGGCTCGTCAAAGACCTCGATGGTCACAGCGTCGCCGCCGTCGATCAGGGCCGGAAAGCCGATCAGAGTCTGCCCGGCTTTCTTGATCTCCATGAGTTCGGGCAGCTCGCCAAAGGTCCAGCTGGTGTAGCGCTGGCCTGCGGGGGCCGACGGTGTGGCCTGCGCTGCGGGGGTTGGCTGCGCGGGCGCATTTGCTCCTGATTTGATAGCTTTTTGCGCTTTACCATCGCGCGCAGAGGGCGTTTTTGACTCAGATTTTTGCCCGTCTGCCGCTGCGCCACCCAGCTTGAGCCCCGCCAGTGCCTGGAAGGCGCCGCGCGCCTTGGCACCCCACTCGGCCTTGAGGGCGCCCAGGTTGCGGCCGTGGCCCAGCTGGCGGCCGTGTTCGTCCACCACGCGGAAGTTCATGAACAGGTGGGGGCTGAGCATGTCGAGCTTGAAGTCGGCGCGCTTCACGTCGAGCGAGGTCTCGTCGCGCACCTGCTTGAGCAGTGCGTCGGTAAGGCTGCCGGTGCCGAACCGCTCGGGCGCGTTGAACAGCTCGGCCAGCCGCGCGGCCGACTCGGGCAGCGGCACAAAGCGGCTGCGCGGGCGCTGGTGCAGGCTTTTGAGCAGCGCCTGGATCTTGTCCTTGAGCATGCCGGGCACCAGCCATTCGCAGCGCTCGTCGCTCACCTGGTTGAGCACAAACAGCGGCACCGTCACGGTGATGCCGTCGCGGGGGTCGCCAGGCTCGTGCAGGTAGGTGGCGGTGCAGTCCACGCCGCCCAGGCGCACGGTCTTGGGGAAGGCGCTGGTGGTGATGCCCGCCGCCTCGTGGCGCATGAGTTCGTCGCGCGTGAGCTTGAGCAGATCGGGGTTGGCGCGGCTGGCTTGGCTGTACCAGCGCTCAAACGTGGTGCCGCTGCACACGTCCTGCGGCACCTGCTGGTCGTAGAAGGCGTAGATGAGCTCGTCGTCCACCAGCACGTCCTGGCGGCGCGACTTGTGCTCCAGCTCTTCGACCTTGGCGATGAGCTTCTGGTTGGCGGCCAGGAACGGCAGGCGCGTCTCCCACTCGCCGCCCACCAGCGCTTCGCGCAGGAAGACTTCGCGGGCACCCTGCGGGTCCACCTTGCCAAAGTCCACGCGCCGGTTGTTGTAGACCACGATGCCGTACAGCGTCGCGCGCTCCAGCGCCGTGACCTGGGCGGCCTTCTTCTCCCAGTGCGGGTCCAGCATCTGCTTCTTGAGCAGGTGGCCGCCCACCTGCTCCAACCACTGGGGTTCGATGGCGGCGATGCCCCGGCCGAAGAGGCGCGTGGTCTCGACCAGCTCGGCCGCCACGATCCAGCGACCGGGCTTTTTGCTCAAGTGCGCGCCGGGGTGCTTGTAGAACTTGATGCCACGCGCGCCCAGGTACCAGTCTTCCTCGTCGCTCTTGACGCCGATGTTGCCCAGCAGGCCCGAGAGCATGGACAGGTGGATTTGCTCGTAGCTGGCGGGCTGGGTGTTGATCTGCCACTTGTGCTCGGTCACCACCGTGAGCAGCTGGGTGTGGATGTCGCGCCACTCGCGCAGGCGGCGGATGCTGATGAAGTTCTGGCGCAGCAGCTGCTCGTACTGGCGGTTGCTGAGCTTGTGGGTGGGTGCAGGCACCGCCACGCTGGCCACGGCGGGCACCGGCGCGGCCGCCGCCGAGCGCTGCGCCACAGGCAAATGTGCCTGCGACGGCGCCTTCTGCTGCGCCATCGCCTTTTGTGCGCGCGCCGACGGCAGGCTGGGCGCTCCGCCCCGGGCCTCGTTGATCCATTTCCACAGCTTGAGGTAGCCGCTGAACTCGCTCTTGTCGTCGTCGAACTTGGCGTGCGCCTGGTCGGCCTGCTGCTGCGCTTCGAGCGGGCGGTCGCGCACGTCCTGCACGCTCAGGGCGCTGGCGATGACCAGCACCTCGTCGAGCGCGCGGCGCTCGCGCGCCTCCAGAATCATGCGGCCCACGCGTGGGTCCAGCGGCAACTTCGACAGCTCCACGCCCATGGGCGTGAGTTCGTTGGCATCGCCCACCGCGCCCAGCTCGGACAGCAGCTGGTAGCCGTCGGCAATCGCACGGCCCGAGGGCGCCTCGATGAACGGAAACTGCCCCACGTCGCCCAGGTGCAGCGACTTCATGCGCAAGATCACGCCCGCGAGCGAGCTGCGCAGGATCTCGGGGTCGGTAAAGCGCGGGCGGCTGTTGAAGTCCGCCTCGTCGTACAGGCGGATGCAGATGCCGTCGGCCACGCGGCCGCAGCGGCGCGCGCGCTGGTTGGCC
>CAYXSL010000132.1:0-12958 GCA_964466605.1 uncultured Verminephrobacter sp.
CCCACCGCTTCCCAGCCGAAGAACAGCTGCAGCAGGTTGTTGCTCATGACCAGCATGAGCATGGAGAACGTGAACAGCGAGATGTAGGCGAAGAAGCGGTTGTAGCCGTCGTCCTCTTCCATGTAGCCAATGGTGTAGATGTGCACCATCAGCGACACGAAGGTCACCACCACCATCATCATGGCTGTGAGGCTGTCGATCAGGAAGCCCACTTCCATCTTCAGGCCGCCCACCACCATCCAGGTGTAGAGCGTCTCGTTGAAACGGGCACCATCCACGGCCACGCTCTTGAGCGTCATGGCCGAGAGGATGAAAGCGACGAGCACGCCAAGGATCGTCAGCGTGTGGCTCAGGCGGCGACCAATCCAGTTACCACCAAAGGTTGTGCCGAAGATACCGGCCAGCAGAGCGCCCGCCAGCGGAGCCAGTGGCACGGCCAGGAGCGTTGAAGCGGAGAGGGTTTGACTCATTCTTGAGAACCTTGGGAATACGGGTGGCTCATCAGCCCTTGAGGGTGTTGAGGTCTTCCGCGTTGATGCTGGACTTGTTGCGGAACAGCAGCACCAGGATCGCGAGGCCGATAGCCGACTCGGCGGCCGCCACGGTCAGGATGAAGAACACGAACACCTGCCCGTGCATGTCGCCCAGGTAGTGCGAGAACGCCACGAAGTTCATGTTCACCGCCAGCAGCATCAACTCGATCGCCATCAGCAGCACGATCAGGTTCTTGCGGTTCAGGAAGATGCCAATCACGGCCAGCGCGAACAGCATCGCGCCCAGGGAGAGAAAGTGGCCCAAAGTCAGCGTCATGCTTTTTTCTCCTCGGCAGCGGGTTCGGCGGGCACTTCGGGGTGTGCCTTCTGGGTGGCGGCCACCTTCACAACTTCCAGGCGATCGCTGGCGCGAACCCGGATCTGCAAGGAAGGATTGATGGCCTTGCTGTCCTTGCGCTGGCGCAGGGTCAGTGCAATGGCAGCGATCATGGCCACCAGCAGGATCACGGCAGCGATCTCGACGGGATACAGGTATTCGGTGTAGAGCAGTTTGCCCAGTGCCTTCGTGTTCGAGTACGGGACCACCTGCCCTGCGGCATCGAGCACCACGGCGGCGGCCTTGGGCTCGTCCATGCCACGGAAACCGCCCATCAGCACAGCGGCCATTTCCAGCGCAATCAGCGCGCCCACCGTCGCGGCGAGGGGAAAGTGTTTCCAGAAGCCCTTGCGCACGGTATCGATGTGGATGTCCAGCATCATCACCACGAACAGGAACAGCACCATCACAGCCCCCAGGTACACCAGCACCAGGGCGATGGCCAGGAACTCGGCCTTGAGCAGCAGCCACACAGCGGCGGCCTGCGAAAAGGCAAGGATGAGGTAGAGCACCGCATGCACGGGATTGCGCGCAGTGATCACCCGGAAGGCTGCAAACAGCAGCACCACCGAGAAGAGATAGAAGAAACCGGTCTTGGCGTCCATGAATCGGGTCTTTATAGAAAGTCTGGCAAAGAGGCCGCGCTCAGCACCGCTCAGCGGTACTTGGCATCCGCAGCCTTGGCCGCCGCGATTTCACCTTCGTACCGGTCGCCCACGGCCAGGAGCATGTCTTTCGTGAAATACAGGTCGCCACGTTTTTCGCCGTGGTACTCGAAGATGTGCGTTTCGACGATCGAGTCCACCGGGCAGCTTTCTTCGCAGAAACCGCAGAAGATGCACTTGGTGAGATCGATGTCGTAGCGCGTGGTGCGGCGAGAACCATCAGCGCGCACGTCCGATTCAATCGTGATGGCCATGGCGGGGCACACGGCCTCGCACAGCTTGCAGGCAATGCAGCGCTCTTCGCCGTTGTCATAGCGGCGCAGCGCGTGCAGGCCACGGAAACGGGGCGACAGAGGCGTCTTCTCTTCGGGGAACTGCACGGTCACCTTGCGGCGGAACGCGTAGCGGCCAGTCAGGGCCATGCCCTTGACCAGTTCCACGAGCATGAAGCTCTTGAAGAAGTCTTTGAACGAAAAAGGTGCAGCAGCAACAACGGCAGTCATGAGTGATGTCCCCGCTTATTTCCAGATGTTCCAGGGCGAGAGCAGCCAGCCGCCCACAAAGAGCAGATACACCAGCGTCACCGGGATAAAGATCTTCCAGCCCAGACGCATGATCTGGTCATAGCGGAAGCGTGGGAATGTGGCGCGGATCCAGATGAACATGGACACCACGAGGAAGGTCTTGAGACCCAGCCAGATCCAACCGGGAATCCAGTTGAACAGTGCGCTGTCGATGGGCGAGAGCCAGCCGCCCAGGAACATGAGCGCGGCCAGGATGGACACGAGCCACATGCTGGCGTATTCGGCCAGGAAGAAGATCGCAAAGCCCATGCCCGAATACTCGACCATGTGGCCTGCCACGATTTCGGCTTCGCCTTCGACCACGTCGAAGGGGTGGCGGTTGGTCTCGGCCACGCCGGAGATCAGGTACACCAGGAAAATCGGCAGAAGGGGCAGCCAGTTCCAGGACAGGAAGGTCAGGCCCTTGTCGGCCGCCATGCCCTTGGCCTGCGACATGACGATCTCGGTCAGGTTCATGCTGCCCGAGACCATGATCACCACCAGGAAGCAGAAGCCCATGGCGATTTCATAGCTCACCATCTGGGCCGAGGCGCGCAGTGCGCCCAGGAAGGCGTACTTGGAGTTTGATGCCCAGCCAGCGATGATCACGCCGTACACCTCGATGGAGGTGATGGCCATCACCAGCAGCAGACCAGCATTGACGTTGGCCAGGGCCACATCGGGACCAAAAGGAATGGCAACCCAGGCGGCCAGAGCCGGCATGATCGCCATGACAGGGCCCAGTACGAACAGGCCCTTGCTCGCAGCGGTCGGCTGGATGATTTCCTTGGTCAGCAGCTTCAGCGCATCAGCGATAGGCTGCAACAACCCCATGGGGCCCACGCGGTTGGGTCCGTGGCGCACTTGCATGAAACCCAGCAGCTTGCGTTCCCACAAGGTGAGGTAGGCCACTGCGCCCATCAGGGGCGCCAGAATGCAGACGATCTTGATCAGAATCCAGAGCACCGGCCAGACAATGCCGGTCCACCAGCCAAAGGAAAGCAGGTTCAGGCCCGCGTTGTAGATCGCGTCGATCATGCGGCCACTCCTTCACGTGCCATGCGCGCGTCGGCAGTGAGCTGCAGCGACGTGGAACGGCGCACCAGGCCGTCCAGTTGATAGATGGACGCCACCACGGGTTCGCCAGAGGCGGCTGTGGCAACTGGCATTGCCTTCACAGCATTCGACAGCTGCGCGGCCGGTACCTGCGTGATCGTGCCTGCAGGGGTGTTGGTGGCGCGTGCCAGCACGTCCTGCGAGGTTTCGAAGTCGAAGCCCGGCACGCCCAGCAGATTGGCGAGCACGCGCAGGACCTTCCACGCAGGGCGGGTATCACCCAGGGGGCGCACCACGGCATGGAAGCTTTGCAGACGGCCTTCGGCATTGACGAAGCTGCCCGAGGTTTCCGTGAACGGAGCAATTGGCAACAAAACGTCACTGAACTCCATGTTGGCCTTGAAGGGGCTCAACGTGACCACCATCTCTGCTCCAGCCAGGGCAGTGGCAGCCTGCGCACCCGCAGCCGAGTCATGGACTGGCTCGGTGTTGAGCAGCACCGCAGCCTTCAAACCACCGGAGAGCATTTGAGCCGCATTCAGACCACCGTTGACAGGGTGAGCGCCCGCAAACTGCGCACCCACCGTGTTAGCGGCTTCCGTGAGGTAACCCACGCTCGCGCCGGTGTTCTCACCGATCCAGTTGGCAAGCGCCAGCAATTGGCTTGCCTGCGCATGGTGTGCAGCGCCATTGCCCAGCAGCACGGCCTTGCGCTCGCCGCCCAGCAGGGAGCGGGCGATGGCTTGGGCAGTCTCGCTGGCAGCAGCCGCTCCTTGGGGTGCAGCAATGCCTTTTTCCTGGGCCACTGCGGACGCAATACTGCCCAGCGTCTGCATCCATTCCGCAGCGCCTTGCGCTACGAAGGATTGCACGGGCATGGCCCAGTCCTGAGCCACCGACGCGACGGCGCTGACCTGGCAGCCATGGCGTGCAGCCTGGCGAATGCGCTGGGCAAACAGCGGATGGTCCTTGCGCAGATTCGAGCCCACCACCAGCACGCGCTGCAGCGTAGACAGGGAGGCGATGGACGTGCCCAGCCAGCGGATACCTTCGGGTGCAGCGAACTCGGCGTTACGCAGGCGGTAGTCGATGTTGTCACTGCCGATGCCACGCACCAGCGCGGAGGCGAGGTACAGCTCTTCCACGGTGCTGTGCGGGCTGACCAGCGCACCGATGCTGCTGGCGCCGTGGTCGTTCTTGATGTTCTTCAGGCCATTGGCCACGTATTCCAGCGCGGTCTGCCAATCGACTTCCTTCCACACCCCGCCCTGCTTGAGCATGGGCTGGGTCAGGCGGTCTTCACCGTTGAGCGCTTCGTAGGAGAAACGGTCGCGGTCCGCAATCCAGCATTCGTTGACGGCTTCGTTCTCCAGGGGCACTACGCGCATGACCTTGTGGTTCTTGACCTGGACAATCAGGTTGGAGCCGGTCGAATCGTGCGGGCTCACCGAGCGGCGGCGCGACAACTCCCAGGTGCGAGCGCTGTAGCGGAACGGCTTGCTGGTGAGGGCACCCACAGGGCAGATATCGATCATGTTGCCCGACAGCTCGGAGTCCACCGTGTCGCCCGTGACCGTCGTGATCTCGGAGTGCTCGCCGCGATGGATCATGCCCAGCTCCATCACGCCAGCCACTTCCTGGCCGAAACGCACGCAGCGGGTGCAGTGGATGCAACGGCTCATTTCCTGCATGGAAATCAGCGGGCCCACGTCCTTGACGGGCACCACGCGCTTTTCTTCCTCGTAACGCGAAGAAGAGCCGCCATAGCCCACAGCCAAGTCCTGCAGCTGGCACTCACCGCCCTGGTCGCAGATGGGGCAGTCCAGCGGGTGGTTGATCAGCAGAAACTCCATGACCGACTGCTGGGCCTTGATGGCCTTGTCGCTCTTGGTGCGCACGATCATGCCTTGCGTCACCGGCGTGGCGCAGGCGGGCATGGGCTTGGGAGCCTTTTCCACATCCACCAGGCACATGCGGCAGTTCGCGGCGATAGAAAGCTTCTTGTGGTAACAGAAATGGGGAATGTAGGTGCCAGCTTTCTCGGCTGCATGCATCACCATGCAGCCTTCAGCGACTTCTACTTTCTGCCCGTCGAGTTCGATTTCAACCATATGCGTTTCTCGCGATCAGGCGGAGGTGGAAGCCTGAGGGGTCTTCTCTTGGCGGATCAGCGCTTCGAATTCCGGACGGAAGTGCTTGATCATGGCGCGCACCGGCATCGCCGCCGCGTCACCCAGCGCACAGATGGTGCGGCCCTGGATGTTGTCTGCCACCGAATTGAGCAGGTTCAGGTCGCCATCGCGCCCCTGGCCATGCTGGATCCGGTCAATCACGCGCCACATCCAGCCCGTGCCTTCGCGGCAGGGCGTGCACTGGCCGCAAGACTCGTGCGAGTAGAAGTACGACAGGCGCAGCAGGCTCTCGACCATGCTGCGGGAATCGTCCATCACGATCACAGCGCCCGAGCCCAGCATGGAGCCGGCCTTGGCGATGGAGTCGTAGTCCATCGTGCATTCCATGATGATGGACGCCGGCAGCACCGGCGCGGACGAGCCGCCAGGAATGACAGCCTTGAGCTGACGGCCCTTGCGCACGCCGCCAGCGAGCTCGAGCAGCTTGGCGAACGGCGTCCCCAGGGGCACTTCGTAGTTGCCAGGCTTTTCCACGTCGCCCGACACCGAGAAGATCTTGGTGCCGCCATTGTTGGGCTTGCCACACTCCAGGTACGCTGCTCCGCCGTTGCGGATGATCCATGGCACGGCTGCGAAGGTTTCGGTGTTGTTGATGGTGGTCGGCTTGCCATACAGGCCGAAACTGGCCGGAAACGGCGGCTTGAAGCGCGGTTGGCCTTTCTTGCCTTCCAGCGATTCGAGCAGCGCAGTCTCTTCGCCGCAGATGTAGGCCCCAAAGCCATGCGCCGCATGCAGCTGGAAGCTGAAGTTGCTGCCCAGGATCTTGTCACCCAGGTAACCAGCCGCACGTGCTTCTTCCAACGCCGCCTCAAAGCGATCGTAGGTCTGGAAGATTTCGCCGTGAATGTAGTTGTAGCCCACAGAGATGCCCATCGCGTAGGCCGCGATGATCATGCCTTCGATGACGATGTGCGGGTTGAACTGCAGGATGTCGCGGTCCTTGCAGGTGCCCGGCTCGCCCTCGTCGGAGTTGCACACCAGGTACTTCTGGCCGGGGAACGAGCGGGGCATGAAGCTCCACTTGAGGCCGGTGGGAAAGCCCGCACCGCCGCGGCCGCGCAGGCCCGATTCCTTGACGGTGGCGATGACTTGGTCCTGCGTGAGCGGCTCACCGCCGTCGGTGCCCAGGATCTTGCGCAGCGCAGCGTAGCCGCCGCGCGCTTCGTAGTCCTTGAGGCTCCAGTTCGTGCCATCCAGACCCGCATAGATCTGCGGATTGATGTGGCGGTCGTGGAAGCAGGTTTGGACGCCGGTGGCCTGGAACTGGGAGAGGATCTGTGCAGCGGTGGTCATGCTTGCCCCTCCGCAGCACGCAGGCCATCCACCAGCTGGTCGAGCTTGTCGTTGTCCATGAAACTGCACATCGTGCGGTCGTTGACCAGCATCACGGGCGAGTCAGCACAGGCGCCCAGGCACTCGCACTGCTGCAACGTGAAGAGGCCGTCGGGCGTGGTCTGGCCCATGGTCACGCCCAGTTTCTTCTCAAGGTGGTGCAACGCCTTCTGGCCGTCGCGCAGCTGGCAAGGCAGGTTGGTACAGACGTTGAGCTTGTACTTGCCCGTGGGCTGCTGGTTGTACATGTTGTAGAACGTGGTGACTTCGTGGACCGCGATCTGGGCCATGCCCAGGTAGTCGGCGATCACGGCCTCGCTCTCGGCGCTGACCCAGCCCTGCTCCTGCTGCACGATGGACAGGCAGGCCATCACGGCGGACTGCGCCTGCTCCGGCGGGTACTTGGCCACTTCGCGTGCAAAGCGCGCCAGCGTCGCCTCTGTGATCTTGGTATTGCTGCTGTTCATCGGTCGATCTCCCCGAACACGATATCCATGGTGCCAATAATGGCCACGGCGTCGGCGATCATGTGGCCACGGGCCATTTCGTCCAAGGTGGCGAGGTGCGCAAAACCAGGCGCACGAATCTTGAGGCGGTAAGGTTTGTTGGCACCATCGCTGACCAGATAGATGCCAAACTCGCCCTTGGGGTGTTCCACGGCGGCATAGGCTTCGCCTTCGGGCACGTGGAAACCTTCGGTGAAGAGCTTGAAGTGGTGGATCAGCTCTTCCATGTTGGACTTCATGGATTCGCGCGCAGGTGCCGCCACCTTATGGTTGTCAGTGATGACAGGGCCCGGATTGGCACGCAGCCAGTCCACGCACTGCTTGATGATGCGGTTGGACTCGCGCATCTCCTGCACACGCACCAAATAGCGGTCGTAGCAGTCGCCGGTCTTGCCCACAGGCACGTCGAAATCCACGCGGTCGTAAACATCGTAGGGCTGCGTCTTGCGCAGGTCCCAGGCAATGCCGGAGCCGCGGATCATGGGGCCGGTCATGCCCAGGTTGAGCGCACGCTCGGGTGGCACCACGCCAATACCCACGGTGCGCTGCTTCCAGATACGGTTGTCGGTGAGCAGCGTCTCGTACTCGTCCACGCAACCAGGGAAGCGCTTCGTGAAGTCGTCGATAAAGTCCAGCAGCGAGCCCTGGCGGTTTTGATTCAGCGCCTCCAATGCCTTGGCGTTCTTGATCTTGCTGACCTTGTATTGCGGCATGGAGTCCGGCAGGTCGCGATAGACGCCCCCCGGACGGAAGTACGCCGCATGCATGCGCGCGCCGGAGACTGCTTCGTACATATCGAACAGGTCTTCACGCTCGCGGAAGGTGTAGATCAGGATGGTGGAGCTGCCGCAGTCGTTGCCGTGCGAGCCCAGCCACATCAGGTGGTTCAGCAGGCGTGTGATCTCGGAGAACATCACGCGGATGTACTGCGCACGCACCGGCACTTCCAGGCCCAGCAGCTTTTCGATGGCCAGGCAGTAAGCATGCTCGTTGGACATCATGGACACATAGTCCAGGCGGTCCATGTAGGGCAGCGACTGGATGTAAGTCTTGTGCTCGGCCAGTTTTTCGGTGGCACGGTGCAGCAGCCCAATGTGCGGATCGGCACGTTGCACGACTTCGCCGTCCAGCTCCAGCACCAGACGCAACACACCGTGCGCCGCAGGATGCTGCGGACCAAAGTTCAGGGAATAGTTCTTGATTTCAGCCATGATGGTTCACGTGGGGCGCGGCGCGCCTCAGTGCAGGCCTCCGTACTTGTCTTCGCGAATGATGCGCGGCGTGATCTCACGCGGCTCGATCGAGACGGGCTCGTAGACCACCCGGCGCTGCTCAGCGTCGTAGCGCATCTCGACATGACCCGACAGCGGGAAGTCCTTGCGGAACGGATGGCCAATGAAGCCGTAGTCGGTCAGGATGCGGCGCAGGTCATTGTGACCATCGAACACGATGCCGAAAAGGTCAAACGCCTCGCGCTCGTACCAGTTGGCCGAATTCCACAGATCGGACACCGATGCCACCACAGGGAAATCATCGTCGGCGCAAAAGACCTTCACGCGCACGCGCTGATTGAGGCTCACCGACAGCAAGTGCGACACCACGCAGTAGCGCGCCCCCTCGTTCACGGCATCGCCATATGCGGAGTAATCCACGCCACACAGATCCACCAGCTGCTCGAAACGACACCCTTCGGCGTCACGCAGCAGCCGCATGGCATCCAGGTAGTCGGCAGCGGACACCACCAGCGTGACTTCATCCAGGGCCACCGTGATCTGGCGCACTTTGGCACCGAGCGCCGCGGCAATGTTGTCTTTGAGTTTTTCAGGCCGAATGGCAACAGCAGTCATCATCAACCCTTCAGACACGAGCAATGGTGTTGGTGCGGCGAATCTTCTGCTGCAACTGGATGATGCCGTAGATCAGTGCTTCGGCCGTGGGAGGGCAGCCCGGCACATACACATCCACAGGCACGATGCGATCGCATCCACGCACCACGGAGTAGCTGTAGTGGTAGTAACCACCACCGTTGGCGCATGAGCCCATCGACAGCACCCAGCGGGGCTCGGACATCTGGTCATACACCTTGCGCAGCGCTGGCGCCATTTTGTTGCACAGCGTTCCCGCCACGATCATCAGATCGGACTGGCGAGGACTGGCACGAAACACTTCGGCGCCGAAACGGCCGATGTCATAGCGGGCCGCCGCCGCGTGCATCATCTCGACAGCACAGCAGGCCAGACCAAAAGTCATCGGCCACAGGGAACCGGTCTTGGCCCAATTCACCACAGAGTCGTAACTCGTGGTGATGAAGCCTTCCTTCATCACGCCTTCAATCATTGCATTGGTCCTTGTTGAAGCCCGCTCATTCCCAATCCAGGGCACCCTTTTTCCACTCGTAGGCAAAACCCACGACCAGAATGGCCAGGAAGATCACGACCGCCACGAAGCCCGCCATGCCCACGTCATGCAGAGCTATCGCCCAGGGAAAGAGGAAGGCGATTTCGAGGTCGAACAGAATGAAGAGAATGGCCACGAGGTAATAGCGCACATCGAACTTCATGCGCGCATCCTCGAAGGCTTCAAAGCCACATTCGTAGGGGGAGTTCTTTGCGGCATCCGGGCGATTGGGGCCCAGTATGTAGCCAAGCACAAGGGGGACAACGCCGACGGCGATGCCAACCAAGATGAACAAAAGGACGGGGAGGTACTGATCGAGGTTCATCTTGAGGATGTGCTCACCGCTGTGGCCTTGCCCGACATGAGCCCGGATGGGTCATGCGGGGAGGCCTTTGTTTTGGTGCCGTCGGCGAGACTCGAACTCGCACAGCTTTCGCCACTACCCCCTCAAGATAGCGTGTCTACCAATTTCACCACGACGGCTGGTTGCTGCGTCTGGATGGCATGAGGAACCTTGCGGTTTTGGCTTTCCAGACAATCCCGGATTCTACTCCGGAAAAACCCTGCTTCAGCTTGCAGGACCCAATTTAGTGCAGATTATTTGGTCGGAATCTGCGCAGCGCCCGATGCAGGCACAGCAGGAGCCACTGCTGCATCTGGAGCCGCAGCGGCTGGCGTCACGGCCGCGGGCGCCTCCAGCACACTGCCAGAGCTGGCAGGACGTGCGTTGCCAAAATAGGCCAGCGCCAGCGTGGACACAAAAAAGACCGCTGCCAGCACCCCCGTGCTGCGCGACAGGAAGTTGGCGCTGCCACTGGCGCCGAACAGGCTGCCCGAGCTTCCACTGCCAAATGCAGCCCCCATGTCAGCACCCTTGCCATGCTGGATGAGGATCAGGCCAATCATCACCAGGGCCGCCAACATCTGCACCGCCAAAATCACATTCACGATCACGTTCATTCTCTGTTCACTCCTGATTGAATAGCTTCTGCAGCCTTACCGGGCTGCCGCAATGATTTGCAAAAAGTCGGCCGCCTTCAACGAGGCACCACCCACAAGTCCACCGTCGATGTCCGGCTGGGCCAGCAATTGCGCCGCGTTGCCCGCATTCATGCTGCCGCCGTACAACAAACGAATCCGATCGGCATGCTCGCTGGCCGCAGAGAGTTGCGCACGCAACACGGCATGGACAGCCTGCGCCTGCTCCGGAGACGCCGTGCGCCCAGTGCCAATGGCCCAGACAGGCTCGTACGCCACCACGATCTCGCTGATGCAGTGACCATTGAGGTGGATCACAGCCGCCAGCTGGCGCTTGACCACCGCTTCGGTCTGCCCGGCTTCGCGCTCCTGCAGGGTTTCCCCCACACAAACGATGGGAGTGACGCCTGCGGCCAGGGCGCGCTGCGCCTTCTCTGCCACCGCCACATCGGTCTCGCCATGGTACTGGCGACGCTCCGAGTGCCCCACCAGGACATAACGCACGCCGAAATCCTTGAGCATCGGCACAGAGACCTCGCCGGTGTAGGCCCCCGACTCGTACCGGGAAACATCCTGCGCTGCCGCAGCGACCGCCGTTCCAGCAGTGAGTGCCTGCACCTGTGCCAGGTACGGCGCAGGCACCGCCACCGCCACTGCCACGTCGCACGCCACATCATTCAGCCCCGCAATGAGCGCCTTCAGCAACACCTCGTTGGCAGCCAGGCTGCCATTCATCTTCCAGTTGCCTGCGATGAGTTTTTTCTTGTTGTTCATGGTTACCACGTCAAAACAATCTTGCCGATATGCTGGTTCGATTCCATCAGGGCATGGGCTTGAGAAGCATCCGCCGCAGCAAACGTGCTGTGGATGACAGGACGTACCTTGCCGGTTGCCAACAAGGGCCACACGCGCTCACGCAGTGCACTGGCAATCGCGCCCTTGAATGCCACGGGACGCGGACGCAATGTAGACCCGGTGATGGTGAGGCGGCGCCGCAGAACCAGACCCGCATTGAAGTCACTCTTGATCCCGCCCTGCACAGCAATGATGACCAGACGACCATCTTCAGCCAGGCACTCCACCTCCCGCGCCACATAGTCGCCAGCGACCATATCGAGCACCACGTCAACGCCCCGCCCTTCCGTGATACGCCGCACTTCCGCCACAAAGTCTTGCGACTTGTAGTTGATGGCGTGGTTCGCGCCCAGCGCAAGGCAGGCCGCGCACTTGTCATCGCTACCCGCCGTAGCAATGACCACCGCACCGAGTGCCCGGGCCAACTGGATCGCCGTGACGCCAATACCACTGGTGCCGCCCTGCACCAGGAGGATCTCACCCGCCTGCAGGCGACCACGGTCAAAGACGTTGCTCCACACCGTGAAGAAAGTCTCCGGCAGCGATGCCGCCTCCACGTCACTCAACCCTTCGGGCACCGGCAAACACTGGGCCACCGGGGCAACACACCATTCGGCATAGCCGCCACCAGCCACCAGCGCGCACACGCGGTCACCCACACGCATGCCCGCCTCGGCCAGAGCCGCAGCATCGCCAGACTCCACCACCCCCGCCACCTCCAGCCCCGGCAGGTCCGAAGTACCCGGGGGCGGCGCGTAGTGCCCCATGCGCTGCAGCACATCGGGACGGTTGATGCCACTGGCAGTGACACGGATCAGCAGCTCGCCCGCGCCAGGCTCCGGCTTGGGGCGATCCCCCAGGGCCAGCACCTGGGGCCCGCCAAACGACGTGATCTCAACTGCACGCATATTGCGATCCATGGAAAGAAAGATTGGAATGATTTAGGCTGCCTGCGCGCTATGGATAAGCACAAGCAGCTACAAAATCAATAGCAATCAGCAACTCAGCCAACCACCTGCTCGGACGCACCGTCCGACAACAGGGATTGTTGTTGCTGCTGCTGTTGTTGTTGCTCCGCAGGCTGGCGACCACCGTCGCGACCATGGTCGCGGCGTGGCTCGCGATCACCACGCTCGGCAGGCGCGGGACGGTCGCTACCGCCCGCCGGGCGCTCGGCCAGCACCTTCATCGACAGCTTGATGCGGCCCTTTTCGTCCGTTTCCATGACCTTGACCTTCACGATCTGGCCTTCGGTCAGATAGTCGGACACCTTCTCGACACGCTCGTGCGCGATCTGGCTGATGTGCAACAGGCCGTCCTTGCCGGGCAGCAGGTTGATCAGTGCGCCGAAGTCCAGAATCTTCGTCACGGGGCCTTCGTAGATCTTGCCGATCTCGACTTCTGCCGTGATCTGCTCGATGCGCTTCTTGGCCTCATCGGCCTTGGCTGCGTCAGTCGCTGCGATGGTGCTGGTTCCGTCTTCCTCGATCTTGATCTGCCAGCCCGTTTCGTGCGTCAGCGCACGGATCATCGCGCCACCCTTG
>CAYXSL010000133.1:0-12806 GCA_964466605.1 uncultured Verminephrobacter sp.
TGGCCAGCGTGCGCACCTCGCCCGCCACCACGGCAAAGCCGCGGCCCTGCTCACCGGCCCGGGCGGCCTCCACCGCCGCGTTCAGGGCCAGGATGTTGGTCTGAAACGCAATGCTGTCGATGACACCAATGATTTCGGTCATACGGCGTGCGCTTTGCTGGATGGCCTCCACCGACTGCACGGCACGCGCCATGGCCTCGGCCCCGCTGTCGGCGGCCTTGCGCACCTCTGCGGCACGGGCATCGGCGCTGCGCGCGGTCTGTGCGTTGTTCTGCACGGCCGACGAAAGCTGCTCTACGCTGGCAGCCGTCTGTTCTAGGTTGGCGGCCTGCTGTTCGGTGCGTTCAGCCAGGGAGCGGTTGCCTTGCGCCAGGCTTTGCCCCGCATGGGCCACCAATGCCGCGTTGCTGCGAATGTCCGCCACCATGGAGGAGAGCGTGAGCACCATCCGGTCGAGCGATTGGGCCATGGACCCGACCTCGTCCCGTCCGTTGACACCCGCACGGGCCGACAAGTCGCCCCGCGTGGTCTGCTCCATCGCATGCGCCACGCTCTGCAGGTCGGAGGCCAGCCCCATATACAAAACGCACAGGGCATAAAGAACCACGGCACCGGCCAGCGCCACAGCCCACCACGGGGCATCCATGGCGGACATAGCCAGGGCGCCCGCCATCAACACACCGAGCGTTATCAGTTTGCCCGGCAGGTGCCACCTGCGCATCCACCAGAGTCCGGGGCGCAGCGGTAGGAATCCAGACATCTTGTCTCCGTTATCGTTTTTGAAAGGGAGCCATGCTAGGTGTCCGCTCTTACGTCGGATTGACAACCCCATCCGGCGCGCGGGGCCCGCCTCCGCGCATTGCCCCGCCCATTGCCATGGCGTGGACGACACCTGGCACCACGCCTTGGGCGCACGCCCTTCGCCCATAATGTCGCTCCATGAATCCCCTGCTCTCCCATCTCCAGCCCTACCCCTTCGAGCGGCTGCGGCAACTCTTTGCGGGAGTCACCCCCCCGGCGGCCTACAGCCCCATCAGCCTGGGCATGGGTGAGCCACGCCATCCTACACCGCAGTTCATCAAAGATGCACTCAGTAACAACCTGGGCGGACTGGCCAGTTACCCTGCCACCGCAGGCGAACCCAAGCTGCGCGAAGCCTTCACCCAATGGATACAACAGCGCTATGCGCTGACCCTGGACCCGGGCAGCCAGGTGCTGCCGGTCAACGGTTCGCGCGAGGCACTGTTTGCGTTCGCGCAGACCATCATTGATCCCTCCCAAGGCCAGCCGTTGGTCGTCTGCCCCAATCCGTTCTATCAAATCTACGAAGGCGCCGCCCTGCTGGCTGGCGCCCAGCCGTACTACGCGGCGAGCGACCCCAGCCGCAACTTTGCGGTGAACTGGGACGCCGTGCCCGAGGCTGTGTGGCAACGCACCCAGTTGCTCTTCGTCTGCTCCCCCGGAAACCCCACGGGCGCCGTGATGCCGCTCAGCGAGTGGAAGAAACTGTTTGAGCTGAGCGACCGCTACGGCTTCGTGATTGCCTCGGACGAGTGCTACAGCGAAATCCATTTCCGCGACGAACCGCCGTTGGGTGGCCTGCAGGCGGCAGCGCAACTGGGGCGTGGCCACTTCAAGAACCTGATCTCTTTCACCAGCCTCTCCAAGCGCAGCAACGTACCCGGGATGCGCAGCGGCTTTGTGGCTGGCGACGCAGCACTGATCAAGTCCTTTTTACTCTACCGCACCTACCACGGCAGCGCCATGAGCCCCATCGTGCAGGCTGCCAGCATCGCCGCGTGGAGCGATGAAAAGCATGTGGTGGAAAACCGGGCGCTGTACCGCAAAAAGTTTGCCCAGGTCACGCCGCTGCTAGCCGGCGTGATGGAAGTCGCCCTGCCCGACGCAGGTTTCTACCTGTGGGCCAAGGTGCCAGAAGCTCTGGGCATGGACGATGCCGAGTTCGCGCGCGCCCTGCTGGCTCAATACAATGTGACGGTGCTGCCCGGCAGCTACCTGGCCCGCGAGGCCCAGGGGAGCAACCCCGGCGCCCAGCGCGTGCGCATGGCCCTGGTGGCCGAAGCCGAAGAATGCGTGGAAGCCGCGCTGCGCATCGTGCAATTCATCCAATCCCGTACTGCCTGATCTGATCGACAACAACATGACCCAACAACTCCAAACCCTCATCGACAACGCCTGGGAAAACCGCGCCAGCCTCTCGCCCGCCGCCGCCCCCAAGGAGATTCAGGACGCTGTCGAGCACGTGATCGCCGAGCTGAACAACGGCAAGCTGCGTGTGGCCACCCGCGAAGGCGTGGGCCAGTGGACCGTGCACCAGTGGATCAAGAAGGCCGTGCTGCTGTCCTTCCGCCTGAAGGACAACGAAGTCGTCAAGGCTGGTGACCTGGGCTTTTACGACAAGGTGCAGACCAAGTTTGCCCACCTGTCCGAAGAAGAAATGAAGGCCACCGGCGTGCGCGTGGTGCCACCTGCTGTGGCCCGCCGTGGCAGCTTCATCGCCAAGGGCGCGATCCTGATGCCCTCGTACGTCAACATCGGCGCCTATGTGGGCGAAGGCACCATGGTCGACACCTGGGCCACCGTGGGCTCGTGCGCGCAGATCGGCGCGGGCGTGCACTTGTCCGGCGGCGTGGGCATTGGCGGCGTGCTGGAGCCTCTGCAGGCCGGCCCCACCATCATTGAAGACAACTGCTTCATCGGTGCCCGTTCCGAGGTTGTCGAAGGCGTGGTGGTCGAAGAGAACTCCGTGCTGGGCATGGGCGTGTACCTGGGCCAGAGCACCCCGATCTTCAACCGTGCAACCGGCGAAATCAGCTACGGCCGCGTGCCTTCGGGCTCGGTGGTGGTGAGCGGCAACCTGCCCAAGACCGCCGCCAACGGCGCACCTTACAGCATGTACGCTGCCATCATCGTCAAGCAGGTGGACGCGCAAACCCGCTCCAAGACCAGCATCAACGACCTGCTGCGCGACTGATTGCGCTGCATGAGCGCGGTCTGATGGGCCGCCTTGCCGACAGATACTGACAACAAGAGGGAAACACCATGAGCACGATGGAACGAATTCTTCGCCTGATGGCAGAGAAAAAGGCCTCCGACGTCTATCTGTCGGCCAACGCCCCCGCGCTGATCAAGATCAACGGCGAGTGCGTGCCCATCAACAACCAGATCCTGCCGCCCGACGCACCGCGCAACCTGCTGTCTGAAGTGGTCCCCCCGGACCGCATCGAAGAGCTGGAAGAAACCGGCGAACTCAACATGGGTGTGCCGCTCAGCGGTGTAGGGCGCTTCCGGGTCAGCGCCATGCGCCAGCGCGGCAGCTACGCGGTCGTGATCCGCTTCATCTCGCAGCAGATCCCCGAGTTCGACACCTTGGGTCTGCCCCCGGTGATGCGCGAGCTCATCATGGAAAAGCGCGGCCTCATCCTGATGGTGGGCGCTACGGGCTCTGGCAAGAGCACCTCGCTGGCGTCGATGATCGACACCCGCAACGAGGCGCTGACAGGCCACATCCTCACCATCGAGGACCCGGTCGAGTACCAGTTCAAGAACAAGAAGTCCATCGTCAACCAGCGCGAAATCGGCAGCGATACCCAGTCCCTGCAAACCGCCCTGAAGAACGCGCTGCGCCAGGCGCCCGACGTGATCCTGATCGGCGAAATCCGCGATCGCGAAACCATGTCGGCCGCCATTGCGTACGCGCAGTCGGGCCACCTGTGCCTGGCCACGCTGCACGGCAACAACAGCTACCACGCACTCAACCGGATCTTGAGCTTCTACCCCGTGGAAGTGCGCCCCACCATGCTAGGTGACTTGGCATCCGCCATGAAAGCCATCATTTCGCAGCGCCTGGTGCGCACCATCGACGGCCATCGCGCCCCTGCCGTGGAGGTCATGCTCAACACCAAGCTGGTGTCCGACCTGATCGAAAAAGGCGACTTCTCGGGTGTGAAGGAGGCCATGGAAAAGTCCATGGCAGAAGGCTCGCAGACTTTCGAGGAAGCCCTGGCCCACCTCATCATGGACGCCAAGATCGACCGCAAGGAAGGCATGGCCTACGCCGACTCGCCCACCAACCTCATGTGGCGCCTGCAAAACGACTTCTCCCTGGCGGCCAACGCAGCCAAGGCCCAGAAGGAAGCGCGCGACACGCCCGATGACGCGCCTTCGTTCACCGAGATCGTGCTGGACGTCAAACCGGCGGCATGATGCCCCCCGCGTCGCCTGTGGCGCCTTCTCCCGAGCGGGGCGGCGCCTTTGCCTTTGTGTGATGTCACCCCCGGTTGCTTGCGCCGCGCTTCGGAACCACCCTTCGTTTGAGCGCCTTTGAACGCCTCTGTTACCCCCCCTGCCTCCCATGTCCCGCACCCTGCACCTGGCTGAACAGCTCATCTCCCTGCCCTCCATTACCCCCGAGGATGCAGGCTGCCTCGACTTGCTGGCCGCCCGGCTCGCGCCGCTCGGGTTTGTGTGCGAACGCCTGGACAGCGGTCCGGCCGACTTCCGCGTCAGCAATTTGTGGGCAAAAAGGCCTCTACCGCGCGACCAGCTTGCCCAAGCAGCTATCAAAACAGTAGTATTTGCAGGCCACACCGATGTGGTGCCCACCGGCCCGCTGGCGCAATGGGGCAGCGACCCGTTCGTGCCTACGCACAAAGACGGCAAGCTCTATGGCCGTGGCGCCAGCGACATGAAGACATCGATTGCGGCCTTTGTGGTGGCGGTAGAGGAGTTCCTGGCCGCCACGCCCGAGCCGCTGGTCCAGCTCGCCTTTTTGCTCACCAGCGATGAAGAAGGTCCCTCGGTGGACGGCACCAAGGTGGTGGTCGAGCAGCTCAAGGCACGTGGCGAACCGCTGGACTACTGCATCGTGGGCGAACCCACCTCGGTCGAGAAAACCGGCGACATGATCAAGAACGGACGGCGCGGCACCCTGAGCGGCAAGCTCAGCGTGCGTGGCATCCAGGGCCACATCGCCTACCCGCAACTCGCGCGCAACCCCATCCACCAGGCCCTGCCCGCGCTGGCAGAGCTGGCCGCCACGGTGTGGGACAACGGCAACGCCTTCTTCCCACCCACCAGCTGGCAGATCAGCAACATGCACGGCGGCACCGGCGCCACCAATGTGATCCCGGGCGAGGTCGTGATCGACTTCAACTTCCGCTTCTCCACCGAATCCACGGCCGAAGGCCTGCAGCAGCGCGTGCACGCCGTGCTGGACCGCCACGGCCTGGAGTACGACCTGCGCTGGACGCTGGGCGGCCAGCCCTTCCTGACCACGCCGGGCGAGCTGGTCACCGCCGTGCAGCAGGCCATCACCGCCGAGACGGGCATCGCCACCGAACTATCCACCACCGGCGGCACCAGCGACGGCCGTTTCATTGCCCAGATCTGCCCCCAGGTCATCGAACTCGGCCCGCCCAACGCCAGCATCCACAAGATCGACGAGCATGTGGTCGTGGCCGACATCGAGCCACTCAAGAACATCTACCGCCGCACACTGGAAAACCTGCATGCACAGGCCCTGGCAGCGACGGCGGTGCCCGCATGAGCACGCCCGAAACACCCCGCACGGCCGTCACCGGCGACACCGTGGGCGCCCTGGTCGAATCCGGCGCCGAGTGCCTGCGTGCGGCCGGCGTGTCCTTTGGCCACGGCACCACCAATGCCCATGACGAAGCCGCCTGGCTGGTACTGTGGCGCCTGGGCCTGCCGCTGGACAGCGACCTCTCTGATGCCTCGGATTCGATCAAAAATCAGCCAGTACCGCCTGACCAGCTTGCCTTGGTTGCTACACTTTTTGAAGAACGTATCGCCACCCGCAAACCTGCCGCCTACCTCACACGCGAGGCCTGGCTTCAGGGCGTGCCCTTCTATGTGGACGAACGCACCATCGTGCCGCGCAGCTTCATCGCCGAGTTGCTGGCCGATGGCAGCGTGGACGGCTTCCTGAGCGAAAACACCCGCCAGGTATTGGACCTGTGCACCGGCAACGGCAGCCTGGCCGTGCTGGCCGCCATGGCCTGGCCCGAGGTGGAAGTGAGCGGCGCCGACATCTCGCCCGACGCCCTGGCCGTGGCCCGCATCAACGTGGACAAGCACGGACTGCAGGACCGCATCCAGCTGCAGCTCTCCGATGGCCTGGCCGCCCTGCCCGGCCCCTGGGACCTGATCCTGTGCAACCCGCCCTATGTCAACGCCGCCAGCATGGCCGCGCTGCCGAGCGAATACCGCGCCGAGCCAGAACTGGCCCTGGCCGGTGGCACCGACGGCATGGACTTCGTGCGCCAGCTGTTTGCCGCCGCCCCCGCCAGCATGTCAGAAGACGCCGTGATCATCCTGGAGATCGGCAATGAGCGCGCCTACTTCGAAGCGGCGTTTCCCCAACTGCCCGTTTTCTGGCTCGATACCAGCGCAGGAGAAGACCAGGTTTTGCTGGTCACCCGCCAAGCCCTGGCCGCCCAAGCCCGCCTCACGGCACAATAGAGGGTTGCGCGCCGCCCTGTGCATCGGTTCCACTGATTTGCACTCGCACCGGCCCCCTGATTTTTTCATGCCACCCGCCTTGTGCGGGTGCGTCTTTTTCTGAGTTCCGGATGATCACCCTCAAGAACGTTACCCTGCGACGCGGCACCAAGGTCGTGCTCGACAGCGTGTCCACCACCATCAATCCCGGCGAGAACGTCGGCCTGGTGGGCCGCAATGGCGCGGGCAAGTCCAGCCTGTTTGCCTTGCTCAGCGGCAAGCTGCACGAGGACGGGGGCGACTTCTACATCCCCACCAGCTGGCGCATGGCCGAGGTCGCGCAGAACATGCCCGAGACCGACCAGTCGGCCACCGACTTCGTGCTCGAAGGCGACACCCGCCTCGCCGAGGTCCAGCAGCAGCTGGCCGAGGCCGAAGCCAGTGACGACGGCATGGCCATCGCCCACGCCTATTCCGACCTGCACGACGCCGGAGCGCACGACGCCGTGGCGCGCGCCCAGGCGCTGATCCTGGGGCTGGGCTTTCGCGTGAGCGAGCTGGACCAGCCGGTCAACAGCTTCTCGGGCGGCTGGCGCATGCGCCTGCAGCTGGCACGCGCGCTGATGTGCCCCAGCGATTTGCTGCTGCTGGACGAGCCCACCAACCACTTGGACCTGGACGCCCTGGTCTGGCTCGAAGCCTGGCTCAAGCGCTACGCGGGCACCATGATCGTGATCAGCCACGACCGCGAGTTCCTGGATGCCATCACCAACGTCACCCTGCAGATCCAGCAAGGCGAACTGAACCGCTACGGCGGCAACTACAGCAAGTTCGAAGAACTGCGCGCCCAGCAGCTGGAGCTGCAACAGGCCAGCTTTGCCAAGCAGCAGGAGAAGATGGCCCACCTGCAGAAGTTCATCGACCGCTTCAAGGCCAAGGCCAGCAAGGCCAAGCAGGCGCAAAGCCGGGTCAAGCAGCTTGAACGCATGGAGAAGATCGGCCCTGTGCTGGCCGAGGCCGAGTTCACCTTCGAGTTCAAGGAACCGGCCAACCTGCCCAACCCGATGCTGGCCATCAGCGACGCATCGTTTGGCTACGTGGACGACGAGGGCGTGCCCACCACCATCCTCACGGGCGTGAACCGTTCGGTGCTGGCGGGGCAGCGCATCGGCATCCTGGGCGCCAACGGCCAGGGCAAGTCCACGCTGGTCAAGACCATTGCGCGCACCATGAAAGCCCTGGGCGGCAGCATCACCGAAGGCAAGGGCCTGAACATCGGCTACTTTGCCCAGCAGGAACTGGACGTGCTGCGCCCCAGCGAGAACCCGCTGGAACACATGATCCGCCTGGCCAAGGAATTGGGGGCAGAAGCCAAGCAACCGAGCCGCGAGCAGGACCTGCGCAGCTACCTGGGCAGCTTCAACTTCACTGGCGACATGGTCAAACAGGCCGTGGGCACGATGAGCGGCGGCGAAAAGGCCCGCCTGGTGCTGGCCATGATCGTCTGGCAGCGCCCCAACCTGCTGCTGCTGGACGAACCCACCAACCACCTGGACCTGGCCACCCGCGAGGCCCTGGCCATGGCGCTCAACGACTTCGACGGCACCGTGATGCTGGTCAGCCACGACCGTGCGCTGCTGCGCTCGGTCTGCGAGGACTTCTGGATGGTGGGCCGGGGTGTGGTGGGTCCCTTCGATGGCGACCTGGACGACTACCAGCGCTACCTGCTCGAAGAGTCCAAGCGCCTGCGCGAAGAGGCCCGCCTGGCCGAGCAGGCGCAAGCGGCGGGGGCCACACCCCCTGCCGACGCGCCCAAAGCCGCCGCACCATCACCCGCCATTGCGTCAGCCCCTGCCGTCGCCCCCCCCCCGGCGCCTGCCGCCCGGGATGGCCGCGAGCAACGCAAGATCGACGCACAGACACGCCTGCAGCTGGCCGAAAAAACCCGCCCCCTCAAAAAGGAGCTGGAACAGATCGACAAGCGCCTGGCGGTGTTGTCCGCCGAACGGGCCGGCCTGGAGCAAAAGCTGACCGAAGCCCTGCCCCCTGCCGAGATTGCCGAATGCGGCCGGCGTCTGAAAGCAGGGAACGACGAAACAGCGCAACTGGAAGAACGCTGGCTGGAGATTTCTTCTGCGCTAGAAGAAATTTCGGCGGCCACCGCGAGCTGAGGATGTAAATTCCTGTAAAAATCGAGCGGTCTTTTTGGTGCTTACCGCGCTACAGAAAAAAGACTATAGCTATGAAATTTGTAGCAATTTTGATTGTAAACATCCGGGCACTTGCGGTTGCATTTTTTTGCGAAGCGCTGTCAACGGACTGTGAATGGGCTGCGTTGTTGGTACATCACAGGAGTTTTCCAGCATGAACACCACCGCAATCTTGTCCGCTTGGCCCGAAGACGAACGCGATCGCAAGCGCACCCCGGCCCGTTTCTGACCGAAGGCGCGGCAGCCATTTCCTCATTCGCAGCCCACGCAATGACCGCCACCGAACTAATGCAAAAATCATGCCAAAGCATGGTAGGCACGTTGGCTCCATGGCCCGTTGCTTGAGTCCACCGAAGAAAGGTCCTCAGGCAGCCCCTTCCCCTCTGCTCCTCCCAATAAAAAACCCCGCATTGCGGGGTTTTTTATTTTCCCGAAGGGCGCATGGCCCCCGGGGATCAGCCCATGTGCAGGCCGCCATTGACCGAGAAGTCAGCGCCAGTAGCGTAGCCGCCTTCTTCCGAAGCCAGCCAGGCAATGATCGAGGCGATCTCGCTGGGTTCGCCCAGGCGCTTGACCGGCACGGTGGAAACAATCTTTTCCAGCACATCGGGGCGGATCGCCTTGACCATGTCGGTGCCAATGTAGCCCGGGCTCACGGTGTTGACCGTCACGCCCTTGGTGGCCAGCTCTTGGGCCAGGGCCATTGAGAAGCCATGCATGCCCGCCTTGGCAGCCGAGTAGTTGGTCTGGCCCGCCTGGCCCTTCTCGCCGTTCACCGAGCTGATGTTGACGATGCGGCCCCAGCCCTTTTCCACCATGTCTGCCACCACCTGCTTGGTGACGTTGAACATGCTGTTGAGGTTGGTTTCGATCACAGCGTCCCAGTCTTCGCGCGACATCTTCAGGAACATGCGGTCGCGGGTGATGCCCGCGTTGTTCACCAGCACGTCGATGGTGCCATGCTCGGCTTTGGTCTTGCCGAAGGCTTCCACCGTGGAATCCCAGTCGCCGACATTGCCCACCGACGCATAGAAGGTGAAGCCCAGGGCCTTTTGCTCTGCCAGCCACTTGGCGTGATCACGGGTAGGGCCACAGCCGGCGATGACCTTGAAGCCCTCCTTGTGCAGTCGTTGGCAGATGGCGGTTCCGATTCCACCCATGCCACCGGTGACGTACGCGACTTTCTGGCTCATGTGATTTCTCCTTGTTAGTGATTTGCCCAGCACCCACTCTACCGAAGAAATCAGGCCCCGCCGTGAAGGAAAACACTGAAGCCCTTTCCTTTTTGGCATATCGGTATGCGTCACACATCTGACACAACGCAGGCCTCCATCCGCATCACGTTTTTGGTGCATGGCGCATGCCTCGCTGGGGCTGGATGCACCTCAAGGGGGCGCGCAACCATCAAGCCACCAGGCACGAAAAAGCCGCGTTGCAACAACGCGGCTTTTTGTCACGCAGGCCGTGCGCCACGGGCATCTGCGCTGGTGGGCGAGGCACCCGAAGGCACTGCGACGATGGCCTTCAGCCCATCAGCGCTCCAGAGCCAAAGACACGCCCATGCCGCCGCCAATGCACAGCGCAGCCAGGCCCTTCTTGGCATCGCGGCGCTGCATCTCGTGCAGCAGCGTGACCAGGATGCGGCAGCCGGATGCGCCAATGGGGTGCCCGATGGCAATGGCGCCACCGTTCACGTTGACCTTGGCGGGGTCGATGGCCAATTCCTTGTTCACGGCGCAGGCCTGCGCTGCAAACGCTTCATTCAGCTCGAACAGATCCACGTCGGCCGCGTTCCAGCCAGCACGCTGCAGGGCCTTGCGCGACGCGGGCACGGGGCCCATGCCCATGGTGGCAGGGTCCAGGCCGCTGGTGCCAAACGCTGCGATGCGCGCCAGGGGCTTGAGGCCCAAGGCCGCGGCCTTCTTGGCGCTCATCACCACCACAGCGGCAGCGCCGTCGTTCAGGCCCGAGGCATTGCCCGCCGTGACACTGCCTGCCTTGTCGAATGCGGGGCGCAGGCCGGCCAGTGCTTCGGCGTTGGTCTTGCGGTTGAGGTACTCATCGGCATTGAAGACGATGGGATCACCCTTCTTCTGCGCCAGGCTCACGCCCACAATTTCGTCGGCAAACTTACCTGCGTCTTGTGCCGCAGCCGCCTTTTGCTGGCTGCCCAGCGCCAGGGCATCCTGCATGTCGCGGGTGATGCCGTAGGCCTTGGCCACGTTCTCGGCTGTGATGCCCATGTGGTACTGGTTGTACACGTCCCACAGGCCATCCACGATCATGGAATCGACCATCTTCCAGTCGCCCATGCGCTGGCCGTCGCGCGAACCATTCAGCACATGGGGTGCCAGGCTCATGTTCTCCTGACCACCGGCCACCACGATGTCGCTGTCGCCCCAGGCCACGGCCTGCGCTGCCAGCATCACGGCCTTCAGGCCCGAGCCGCACACGGCGTTGATGGTGAGCGCCGGAGTCTCCTTGGCCACACCGGCTTTCATCGATGCCTGGCGAGCGGGGTTCTGGCCCACGCCAGCCGTCAGCACCTGGCCCATGATGACCTCGCCGATCTGGTCGGACGACAGGCCCGCACGCGCAATGGCCTCGCGGATCACGATGGCGCCCAGTTCGCTCGCGGGCGTCTTGGCCAGCGCGCCACCAAACTTGCCCACAGCAGTGCGGGCGGCCGAAACGATGACGATGTCTTCCATGGAATGTCCTTGTGGTTGGGGATTGTTCGGTAAGCCGATTCTCGCAGTGCCGAGAGTCAGGACTTTTGCGTATCGGTTTTCATGCGGCTTCGCACCACACGCGCTGCCAGAAAGGCGCGCCCTGCGCGAGTGCCGCCGCGCAAGGGCCGCCCCGCCGCGCTGGCGGCGTCCCCCCGCCCGCAACGCGCAGCGTTGCGAGAGCGGGGGGAAGGCCCGCAGGGCCTCAGGGGGTGCTGCTGTTTCACTTCAGGATTTCTGCTTAACGTAGCTTCCGGGGGCGGGCTCCAGGGCCTTGAACTTGGTGCCCTTGCCATAACCCTTGGGCGCCGCAATCTGCTTGCCCGCGTGCCCCTTGAGCCAGTTCGACCAGTCGCTCCACCAGCTGCCGGGGTGCTCGGTGGCGCCTTCCAGCCACTGGTCGAGGGTGGCGGGGAACTTGCCATCGGCGCGTATCCAGTGGCTGCGCTTGCCCTTGGCGGGGGGGTTGATCACGCCCGCGATGTGGCCCGATGCCCCCATCACAAATCGCTTCTTGCCCGGCAACACCTGCGTGGACGCATAGGCTGCCGTGGCGGGCACGATATGGTCCTCGCGTGAGCCGTAGATGTACACGGGCAGGTCCACCTGGCCCAGGTCCATCTTCTCGCCGCACACCGTGAGCTTGCCGGGCTGGATTAGGCTGTTTTCGAGGTAGAAGTTGCGCAGGTACCAGGCGTAGAACGGCCCGGGCAGGTTGGTGCTGTCGCTGTTCCAGTAGAGCAGGTCAAACGGGGGCGGCGTTTCGCCCTTGAGGTAGTTGCCCACCACGTAGTTCCACACCAGGTCGTTGGGGCGCAGAAAGCTGAAGGTCGAGGCCAGGTCCTGCCCCTTCATCAGGCCGCCGCTGCCCATCTGCATCTCGCGGAACTTGACGAAGGCCTCGTCAATGAACACATCGAGGATGCCGGTGTCAGAGAAGTCGATCAGCGTGGTGAGGAAGGTGGCGCTGGCCACGGGCTCGTCGCCCCGCGCGGCCAGCACGGTCAGCGCATTGCTCAGGATGGTGCCGCCCACACAGAAGCCCAGGGCGTTGATCTGCTCGGTGCCCGTGATGTTCTGCACCACGTCGATCGCAGCCATGGCGCCGTCTTCCACATAGTCGTCCCAGGTCTTATGGGCCAGGCTGTCGTCGGGGTTGCGCCAGCTCACCACAAAGGTGCGGTGGCCTTGTTCGACGGCATAGCGGATCAGCGAGTTCTCGGGCTGCAGGTCGAGGATGTAGAACTTGTTGATGCAGGGCGGCACGAGCAGGAAAGGACGCTCGTACACCTTGGCGGTGAGCGGCTTGTATTCGAGCAGCTGAAAGAGTTCGTTCTCGTACACCACCGCGCCTTCGGTGGTGGCCACGTTGCGGCCCACCTCG
>CAYXSL010000134.1:0-12700 GCA_964466605.1 uncultured Verminephrobacter sp.
AGCAGGCCGAGGGCGGAACGCTGTTCCTGGACGAAATCGGCGACATGCCGTTTGATTTGCAGACGCGCCTCTTGCGCGTGCTGTCGGACGGCCAGTTCTACCGCGTGGGCGGCCACGCGGCCGTCAAGGCGCATGTGCGCGTGATTGCCGCCACCCACCAGAACCTGGAGCAGCGCGTCAAGGAAGGCGGCTTCCGCGAGGACTTGTTCCACCGCCTCAACGTGATCCGCCTGCGCCTGCCCGCGCTGCGCGAGCGGCACGAGGACGTGCCCATGCTCACGCGCCATTTCCTGCAGCAAAGTGCGCGGCAGCTGGGCGTGGAGCCCAAGCGCATTGCCGATTCGGCGCTCGCGCGGCTGGAGCAATTCGCCTTCCCGGGCAACGTGCGCCAGCTGGAAAACATCTGCCACTGGCTCACGGTGATGGCGCCTGCGCAGGTGATCTCTCTGCAGGATTTGCCCCCCGAGGTGCTGGAAGCGCCGGTCTACCAGCCGCCCATTCGCGCCACGCCGGGCGCAGAGCCTGCGGCCACGGTCACCTCCATGCCCGTGGCGCCGCTGGCCGCTGTGGTGCCCGTGGTGCAGGCCCCCGCCGCGCCGCAACCCCCGTCCGACATGGTGGGGGGGGCGCACTCTGCGGTGCCCGCGCCTGCACCCATGCCTGGGCTGATGCCTGCGGCCGCACCGTCCTGGTCGGCCGATGCGGCCGCAGTGGTCCCCGCTGCCGCTGTCCACAGCTGGGAGCAGGCGCTGGAGGCCGAGGCGCAAAAGCTGCTGGCGGGCGGCCAGCCCGAGGTGTGGGATGCGCTCACGCGGCGCTTTGAGTCGCGCCTGATCCGCACGGCCCTGGTGGCCACCCATGGGCGCCGCATGGAAGCCGCGCAGCGCCTGGGCATTGGGCGCAACACCATCACGCGCAAGATCCAGGAGCTGGGACTGGACGCACCGGACGAAGGATAAATGTGCATGAAAAGGGCGGCTGTCGCCTGTTCTTCATGCTTTTATTGCTATTGAAAATATAGCAAATTGAATGGGGCCGCACCCTGCTCCCGGCGTGCGGCCCGGATTCTGGCCCGTCGTGCAGCCAATACTTCGCTGCGCGGCGGGCCATGTCCTACACGTAGCTCCGCCTTGGGCTGACCCGGCATTCCGGAGGTGGTTTCAACAATGAAGTCACTGTCAACCAACCGGAGATATTCCTATGTCGGATTTCCACGATGCCAACCGTGACCCTTTGACCAATGAGCCGGGCGCACACCCCGTCGGTACGGGTGTGGGCGCCGCCCTTGGAGGGGCTGCTGCCGGAGTCGCTGCGGGTGCCCTGGGCGGCCCCGTGGGCGCTGTCATCGGGGGCGTGGCAGGCGCCACCGCAGGGGGCCTGGCAGGCAAGGCCGCCGCCGAGGCGGTGAACCCCACCGAGGAAGATGCCTACTGGCGCGAAACCTACCAACGCGAACCCTACTACGTGGGTGGCCGCACCTATGACCAGTACCGCCCCGCGTATGAGTTGGGCTGGTCGTCGGTGGGCCGCTACGAGGGCGACTTTGATGCCGTCGAGCCGCGCCTCGCCGACGACTGGCGTGCCCGGCACAACAGCCAGGACATGGCCTGGACGGATGCGCGCCCTGCCACCCGCGCAGCCTGGGAACGGGCGGCCAGCCGCAGCGCTCAGGCGGATGACCGTCCGCTGGACGTGATGGACAACGATGACGTGGTGGGTGTGCTCAATGACCTGCTGGAGTCTGCGCGCGATGGTGAGTATGGGTTCAATGCCTGCGCAGAACATGCCGAATCGGGCCAGCTCAAGAGCATTTTCCAGCGCCACTCGCGTGAATGCGCTACCGCCGCTGGGGAGCTAGAGCATGAGATCCGTCGCCTCAATGGCGAGCCCGCGCAGGGTGGGACCATGGCTGGTGCGTTGCACAGGGGCTGGGTCTCGGTGAAGTCCGCGTTGTCCATCCAGGATGACAAGGCGGTGCTCCAAGAGTGTGAACGGGGCGAAGATGCTGCGGTGGCCCGCTATCGCAAGGCGCTGAAGGCAACGCTGCCCGCCGACGTGCGTGCACTGGTCGAGCGCCAGGCGCAGGGGGCTCAGCGCAACCATGACGAGGTCCGTGCACTGCGAGACAGCTATTCAACCCAGTGACAGGTTGCTGATCGGATCTCTCCCCCCCACCTGAAGCGACCGCATGCGCCCGCAGTCCGGGGCCCTGCATCCGGACTGCGCTTTGGGGGACCAACGGCTGCCACAGGCACACTGTGGCAGCCGTTGTTGTTCGTGGTCCGGGCGACCGCTGCGGCTGTTGGCGGTGGCTTGTCAGGCGCCCAGTGTGACCACGACCGGAGCATGGTCGCTCGGCTGGGGGTTCTTGCGCGGAACGCGGTCTACCATGCAGGCCGTCACCAGGGGAGTGAGGGCCTGGCTCACCAGGATGTGGTCGATGCGCAGGCCCCGGTTTTTCTGGAAGCCCAGCATGCGGTAGTCCCACCACGAGAAACTCTTTTCAGGCTGCTCGAACAGGCGGAACGCATCGGTCAGCCCCAGCGCCAGCAGGGCCTGGAAGTGATTGCGCTCTTCGGTGGTGTGGTGGATGGTTTCGCGCAGGCCTTCGGGGTCGTAGGAGTCGCGGTCTTCGGGCGCCACGTTGAAGTCGCCCACCAGCACCAGGCGCGGGTGGGCGGCCATCTCGGCGCGCACCATGTCCTGCAGCGCCTGCAGCCAGCGCATCTTGTAGGCAAATTTTTCCGAACCCGGCTCCTGGCCGTTGACGAAGTAGCCGTTGAGCAGGCGCAGCGGGCCTGCGGGCGTGTCCAGCGTGGCGGCGATGACGCGGGCCTGCTCGTCGCCAAAGCCGGGGATGTTGCGCACCACGTCGCGCAGCGGGTGGCGGCTCAGGATGGCGACGCCGTTGTAGGTTTTCTGGCCAAAGGCGGCGGCTTCGTAGCCCGCCTCTTTCAGCGCGTCGTGCGGAAACTTGTCGTCGGTGAGCATGAGTTCCTGCAGGCACAGTGCATCGACCGGGTTGGCGGCCAGCCAGGCCAGCACCTGGGGCAGTCGCACCGACAGGGAGTTCACGTTCCAGGTGGCTATTTTCATAGGTTTTTTGGCCCTTTGCGCCTGTCCATCAAGCGCCGGTAGCTATCAATAGGTGAGTAAATGGGCGGTGGTGGTCAGGCCGCGCGCACGTAGGTCACAAAGCTGAATGGCAGCCCGTTTCCGCCCACCTGGGGGCCGCTGCGTGCAGACTCCGCCCATTCCGGGCCCAGCGTGGGGGCGTAGGCATCGCCCTCGAACGGCTGGTCGATCTCGGTCACTTCCACGCGGTCGGCCAGAGGCAGGGCTTCGGCGTAGATCTGCGCGCCACCAATCACCCACACGGTCTGCTTTGCATCACACCGCGCCAGGGCGTCGGCCAGGCTGCCCGCGCGGTGGGCGCCCACGGCCTGCCAGTCGGCCTGGCGCGTCACCACGATGTTGGTGCGGCCGGGCAGGGGGCGAAAACGCGGGGGCAGCGAGTCCCAGGTCTTGCGGCCCATGACCACGGGGCAGCCCTGGGTGAGCTGCTTGAAATGCGCCATGTCTTCGGCCAGGTGCCAGGGGAGCTTGTTGTCCTTGCCGATGACGCCGTTGGCAGCGCGGGCGTAGATGAGGTGCAGGGGCATGAGGCTCGGTGCTTTGGGGGTGGATTGGCTCAGATGTGCAGGGCGGCGAGTACGCCCACACCCAGGCCCACGGCGGCCACGCCGTACATGCCGTACTCGAGCCACTTTTTTCTTGTCAGCAGTGCAATCGCGGCCAGCGCAATCGCCACCTGGAGTGCGGTGGTGGCCTGGGCCCAGCGGTGGTGCTGGTGCATCTGGGCTTCGCTTTTCTGGTCGAAGGCGTGGGCGTCGGCTTCCAGCTTTTCGGCCACGGCCTTGATCTCGTTCTTTTCCTTCTCGTAGCGGTCCACCTTGCCCTGGTACTTGGCCTTTTCCGGCTCGGCAGGGGTCAGGTCGCGGGCCAGCTCGGCAAGCGACTGCTTGGTGCTTTTGGACTGGAAGTAATTCCACTGGTTGGAGGCTTCGGTCTTCTTGATGGCTGCGTCGTTCTTGAGCAGGCCAGCGTTGGCCTGCGTGGCCCCGCCCATGTACGCAAAGATGGCGCCCACCGTGGCGACGATGGCCGTGAACATGGCGATCTTGTTCATGGACGAGCCGTTGCCGCCCTCGGCGCCGTGGTCTGCGGCATGGTCGCCGTGGCCGTGGGTGGCATGTTCAACTGCGTGGTCGTGGGGGCCGTGTACGTGAAATCCGCCGGAAGACATGGATGCAAGTTCTCGATGTGGACTGTGAAAGTAAAGAAGCAAGGCGCAACCGGGGCGCCTTGTCTGTGGGGCTCGGTCAGGGGTTGGCGGCTTGCGGAGGTCAAACCGCCACGGGGGCCTTGATGGCCGGGTGGCACTGGTAGTCCACCACTTCGAAATCTTCGTACTCGTAGTCGAAGATGCTGCCGGGCTTGCGCTTGATGTTCAGCACGGGGTAGGGGTAGGGCGTGCGCGCCAGCTGGGTCTGCACCTGCGCGTGGTGGTTGCTGTAGATGTGGCAGTCGCCGCCGGTCCAGATGAAGTCGCCCACATCCAGGTCGCACTGCTGCGCCACCATGTGCGTGAGCAGCGCATAGCTGGCGATGTTGAAGGGCACACCCAGAAAGATGTCGGCACTGCGCTGGTAGAGCTGGCAAGAGAGCGTGCCGCGCCCGCCGGCCTCCTGCGCCGGTGCCACATAGAACTGGAAGAACGCGTGGCAGGGCATCAGGGCCATCTTGTGCAACTCGGCCACGTTCCATGCGCTCACGATGATGCGGCGCGAGTCGGGGTTGGTTTTCAGCGTCTGGATCACGTCGCTGATCTGGTCGATGTGGCCGCCGTCGGGCGTGGGCCAGCTGCGCCACTGCACGCCGTACACGGGGCCCAGGTCGCCGTCCTCGCGTGCCCACTCGTCCCAGATGGTGACGCCGCGCTCCTTGAGCCAGTTGTTGTTGCTGGAGCCCGTGAGGAACCACAGCAGCTCCTGGATGATGGACTTGAGATGCACCTTCTTGGTGGTGACCAGCGGGAAGCCTTCCTTCAGGTCGAAGCGCATCTGGTGGCCGAACACGCTGGTCGTGCCCGTGCCCGTGCGGTCCGATTTGTGCACGCCCTGGGTGAAGACATGGCGCATGAAGTCTTCGTACTGGGAGCGCACGGGGCGGGCGGCAGTGGAGGCGGCAAGGGGCTGGTTCATGGGGAAGAGAAAAGGCCCATCACAAAGGGGCGGGCAGACGGGGTGTACGGCAGGATTTTATGCGCCGTGCCGGCACGCGGGTTCCTGCGTGCCTCAGTTGCCGGTACGCACCCGGTGGCCCCGGTTGTCGGCCATTTCCAGAATCCACCACTGCGCCCCCGTGTTCCTGTCGATGAAGCGCATGTGCGAGGCGATGTTGGCCAGCGCTTGGCTGTCGAGGTGCAGCAGGCGCTGCACATAGTCCACCAGGTCGCCTGCCTGGCGGGTGAACTCAAAACCGTCGTGGTCGAACTCGAACACCTGACCGGCGCACGCGCCATCGGTAGCCATCAGGATGTAGTTGCCTGAGTGGGGCGTCTCGCCAACCACCAGGCAGTGCT
This sequence comes from uncultured Verminephrobacter sp., assembly GCA_964466605.1. GTDB lineage: Bacteria > Pseudomonadota > Gammaproteobacteria > Burkholderiales > Burkholderiaceae_C > Acidovorax. Next base: position 5,645 of record CAYXSL010000134.1, read on the forward strand.
CGACCCAGTCGGGCAGGGCGTCTTCGCGTTCTTCGTCGCTCAGGTGCTCGGTCCAGCCCTCAAACGCCTCTTGCAGCGTGGTCCATTCGGCGGGCGGAGCGATGTAGCGGGCGGCGTCGCCCGTGTCGGCATCGTGGTAGAGCAGCACGCCGCCGAAGGTGGCGTAGAACGCGGTGAGCTGGCCGACATCAGGCAAGGGCGCGTCCAGGGGCACAGGAGGCTGGATGTGGTGCTGGAAGTTGACCGTCTTGGTTTGTTGCGGCTTGTTGATGCGTTCGCAGGTGAACGTGCCGGCGTGTTCGGCAACGGCGCGGTGCAGGTCGGGCAGGGTCATCGCGGGTCCTGGGGATGGTCAGAGTTCTTTTGCGTACACGATGAAGCCGTGGTGCTTGGCCAGCTTGTCGTACAGCTGGCGCCCGGCGGCATTGGTCTCATGTGTTTGCCAGTACACGCGGGACGACTGGGCGGCGCGCGCTGTGTCGTACACGGCCTGGATGAGCGCCCGCCCCACGCCCCGGCCGCGTGCGGCCTCGCGGGTGAACAAATCGCTGAGGTAGCAGACGGGTTCGATGCGCGTCATGCTGCGGTGAAAGACGCAGTGCGTGAGGCCCAGCAGTTCGCCGCTGGCGTCGTCCTGCGCCACCAGGCAGAACATGGGCTCCGCTGCGTCATGAAAGCGCTGCCAGGTGGTCTGTGTGATGCGCTCAGGCAGCGCCGTGGCGCCAAAGCGGCCGTAGAACGCGTTGTAGCCGTCCCAGAGCGGGCGCCAGGCCGCGTAGTCGGCGGGCTGAACGGGGCGCACGGTCACGGCTGCGGTCATGGTCGGCCTCCTGCGGATTTACTGCAGCACGCGCTTCGGGTTCATGATGCCCTGCGGGTCCAGCGCCTGCTTGATGGCGCGCATCATGGAGAGCGCCACGGGCGACTGGTACTTGGCGAGCTTCTCGGCCTTGAGCTCGCCAATGCCGTGCTCGGCAGAGAACGAGCCGCCGAACTCGGCCACGGCTTCGTAGACCAGGTGGTTCACCTGCGCTTCATGCTCGCGCAGGAAAGCCTTGGCATCGCCCTCGGCCGGTGCCTGCACGTTGTAGTGCAGGTTGCCGTCGCCCAGGTGGCCGAAGTTGACCAGGCGCACGCCGGGGATCTCGCGCTGCAGCACCGCGTCGGTGTGCGCCACGAAGGCGGGGATGCGCGAGATCTGCACCGAGATGTCGTGCTTGATGTTCAGGCCCTCTTCGGCCTGCGCGAGCGGAATGCTCTCGCGGATGTGCCACAGCTGGTGGGCTTGCGTGAGGTTCTCGGCCACCACGGCGTCGGTCACGCAGCCCATTTCAAACGCGGTCTCCAGCAGCGATTCGAAGCGCGCGCGCGCATGTTCTTCGGATTCGCTGTCGGAGTTTTCGAGCAGCACGCACCAGGGCGCGTTCTCGTCGCCCAGGAACGGCACGCGCAGCTGCGGCATGTGCTTGCCCACCAGGCTCAATGCAAACTGGCCCATCACCTCGAAGCCTGTGAGCCCCGCGCCCAGCTGCTTGTGCGCCAGGCCCAGCAGCGCCACGGCATGCTCCATCGACGGCACCGCGGCCCAGGCCGTGAGGTGGGCCGCAGGCTGGGGGTAGAGCTTCATCGTGGCGGCGGTGATGATGCCCAGCGTGCCTTCGCTGCCGATGAACAGGTCGCGCAGGTCGTAGCCCGTGTTGTCTTTGCGCAGGCCCTTGAGGCCGTCCCACACCTCGCCTTGCGGCGTGACGACTTCGAGTCCCAGGCACAGATCGCGTGCATTGCCATAGCGCACCACCTGCGTGCCGCCCGCGTTGGTGCCCAGGTTGCCGCCAATGGTGCAGCTGCCTTCGGCCGCGAGGCTCAGGGGGAACAGCACGCCCGCGTTCTGCGCCACGTCCTGCAGGTTCTGCAGGATGCAGCCCGCTTCCACCGTCATGGTGAGGTTGTCGGTGTCCACGCTGCGCACCGCGTTCATGCGCGTGAGGCTCAGCACGATCTGCGTGCCGGAGTCGTCGGGCGTGGAGCCCACGGCCAGGCCGGTGTTGCCGCCCTGGGGCACGATGGCGGTGCCCGCCGCCGCGCAGGCCTTGACCACGGCAGCCACCTCTTGCGTGTTGGCGGGGCGCACCACGGCCAGGGCCTTGCCGCGCACGCGGCGGCGCCAGTCCTGCTCCCAGGCGGTGAGATCGCCCTCGGTGATCACATGGGTGGGGCCAACGAGGGTGCGCAGGGTGTCAAGCAAGGTGGTCATGGGTGGGGGGCTTCTTGAATGCGATGGAAAGAGGGCGTGGCATCAGGGGGCAGCAGATGCAGATTCAGGTGCGGCAGCCGCCGCCTTGGCGTTGCGTTGGCGCACACGCACATGCAGCGCGCAGGCCGTGAACAGCACCAGGCACAGCGCCACTTCGGCCCAGGCCAGCCATTGCGATGGGGGCTTGTCGCTCCAGCCGCGCACCACGCCTTCGGTGAAATACAGCCAGATCACCAGACTGACCCAGCGGTAGGTGTACATGCGGTTCTTGAGGATGCCCGCCAGCGGTATGCACAGCGGCAGGGCCTTGATGGCCAGCCAGGTGCCGCCGGGACGCAAGGGGGCCAGCACCAGCTCCCAGGCCAGGCACAGAACAATCAGGGCCAGCAGGCTGCCGGTGGCCACCCAGCGGGTGGCGGCAACGCCCTGGTCGGAAGGTGGGAGGGGGGAAGCGGAGGCGGTCGGGGATGCGGTCATTGGGGTGGCATCATATCGGCCATGCCCTTGACCTTAAAGACAGCCGCACTGCGCGTGGAGGCGCTGATGACCGAGCTGTCGCACTTCCCGTGGAAGACCACGGCACAGACGCTGCGCGAGCGCTTTCGTGAGGACCACCTGGGGCTCACGGCCAGTAGCCTGACCTTCACCACCATCCTGGCGCTGGTGCCGTTTTTTACCGTGGCGCTGGCGGTGTTCACCGCGTTCCCCATCTTTGGCAAGCTGCAGGATGCGCTGCAGGGCTGGCTGGTGAGCAGCCTGGTGCCCGACAGCATCTCGCGCCAGGTGATTGGCTACCTGAACCAGTTTGCCTCCAAGGCCAGCGGACTGGGGGTGGCGGGCTTCAGCATCCTGCTGGCCACGGCGCTGGCGCTGATCCTCACCATCGACCGCACGCTCAACGACATCTGGCGTGTGCAGCGCCTGCGGCCACTGGGGCAGCGCGTGCTGATCTACTGGGCCGCCATCACGCTGGGGCCGCTGCTCATGGGCGCGAGCCTGGCGCTGACCTCGTATGTGATGTCGGCCTCGGGCGGGCTGGTCAAGCGGTTGCCCGATGGTGTGCAGCTGCTGTTCGATTCGATCCAGTTTGTGGTTTTGGCGGGGGGCATGGCCTCGCTCTACCACTATGTGCCCAACACGCCGGTGAAGTGGCGCCACGCCTGGACGGGCGGGCTGTTTGTGGCCGTGTGCATCGAGCTGGCCAAGAAGGTGCTGGCGCTGTACCTGGGCAAGGTGCCCACCTATTCGGTGGTGTACGGCGCCTTTGCCACGCTGCCGATCCTGCTGGTGTGGATCTATGTGGCCTGGGTCATCGTGCTGCTGGGGGCCGTGGTCACCGCCTACCTGCCCAGCCTGCTGGCCGGTGTGGCACGGCGCGGCACCGTCGCGGGCTGGACGTTCCAGCTCGCCATCGAGGTGCTGCAGGAACTGCACCGCGCGCGCCGCCAGCCCATGAAAGGCCTGCGCCCCAGCCAGCTCGCGCAACTGCTGCGTGTGGATGTGTTGCAGCTCGAACCCGTGCTCGAAGCGTTGACGGCGCTGGACTGGGCGGGCGAAGTGGCCGATGCCGAGGTGAGTGCTTCCGACGTGCCCGAGCCGCGCTATGTGCTGCTGGCCGACCCGGCCCACACCCCGCTGGTGCCCCTGGTGCAGAAACTGCTGCTGGAGCGTGCCCCGAGCCTGGTCCCGCTGTGGCAGCGCGCGGGCCTGGAAACCTTGCAAATGGCCGATGTGCTGGGGGATGCCGCGCAATCGAGATGACCAGCTGCCGCACCTTTTGCTATTAAATATGTAGCATTAAAGGTATGACGAATGCGCGGTAAAGGCCATTTTTCTTGAATTTTCAGGTCAGAACGGCACCTTGCCTGTCCAGATGTCCTTGTACATCACCCAGTCGCCCATGAAGCTGTAGAGCGGGCGCTTGAAGCTGGCAGGCTTGTTCTTCTCGAAGCCAAAGTGCCCCACCCAGGCAAAGCCGTAACCGCAGAGCAGGCCATACAGCAGGTACTGCGGCTTGCCCGTGGCCACCAGCATGGCCAGGCAGACCAGGGTGAGCGTGGAGCCCACGAAATGCAGGCGCCTGCAGATGCGGTTGCTGTGTTCGCTCAGGTAGAAAGGGTAGAACTCCGCGAAGCTCTTGAGGCTGCGCGGGTCGGTGGTGGTGTGGGGGGCGCTGATGTCCATCGTTGTCTCCTGGTGGGCGGTCGGCCTGTGATCTATGGGTGATTCTTGGGCCATCCTTGCGTGGCCTGGCTTGCGCGCAAACTCCGGGGGGTTGCGCAGCTGCCAGACGATTTATACGCCCAGGCCCGGGACAATGCTGTGCCGCAACGGACAGCGGGTGCTGCGGCTTGTGCTTGAACAGGTTCTGCCACCATGGCCATGATGACTTCTGCTGAATCCACCCCCCATCCATCTTCCCCCGCCCGAGCCTCTGCCGTGGGCCGCGAACACGCCATCGACGCGCTGCGCGGCTTTGCGCTGCTGGGCATCCTCATGGTCAATGCAGGCAGTTTTGCATCCACCTACTTTGGCGTGGGCGCGGTGGACCCGGCGTTTTCCCGCACCGTGGACCATGCCGTGCGCTGGTGGGTGAGCTTCATCTTCGAGACCAAGTTCTACCTGCTGTTCTCGCTGCTGTTCGGCTACAGCTTTGCGCTGCAGATGGATTCTGCGGAGCGCTCGGGCAGCGCCTTTGTGCCGCGTTTTCTGCGCCGCATCCTCGGCCTGTTGCTGCTGGGGCTCGCGCATGCCTGGCTGCTGTTTGCGGGCGACATCCTCGTCACCTATGCATTGCTGGGTGTGCTGCTGCTGGCCTGGCGCGGGCTGAAACCCGTGGCAGCCACAGTGCTGGCCCTGGCCCTGCTGGGCATGGTGGCGGGGGGCTGGGGCCTGCTGGCCTGGCTGGTGGCGCATGTGCCGCCCATAGAGGTACCCGTGGCCGAGCTGCATGCCAAGGCGCAGCAGGCCGCACAGGCCTACCGCGCGAGCGCGCTGGATGCCATTGCCCAGCGTGGGCGCGACATGGCCGACGGCGTGTGGTTTGTGCTGGTGTTTGTGCAGGGGCCCTGCGCGCTGGCCATGTTCCTGCTGGGGCTGGCGGCCCACCGCTCGGGCTACCTGGCCCGGGTGGCGCAGCAACCAGCGCGCTTGCGGCGGTGGATGGTTTGGTGCCTGCCTGTGGGAGGGGCGGGAGCCTTGTTCTATGCCACGGCGCAGGTGGGCACCAGCAGTGTGCAGCAGCCCGAGCCTGTGGTGCTGGCCGCGCTGGCGGTGGGCCTGGCCACGGCGCCGTTTCTTACCTTCGGCTATGTGGCGCTGCTGCTGTGGCTGCTGCAGCGCGGCGCCCTAGGCCCACGCCTGGGCGCGGCGCTGGAGCCCGCAGGGCGCATGGCGCTGTCCAACTACCTGCTGCAGTCGCTGGTGGGGGCCACGGTTTTCACGGCCTATGGCTTCGCGCTGGTGGGCCGGGTGGCGCCCTGGCTGGTGGTGCTGGGAGTGTTTGCGTTGTATGGGGCCCAGCTGGTGTGCAGCCGCCGGTGGATGGCCACACACGCCTATGGCCCGGTGGAGTGGTGGCTGCGGGCCTTCACGCGCTGGCAGTGGCCTGCGTGGCGGCGCGCCGCGCGCTGACCTGCGGCGGGGCAGGCCAGCGGCGTCCATGGCCCGGCGGGATCAGCGGGCCAGAAAGTCGCGCAGCGCGAACAGCGTTTCTTCCGGCGCCTCTGTCATCTGGTGGTGGCCCACGGGCAGGCTGGCGATCGACACCGATTGGCCTGCAGCACGGGCTGCGTTGACCAGACCCTGCGCGGCCTTCGGGGGCGTCATCTGGTCCTGCGCACCGAGCGCAAACAGCACCGGGCAGGTGAGCTGCGCCATGGCGGCTTCGCCACCGGCGTAGCTGTCGCAAGCCACAAAGCCCCGGTGGAACACGTTGACGGCCGGGTTGCTGCGCAGCACCTTGCGCGAGAGCGCCATGCCCGCGCCAAACACCCAGGTGCCCGGGCCCAGCGCAGAGGGCGGCGCCGCGAGCGTGCTGCGGGAGAACACGTTGACCATGCGCATGGCCTTCTCGGGGTCGCTCTGCGAAGCCTCGATGAGCGCAGGCGACACCTTCATCGGGAAGGCCGTGCCCACCAGCACCAGGTGGCTGACCCGGTCCTTGAGCCGTGCGGCGGCTTCCATGGCAATGAGAGAACCCCAGCTGTGCCCCACCAGGGCTGCGCGCTGCACGCCTGCGGCATCGAGCAGTGCGCCGATGAAGTCGGCCGCCTGCTCCACCGATGCAGGCGCGTCGCCACCGCTCTTGCAGTGGCCCGGCAGGTCGATGGCCAGCACGTTCCAGCCGTGGTGGGCCATGTAGCGGCTTTGCAGGGCCCACACGCTGTGGTCGTTGAGCACGCCGTGGATGAACACCACGGTGGGTTTGGCGGCATCGAAGGCCTTGCCGCCGGTGTAGCAGTAGATGGCGGCGCCGTTGACTTGGATGTGCATGGTCAGGCCCCGGCTTTCTCGGCGGCTTTCAGCGCGCGTTTGAGGTCGTCGATCAGATCGTCAGCGTCTTCGAGGCCGATCGAGAGGCGAATCGTGCCCTGGCTGATGCCCGCGTTGGCCAGCGCTTCGTCTGTCATGCGGAAGTGTGTGGTGCTGGCCGGGTGAATCACCAGGCTGCGGCAGTCGCCCACATTGGCCAGGTGGCTGAAGACCTTGAGGGTTTCAATGAACTTTTTGCCTTGCTCGCGGTTGCCCTTGAGGTCGAAGCTGAACACCGAACCCGCGCCTTTGGGCAGCAGTTTTTGCGC
>CAYXSL010000135.1:0-12584 GCA_964466605.1 uncultured Verminephrobacter sp.
TGATCGGGCCCATCGTGGGTGCCTTCATGGTCAACGGCGCCAAGAGCTGGCTCACGGTGACGGCGCCGGAGTTCTGGCTGTACTTCCTCGGTGCGCTGTTCATTGCCGTGACGCTGTTCCTGCCCAACGGGGTGGTGGGCCTGGTCAAGAAGTTGAAGGAAGACAACAACAGCAACAAAAAGGGAGCCGCGCAATGACGCCCGATCTGATGGAAGAAGGCGCGCGGCGTTTGCAGAAGACGCTGGCGCCCGCTGTGCGGGGCCAGACCGAGTCCGGCGGCCGCGCCGCAGGCTTCTCGCGCATCGCCGTGCCCGGTGAGGTGGACGTGACCCATGGCCGCATCCTGTACCTGGAAGACGTGCACGTGAGCTTTGACGGCTTCAAGGCCATCAACGGCCTGAGCCTGGATATCGCGCCCGGCGAGCTACGCTGCATCATCGGCCCCAATGGTGCGGGCAAGACGACGATGATGGACATCATCACGGGCAAGACGAGGCCGGACAAAGGCACGGTGTTTTTTGGCTCGACGATTGACCTGCTGCGCCACAACGAGCCCGAGATCGCCAGCCTGGGCATCGGTCGCAAGTTTCAAAAACCCACGGTGTTCGAGCAGCTCACGGTGTTTGAAAACCTGGAGCTGGCGTTGAAGACGCACAAGGGCGTGACGTCGAGCATGTTTTTCCGCCTCGATTCTGCGCAGTCGGACCGCCTGGCGGAGGTGTTGCACACCATTCATCTGGCCGATGGGGTGACGCGGCAGGCGGGCAACCTGAGCCATGGACAGAAGCAGTGGCTGGAGATTGGCATGCTGCTGATGCAGGACCCGAAGCTGTTGTTGCTGGACGAGCCAGTGGCGGGGATGACGGACGAAGAAACCGCCCGTACGGCGGAGCTGTTTCTTACGCTCAAAGGCAAGCACTCGCTCATGGTGGTGGAGCACGACATGGGCTTTATCCGCACGATTTCGGAGAAGGTGACGGTGTTGTGTGATGGCTCGGTGTTGGCCGAGGGCACGCTGGACCAGGTGCAGGCGGATGAGCGCGTGATTGAGGTTTATTTGGGGCGGTGATGGTGGTGTTCCCCTCGTTTCCTGTCGATTGGCTTGGTGCTCTTGAACCGTTCGGGCTGAGCTTGTCGAAGCCGGGGCGCTGCCTCGGAGCCGTTTGGGCTGAGCCTGTCGAAGCCTGGGCGCGCTGGTTAGGGGGGCGTGCTGGGGTTGAGGGCAGAGGCCGGGTTGTCGCCCCGACAGGCGACTCACTTTCTTTTGCTTCGCCAAAAGAAAGTAAGCAAAGAAAAGGCGACCCCCAGTCTGCGACCCCTTCGCGTTGCGAAGGGGCAAGCCTGCGTCGGGGCGGTTGCGGGGTGCGCCGTGGAACTCGCTTTGCTGCTGCGCAGCGCCGCTCGGACAACCACGGCGAGTCAGAGCACGAAGCATGGGCGCTTCGACGCCCATGCCACCCCACAACCGCCCCGCCGCAGGCGCAGCCAGCAGGGGGTGGACAGCCGAACAGCCACACGGGCCGTCGCTGCGCTCGGCCTCACTTCGCGGGCGCAAGCGCCACGCGCTGCGCAGGCTGGGCCGAGCGCAGCGATGGCCCGTGGGGATGTCCGATTCGCGGGGTGAAAGCAAAAACGCTCTCAAATCAATAGCTAAAAACGCTTGCTAGACAGGCGCAAACGGCAAAAAAACTCAAGAACCCACCATGCTCACCGTCCAAAACATCAACCAGTACTACGGCGGCTCCCACATCCTGCGCGACGTGAGCCTCACCGCCACCCCCGGCAAAGTCACCGTCCTGCTCGGCCGCAACGGCGTGGGCAAAACGACGCTGCTCAAAAGCCTCATGGGCCTGGTGCCCATCAAAAGCGGCAGCATCAGCTTCGACGGCAAAGCCATCGACAAAGCCACCCCCTACGACCGCGCCCGCGCAGGCATCGGCTTCGTCCCCCAAGGCCGCGAGATCTTCGGGCGTTTGACGGTGGAAGAAAACCTGCGCATGGGCCTGGCCTACAAAAGCGGCTCCACGCCCGTGCCGCCGCACCTGTACGAACTCTTCCCCGTGCTCAAGCAGATGCTCAAGCGCCGGGGCGGTGACCTGTCGGGCGGGCAGCAACAGCAGCTGGCCATTGCCCGCGCGCTGGCCCCCGGCCCGCGTTTGCTCATCCTGGACGAGCCCACCGAAGGCATCCAGCCCAGCATCATCAAAGACATCGGCCGCGTGATCCGCATGCTGGCCGACAAGGGCGAGATGGCCATCCTGCTGTGCGAGCAGTATTACGACTTCGCGCAGGAGCTGGCCGACGAGTACCTGGTGATGGAGCGCGGCGAAGTCATCGCACGCGGGCCGGGCAGCGAGATGGAAGCCAAGGGCATTCGCAACCTCGTCGCAATTTGACTGCCGATGGCGGTTACCGGGCCGCAGTGGCAAGGGCTGGACTGCGCCAGCGCGACACGCTTTCCATGATCAGCACGGTGCACACCACCCAGGTGCCGCCCAGCAGCCACCCGGCCAGCACGTCGCTGGCGTAGTGCACATGCAGCACCACGCGGCTCCAGCCGGTGGTGAAGATCAGCGCGCCAGCCACCATCGCGGCGGCCAGGTGCCATGCACGCGGCAGCAACCGCGTGGCCAGGTAGGCCAGCATGGCGTAGGCCACCATGGAGGCGCTGCTGTGCCCGCTGGGAAAGCTGTAGCCGCTGGCCTCGGCAATACCGTGCGTGTGCTCGGGCCGCACGCGTTCGAAGAGGTTCTTCAGCACCTTGGTGAGCGCGCCATTGCCCGCCATGGCCACCAGCCAGCCCATGGCCAGCAGGCGGTGCTGGTGCCACCACAGGGCGGCGGCCACGGCCAGCGCCAGGGCCGCCAGCACCCAGGTGTCGCCCAGGTGGGTGAGGGTGGCAAACACCTGCAGCACGGTGGTGTCGGCCTGTGCGCGCAGGCTCGCGGCAATCGTGTCGTCCAGCACGCCCCAGGGGCCCTGGGTGCGGCCGCTCTCGGCCAGTTCGGCCATGGTGGCGCCGGCCAGCACCAGTGTGCAGGCCGATAGGGCCATGGCCGCCAGCATGAGGGCGGGGGTCTGCGCAGGAAAGAAGCGGTTCAATGGCGGGCCTGCGTGGTGGCGCAGGGCGCGCAGGCCCGCCAGCGCGGCGGCACCCGAAAGTGCCAAGGCCAGCATGCCTGCCAGCCACACGCCCACAGGGTGCTGCGCGAGCAGGGCCCCCAGCTCGGAAGCGGTGGCGGCTGCGGCGGTAGTCGTCGTCATGGTGCGGAGCTTTCTCTTTCGGTTTCCAGCGTCTTGCAGCTACAGGTGCCTGCACAACCCCTGGAAAGAAGCCGCAGGTTGTACCGAAGTTCCCAGCAGCCCGCGCCGTGGTGGGTGTATTGCGTGCGCGGTGCAGGCAGGTGTCGGCGCAGGCTGACACGGCAAGGGCGCTGCGACCGGCTGCGGGCGCAGCGCCTGGCTGCGACCATGGACGACCCTGCGGCTCCGCCCCTTCGTGGCGTGGGGTTGCTCCTGTTTGTTGCAGAGTTTTTGCATGACCCCTTCCGACCACCCCCATCCTCCAAAGCCCGGTGGCCCCATTCACCTGGTGGTGCCCAAGCGGCCCGGGGCCGACCTGGACCTGCTGCGCGCCAAGCTCGAGGGCGTGGCGGCATTGCGGGCGCACGACGTGGTGTGGCATGTGCCCCACCAGCGCGGCGACATCGTGCAACTGGCGCGCACCGCTGCCGAAGCCGCACGCGCCAGCGGCGGCCTGGTGGTGGCCGCAGGCGGCGATGGCACCATCAACGCTGTGGCGGCGGCCGCGCTGCACGCGGGTGTGCCTATGGGGGTGGTGCCCATGGGCACGTTCAACTACTTCAGCCGCGAACACGGTCTCGCGCTCGACCCCGAGCAGGCCGTGCAAGACCTGCTGCAGGCCCTGCACGCGGGGGACATGCGCCCCGTGCAGGTGGGGCATGTCAATCGCCGCATGTTCATCGTCAACGCCAGCGTGGGCCTGTATCCCAAGCTGCTGGCCGAGCGCGAGCGGGCCTCCCAGCGGTTTGGCCGGTCACGCTGGGTGGCGGTGGCATCGGCGGTGTGGAGCCTGTTTCGCCCCGCCGCAGGCCGGCGCTGGCGCGTGGTGATGACCACCCACCATGGCGCCGAGGTGCGGCAGGAGGAGCACCTGGTCACCACCCTGTTTGTGGGCAACAACCCGCTGCAGCTGGACCGCATGGGCCTGCCCCAGGCGCAGCAGGTGGCCGACGGCGGGCACCTTGCGGTGGTGATGCTCAAGCCCCAGAACCGCTGGGCCACGGCCCGCACCGTGTGGAACGCCGCCACCGGCCAGCTGGACAAGGACGGTGCTGTGACCAGCATTGCCTGCACCGAGCTGACCGTGGCCCCTGCCAGCTGGCGCCCGCCCCAGGTCAAGGTGGCGTTTGATGGCGAGCGTGAATGGATGGCGGCACCCCTGCACTTCCGTGTCGGCGCGCGGCCGCTGTGGCTGGTGGCCCCGTCGCCGCTGGTGCGCGATGATGCTGCGCAGCCTTCGCGGGCCGCTGCAGTGGCCGAGCCCGGCGCATCGCCCGCCCCCGGGCTGGTACCGGTCTGATCATCTGCCTGACCTTCTGCCTGACAGCCCTTCGCCATGCCCGCTTTGATGCACCTGTCCGACCTGCACTTCGGGGCCCACGACCCCGAGGTGTGCGCGGCCGCACAGCGCCTCGCGCAGCGCCTGGGCGTGGCCCTGGCCGTGGTGTCGGGCGACCTCACCCAGCGCGCCACCGCCAGCCAGTTTGCGCAGGCCGCGCGGTTTGTGCAGGGCCTGCATGCGCGCAGCAGCCTGGTGCTGGCGGGCAACCATGATGTGCCGCTGTTTGCCTGGTGGCTGCGCTGGGGCCGTGCCTACGAGCGGTTTGCCGAGCAGTTTGGCGTGGACCAGGAGCCCGTGCGGCAGATGGGCCCCTTTTATGTGGTGGGCGTGAACACCACGCGCGCCTGGCGGCACGAGCGGGGCAGCCTGTCGCTGGCGCAGATCGAGCATGTGGCCAACCTGCTGGCGCGCGCCCCGCCCGGCACCTGGCGCATCGTGGCGAGCCACCACCCCCTGGTGGCGCGCGACCCTGATGACCGCGCGCACCGCCCGCACCGCGCCGAGGAGGCCCTGCACCGCTGGCGCATGGCCGGTGCGCAGATGCTGCTGTCGGGCCATGTGCACGACCCCGGCTTGCTGCAGCCCCTGCCGGGCCTGTGGGCCAGCCGCGCGGGCACGGCGGTATCGCGCCGCCTGCGGCACGGTCACCCCAACAGCCTGGTGGTGCTGAGCGAAGACGGCCCGGGTGCGGCGGCGGTGGGGCAGGTGCGAACTGCGGCGCGGTGGGACTACGACCGGGCCACTGGCGACTTTGTGTGCGTGGACCGCGTGGCCGTCGGGTGAGGTCCCCCGGGGTTCTGCCCCCAGTGCAGGCGGTGTGGCGGCGGGTGGGCAGGTTTGCTCGTCTTTTGATAGCTAACTTTTGTTTATGGTCGCGCGCAGACGGCCTGAGAAGCTTGAAATTTCCCGCTCCGCCGGGCCCCGGAGGGAGCTGGCCGGGTTTCTTTCTGTGCCGAGGAGAGGGCGGGTTGCCGGGCGGGCAGGGGCTGAGGCCAGTCGCGCTGCCCATCGTGCTGCCCGTCGCGCTGCCCGTCGCGCCACCTGCGGCGGCTGCGGCGGCTGCGGCGGCTGCGGCGGCTGCGGCCCGGGGTGGAATTCCCGGTTGACCGCCCCGAGGGGCGCGCCTATCCTGAATGCCATGGGCGGGCCCCAGGCCTTGCTCTCCATGCCCCCGTTGCTTGCCCAATGCCCATGCACAAAGAATTCCACCACGACGCCGTGCGCCGCCTGCAGTCGCTGATCGAGCGCGAGACCGGTGCATCCCTTTCCGACGCGGCGCAGGCCGAGATGGCCAGCATCCTGCACGGCATGCAAAGCCCCGATGGCGGGGCCAGCGAGGGCCTGGACGTGGTGCCGCGTGAGGTCACCATCCTGCTGGCCGACCTGCGCGGGTTCACCGCGCTGTCGGGCTCTCAGCCCGCAGCCGTGGTCATTGCGGCGCTCAACCGCTGCCTGGCACGGCTGTCGGAAGTGGTGTTCAAGTACCAGGGCAGCATCGACAAGTTCATGGGCGACTCGATCATGGTGCTGTTCGGCGCACCCGTGGCGCGCGACGACGATGTGGACCGCGCGCTGCTTTGCGCCGTAGAGATGCAGATCGCCATGCGCGAGCTGAACCTGGCGCACCTGCGTGAGCGGCTGCCCGAGGTGTTTCTGGGCATTGGCGTGAACACGGGCACGGTGATGGCGGGGCGGTTTGGCTCGGACGTGTATTCCGAGTACACCGTGATCGGCGAGGCCGTCAACCTGGCCTCGCGCATTGAGGCGCTGAGCCTGCGCGGCCAGGTGCTCATCAGCGACACGACCTACCAGCGCTGCTGGGGCCTGGTGTCGGCGTCGGCGCCCATGCAGGTCTACGTCAAGGGCCGCACGCAGCCCGTGAGCCTGCGCGAGCTGATCGCCATCCCCTCGCAAAAGCTCAAGGTGCCGCGCCAGGAGTTTCGCCGCAGCCACCGCGTGGATGCGCGCCTGCCCTGCCTGTGCCAACGCATGCAGGACAAGATCGTGGTGCCCCACATCGTGCACGGCGCTATCCGCGACATCGGCTACCACGGCCTGCTGGTCGAGTTGATAGAGCCGCTGGAGCCGCACAGCGAGATCAAGCTGGAGTTTGAGCTGCCGCTGGTGGACTACCGCGTGGCCGACGTGTATGCGCGGGTCATCACCCTCAAGCCGGAGGGCGACGAGTGGGTGGCGGGGCTGGAGTTCACCTCCATCAGCGCCGAATGCCACGCCAAGGTGCAGATGTTTGTGCAGCTGCTGGTGGCGCACTGATCCAGCCCATAGCTGCTGCAAACGGCCCGGCCGCCGTGTCCGGCTGCGGCTCTCGCCCGGCGGGTGTATGCCCCCGGCCCAGCAGGGGCCCGCAGGGCATGTTATGGTTACAGAATTAGGGTTTACCCATGTAACTGCGTAACGCTTCGGCCGTCAGCGGCCGTCAGCGGCTGCGTTGCGGCCCTTTCCCCACCCCACTCACCTCTTGTGTTGCGGCGCCGTCGCCTGCCGGTGTTCGCCCCCGTTGCTGCCATGACTGCGCCCCAGCCCTCCACGCCTGTTGCCTCCACTCCCACCACCGACTCCACAGACGACCACACCCTGGTACGCGCCGTGCTGGCATTGGGGGTGGGCGGTTTTTCCATCGGCACGGGTGAATTCGTCATCATGGGCCTGCTGCCCGAGGTGGCGCGCGACATTGGCGTGAGCATTCCGCAGGCGGGCCACGTCATCAGTGCCTATGCGCTGGGCGTGGTGGTGGGCGCGCCCGTGCTGGCCGTGCTGTGCGCCCACTGGGGGCGGCGCGCGCTGCTCATGGCGCTGATGGTGGTGTATGCGCTGGGTAATTTCGCATCGGCACTGGCGCCGGGCTACGGCTCGCTCACCGCCATGCGCCTGTTCACCGGCCTGCCGCATGGCACCTACTTTGGCGTGGCTGCGCTGGTGGCGGCTGCGCTGGCGCCGCCCGGCCGCCGCGCACGCGCCGTGGGCTGGGTCATGCTGGGGCTGACCACCGCCACGCTGGTGGGCGTGCCCATTGCCGCCGCGCTGGGCGAAGCGTTTGGCTGGCGCGCGGCCTTTGTGTTTGTGGGCCTGATCGCGGTGGCTGCCGTGGTGATGGTGCGCCTGTGGGTGCCCGCCATGCCCGCGTCGCACGGTGCCAGCCCGCTGCGCGAGTTGGGCGCGCTGGCGCGCAAGCAGGTGTGGTTCACGCTGGGCATTGGCGCCATCGGCTTTGGCGGCATGTTTGCGGTGTTCAGCTACATCAAGCCCACCTTGCTGGAGGTGGCAGGCATGCCGCCTGCACTCATGCCCTTTGTGCTGTCGCTGTTTGGTCTGGGCATGGTGGCGGGCAACCTGGTGGGCTCGCGCATGGCCGACAAGGCGCTCATGCCCGCCATCGGCAAGGTGCTGCTGTGGTCCATGGTGGTGATGGCGCTGTTTGTGCCCGCCGCACGCCACCCCGCCAGCGCCGCGCTGGCCACGTTCCTCTTGGGCACCGTGGTGGCCATTGGCCCCGCGCTGCAGATCCGCCTGATGGATGTGGCGGGCGACGCGCAGACCCTGGCCGCCGCACTCAACCACTCGGCCTTCAATGCCGCCAACGCGCTCGGCGCCTGGCTGGGCGGCGTGGCCATCTCGGCGGGCATGGGCTGGACGTCCACCGGCTGGGTGGGCGTGGTGCTCGGCCTGGGTGGCGTGGCCATTTTTGCGTGGTCGATGGGCAGTGAAAAGGCCACGGCCGCACGCGCCGCTGCCACCGCATAGCCCCGCACGACGGGTTGGCCGCGCCGTAGCGGCTTTGCGACAGCTGCACACGGGGTGGCTGGCTGGCGCTGTGTTGTGCGTTACATTGGCTGCGGGCTGGCCTTTCTGCCAGCCACGTCGCTCGGACGGTTCCGGGCGCTTACGTGAAAGTCACACCGCATGTCTGCATCGCAGGGCAAGCGCCGTTTTGCGCGCATCGATCGCCTTCCTCCCTATGTCTTCAACATCACGGCCGAGCTGAAACTCGCCGCCCGCCGCCGGGGCGAAGACATCATCGACATGAGCATGGGCAACCCCGACGGGGCCACACCACCACACATCGTCGCCAAGCTCACCGAAGTGGCCCAGCGGCCCGACACCCACGGCTACAGCGCCAGCAAAGGCATCCCGCGCCTGCGCCGCGCCATCAGCCACTGGTACAAAGACCGCTACGCGGTGGACATCAACCCCGACACCGAGGCCATCGTCACCATCGGCTCCAAGGAAGGCCTGGCCCACCTCATGCTGGCCACGCTGGACCGGGGCGACACCGTGCTCGTGCCCGACCCGAGCTACCCCATCCACATCTACGGCGCAGTCATTGCCGGTGCCGACATCCGCAGCGTGCCCGTGGCGCCCGATGTGGACTTTTTTGCCGAGCTGGAAAAAGCCATCCGCGGCAGCTACCCCAAGCCCAAGATGATGATCTTCGGCTTCCCCAGCAACCCCACGGCGCAGTGTGTAGACCTGGGCTTCTTCGAGCGCGTGATCGCCCTGGCCAAGAAGCACGACATCCTTGTGGTGCACGACCTGGCCTATGCCGACATCGTGTACGACGGCTATCGCGCCCCCAGCATCATGGAAGTGCCCGGCGCCAAGGACGTGGCGGTGGAGTTTTTCACCCTGAGCAAAAGCTACAACATGGCCGGCTGGCGTGTGGGCTTCATGGTGGGCAACCCCGACCTGGTGGCCGCGCTGGCGCGCATCAAGAGCTACCACGACTACGGCACCTTCACCCCCCTGCAGGTGGCGGCGATTGCCGCGCTGGAGGGCGACCAGCAGTGCGTGAAAGACATCGCCGCCCAGTACCAGCGCCGCCGCGACGTGCTCTACAAGGGCCTCACCGAAGCGGGCTGGGCCGTGGACTGCCCCAGGGCCAGCATGTACATCTGGGCGCGCATCCCCGAGCCGTATCGCGCGCTGGGCTCGCTGGAGTTTGCGCGGCAGCTGCTCGACAAGGCCAAGGTGTGCGTGTCGCCCGGCATTGGTTTTGGCGACCAGGGGGACGAATATGTGCGCTTTGCGCTGATCGAGAACGAGGCGCGGATTCGGCAGGCGGTGCGGGGGATTCGCGCAATGTTCAAGGCCGATGGGTTGCTGAAGGTGCCTGCTACCGCGACGGCTAGCTAAGGCTCACTAGTGGGCTGAACACTTCATCAGTTGAAAACGTTTCAATTGAAGGCTGGACGTATGACTACCGTACTAAAACGGTATGTCGTCGTCCATGTCATCAAAGCCTTTACTGCCATTTTGAGACCCCTTCGGTGAGTCTTTTTTTTGAAGCCCTCGCGCTAAGGCTACTTCTTCTGACAGTTCGCTGTACCGGTCTTCGTGTTTCAAGAAAACATCAAGGCCATCTTCGGTCGCGCGGTAGGCAAAGAAATGATCGTGTGTCTCATCCATTTCTACGGATTTTTCGATGTATCCCAATCGCATTAACTTAACTGCCGCCAACGAGATTCGATAGTCTTCAGAACGGATGTGACTACTAATCCAATGAAAAGAGAGGCCGTTCGGGAACGCTACATGACTGCGAACGCACTGTGCAAGAAACTCCAAATCAACGCCGCTGAGTTTGTACTCAGGTGGGTTCGGAATGTGTTGAACTCCTCCACGGCCTGCGGCACTGGTCAGCCGCGGGAGCGCACCTAGTTCCTTGATTCGGGCTTTTATCTGTGCACAGGCTGGATTGAGTGCAGATGCGATATCGCCATCAGGCCGGTCCGCTACGTAGTCGGCGGTGGTGACACCCGCAACATCTGAAGGAAGGTGCATTTCGATGCCACGTGGCTTCACCACGTAGCAACGATCTTTGCCTAAAGAACCGATGAAAAGGCCGAGTTCAAACACTACGTTGTCTCGCGCCACTATCACCTCTCTATTGCGCATAGTGGTGACGTCGTCGGGCGTGAACACGAAAACGGCGAAGTCAACAGCAGACGACTTCTTGATAAGGTCTCCCAACCCATCGGAGCCAAGCTTGAAAGTGCCGTTACGCCAAATGGTGCAATGCACGTCATGGTCGAGGTTTACGTTGATTGCGTCTGCTATGGGCAAGCCCTCGACCGAAGACGCTATGAACAATGCTGACTTTTCCATGTGAGGCAATGTACCCGACAAGTTCGGATGAAAGTCTCGCTGAGAGGACGGACGTTACCAAGCCAAGGCTCATTGGCTGCATAGTCCAACTTGGTGAACCTGTCAGGGATTAGCAGGCATTCCTACATCGCCCAAATCCTGGGCGCTTCCCCCTCCAGCCCCCACAACACCTCCCGCCAAGCCACCCGCACGGCCTTGAGCAGTTTCATCGCAGGCTCCACCTGCGGCGCCAGCACACGCACCACCACCATGCGGTCGTTGGGGCTGGTTGCGCCTGCTGTCGCCTTGACTTGGGGGTGTTGTTCCATCACTGCGCGGGCCGCGTCCAGGGCTGCATCGCGGCGCGTGCGGTCGAGGGGCGTGCCTGCGGCAAAGAACATGCTGGCCATGCAGCGGTGGCCTGCCAAACCCAGGGGGCTGTTCAGCAGCCGGTCATCGGCGGCGTCGATCACGCCGCGCTCCAGCCACAGGCCGGGCACTTCCAGGTGCTGGGTGAAGCGGCCTTGTTCAAACGGCTGGCCCGCGTGCGGCAGCCCCAGCGCCGTCACGTCCCAGGCGATGCACTCGGCGCCAGGGGCGAGGTTCAACGTGAGGTGGTTTTCGGCGTGGCAGGCGCTGTAGCACAGGGCTTCCAGCGGCAGCCACTCCAGGCGCGCGCCCTCGGCCAGGGTGAGGTGGCTGCGCTGCAGCGCCAGCGGGCCGGTGGAGCGGTAGAAGCGCGTGGCGCCGGGGGTGGTGACCAGGCCATGGGCGCCGGGGCCCACGGTGGTGGTGATGTCCAGCGTGTCGCCGCCCACCAGGCCGCCGGGCGGGTGCACCAGCACGTTGTGGCAGATGGCGTCGCCCTCGGGGTACAGGCTTTGCAGGATGCGCAGCGGCCCGTTGTGCTCATAGCGGGCCACCGTGCGGGCGGTGTTGGTTTCTGCCGTGTAGTCGAGCTGCAGACGGGCGTGCCAAGGCATGGTGCGGGCTGTTTGCTATTAAATGAGTAGCTGATTATGCCCTGTGGATGCGCGGAAGGGGCCTTTTTGGCTGCAAGTTTGCGCTGAACCGGATGCGGCGGGGGTTGGGCTCCCTCTCCCGCGCGGGGAGAGGGGGAACACCGGGGGCGCGTGGTGCGGGTTGTGAAGAGTCAGGCGGTCTGCAGCACGGGAGTGGGTGTTGCAGCCAACTGCCCGGCCGCATACCAGCTGCGCAGCTTGCCGGGGTTGAGCAGGCCTTGCGGGTCGAAGCGGCGCTTCATGCCCACCACGGCCGGGTCCAGGTGGTTCTGCTTGCCGTCTTCCACGATGTACACGTGCGGGTTGTTGATCTGCACGCCGTGGTCGCGGTAGATCTGCATGATCTGGTTCAGGCGCTCTTCGGTGGTGTAGCGGATGATCTGCAGGCCGCTGCAGTTGAAGGCGCCTTCCTTGGTGCGCAGGAATTCCAGGTGCATCATCACCTCGCCTTTCAGCGCGGCCTCCAGCGCCTTCGCCTGCTTGAGGCGGTGCATGGGGTTGAAGCCGCTCTGGATGTAGGTCAGGCCCTTGTCCACCTTGAGGGCGTGCAGGGTGGTGTGGTTCCAGGTGTATTCGAGCAGCGTCTTGTGGCTGCTGGCCACTTCGTCGGCTGTCTTGCGGTAGGTGACCTGGCCGCCGTGCTGCGCCACCATGTCGCGCAGGCCCGCCTCGGAGTGTGGGGCCACCAGCAGCAGCACCGCATGCTGGTCGGCCGGCAGGTGCTCGGCCAGGCTGGTGAAGTACTGCGGGATGGGCGCGGCCACAAAACACACCTCTTTTTTCTCCAGCCCGGGGGCGCTGCCAAAGCGGTCGGCGAA
>CAYXSL010000136.1:0-12500 GCA_964466605.1 uncultured Verminephrobacter sp.
CCTGGCAGCCTCCTGCGGAAGGCTACCGCCACCTGAGCGAGGTGGCGCAGTGGAACCGGCTCGTGTATGACGCCGTGTATGCCGAGCTGCAGCTGGGCCACCTGCCCATCCTGCTGGGCGGCGACCACAGCCTGGGCCTGGGCAGCATCAGCGCCGTGGCCCGCCACTGCGCAGAAAGTGGCAAAAAGCTGCGCGTGCTGTGGCTCGATGCGCATGCCGACTTCAACACCAGCGAACTCACCCCCAGCGGCAATGTGCACGGCATGCCCGTGGCCTGCCTGTGCGGCTTTGGCCCGGCCGAGCTGACCCAGCTGGCGGCCATGCCCGGCGGCGGCCCGGCGCTGCGGCCTGAGCAGATCCGCCAGATCGGCATCCGCAGCGTGGACGCGGGCGAAAAACGCTTTGTGCACGAACAGGGCCTGGAAGTGTTTGACATGCGCGCCATCGACGAGGTGGGCATGCGCCAGGTGATGGAACGCGCCCTGGCGGGCATGGACGCCCACACCCACCTGCATGTGAGCTTTGATGTGGATTTTCTGGACCCCGACATTGCACCCGGCGTGGGCACCACCGTGCCCGGCGGCCCCACCTACCGCGAGGCGCAGCTGTGTATGGAGATGATTGCCGACAGCGGCCGCCTGGCCTCGCTCGACATCGTGGAGCTGAACCCCGCACTGGACGTGCGCAACAAGACCGCTGTGCTGGCGGTGGACCTGGTGGAGTCGCTGTTTGGCAAGAGCACGCTGATGCGCACACGGCCGGTGTGAGGCACGGCACAGCGGGCGCAGACCCATTTACTATCAATTAGATAGCAATAAAGGCATGATGGTCGCGCGGTAACGGCCATTTTTTCTTAAAAAATCGCCACCCCCACCCGTTCAGACAGCAGGCCGCAGCCCGAACGGGTGAGCGCAGCCGCCCCGTGCTACAGCAGCGCCTGCACCTGCTGCGCCGTGGGCAATGGCGCCACGGCGCCAAAGCCCTGCACGGCCAGCGATGCCGCCGTGTTGGCATAGCGCACGGCGGCGGCCAGGTCATCGCCCAGCGCCAGGCGCGCGAGCAGGTTGCCGTCAAAGCAGTCGCCCGCGCCCGTGGCATCCACCAGCGCCACGCTGCGGCCCGCCACGCGCTGGCGCGGCACGGCGGGGTCGGCGCTGCTCAGCAGCACACCGTCGGCCCCGAGCTTCACGACCACCGTGGCTGCGCCCTGCGCGTGGCCCCAGTCGGCAATCGCATCGGCATCGCCCAAGCCCAGCAGCGCGGCCATGTCGTCGAGCCCCGGCAGGAAGATGTCGCACAGCGACACCGCATGCGCGATGCAGGCCCGCGCCCGTGCCAGCGGCCAGAGCTTGAGGCGCAGGTTGGGGTCGAACGCCACGCGCGCACCGGCCGCCCGGGCCACGCGCATGGCCTCGTAAGCTGTGTCGCAGGCCGAGGCCGACACCGCCAGCGAGATGCCCGACACATGCAGGATGTGGCACTGCTGCAGCACCGCTGCGGGCGCATCCAGCAACCACGCGGGTGCCATGCGGCTCGCGGCCGAGCCCGCGCGCAGGTAGCTGAATTCGTGCCCGGCCGCGCCGTGCGTCACAAAGTAGATGCCCGTGGGGTGCTGCGCATCGCGCTCCACCGCCGAGGTGTCCACGCCCTCCCGCGCCCAGAGGTCCAGCAGCGCCTGGCCAAAGGCATCGCTGCCCAGCCGCGTGAGGTAGGCGGTGCGTGCGCCCGCGCGGGCGGCGGCGATCACGGCGTTGCTGGTGTCGCCCCCAAAACCCTGCAGGTACTGCGGCTCGCCGGGGCGCGTCTGGTTGAACTCCACCAGCGCCTCGCCCAGCGCCACCACATCCCACACGGCTTGCTTGGCTGCGCTCATGGCTCAGCCGCGCGGCTTGTAGGCCGTCACGTCGATCTCGACCTTGGCGTCGATCATCAGGCGCGACTCGACGGTGGAGCGTGCGGGGCGGTGGTCGCCAAAACACTCCATGTACACGCGGTTGAAGCTGCCGAAGTCCCGCGCATCGGCCAGCCAGACGCTGACCTTGGCCACATCGGCCAGGGTGCAATCGGCCAGGGCCAAAGCGTCCTTGACGCGCTGGAACACCTGGCGCGTCTGCGCCTCGATGCCGCCAAGAACGACCTGGCCCTGGTCGTCGGTGGGCACCTGGCCCGAGACAAAAACGAAGTCGCCGGCACGGGTGGCGGGCGAGAGGGGGCGTGCGAGGCGATCGGACGCGAGCGGCGCTTGGCCGAGGGTTTCTACTGGCATGGAAAACGCTCCTTTGAGTAAAGATATTACACACTTCCTTCCAGAAATGCCCATCTCGTTCGCAATTCTGGCATCGAATGTGCTTATTCGTGTAATCCTATTACTTCGAGGTGTGCAATGCAAACGTCTGGAACCACTCTGGTGCAGCATCCGCTGCCAACGCCTGAACTGCGGGGCCGCCGCCTGCTGCTGGGTGCAGCGGCGCTGAGCGCCGCTCTCACCCTGGCCTGCAGCGCCAGCTGGGCCCAAACGGTACCCGCCACCCCGTCTAAGGGCGGCGCCGCCAACCTCGCCATGGTGGGCGAGCCGCAGGGCCTGGACCCCATGGTGAGCACCGCCGACCTGGTGGGCACCATCATGCAGCACGTGTACGAGCCGCTGTACACCTTCGATGCCAACTGGGCCATCGCTCCCATGCTGGCCGAGGGCCTGCCCACGGTCTCCAAGGACGGGCTGACCTACACCATCGCGCTGCGCAAGGGCGTGAAGTTCCACAACGGCCGCGAGATGACGGCCGACGATGTGGTGGCCTCGCTGCAGCGCTGGATGGAGCTGAACCCCCGTGGCAAGGCCGTGGGCAAGGAAGTGGCCTCGCTCACCGCCAAGGGCGCACTGGCCGTGGAGCTGAAGCTGAAAAATCCTTACGCACCGCTGCTGGCCCAGCTGGCCCTGCCCAGCGGCATGGCCGCCATCATGGCCAAGGAAAGCATCGCGCCCCAGCTCAAGGACTACATAGGCACCGGGCCCTACCAGTTCAAGGAACGCCGCCCCGACCAGTTCACCGTGCTGGTGCGTTTTGACGGCTACGCCAGCCGCAAGGAAGCCGCCAGCGGCTACGCTGGCAAGCGCGAGGCGCTGCTCGACGAGCTGCGCTTTGTGCCCGTGCCCAGCGCCAACACGCGCGTCGAAGGCGCACTCTCGGGCCAGTTCCAGTACGCCGACCTGCTGCCCGTGGAGGCCATTGGCCGCATCGAAAAAGGCGCGCCCGCCGTGGTGCCCATCGTGACCAAGAACTTCGGCTTTCCGTACATCGTGTTCAACACCAAGGAAGGCGTGCTGGCCTCGCAGCCGCTGCGCCGCGCGGTGCAAACCGCCGTGGGCACGGGCGAGTTGCTGGCCGCAGGCTTTGGCGACAACCGCTTCTTTGTGGTGGAGCCCAACTTCTTCCCCAAGGGCACGCCGTATTACTCGGACGCGGGCAGCAAGCTCTACAACGAGCGCAACCCGCAGGCCGCCAAAGAGCAGGCAGCCAAGGCCAGCTATGGTGGCCAGCCCGTGCGCATCATGGCCAGCCGCCAGTACGAGTTCCACTACAACATGGCGCTGGTGATGTCCGAGCAGCTCAAGAAGGCGGGCTTCAAGACCGAGCTGCAGGTGGTGGACTGGGCCACGCTGGTGCAGCGCCGCAACGACCCCAAGCTGTGGGACGTGTACTTCACGCACTCGGGCCTGTTCCCCGAGCCCATGCTCTCGCCCCCGCAGCTGGGTGACGGTGCGCCCGGCTGGTGGGATTCTGCCGACAAGAAGGCTGCGCTTGCGGCCTTCAACCAGGAGACCAACCCGGCCAAGCGCGGCGCGCTGTGGGGCAAGGTGCAGCAGGTGGTGTACGACGAAGTGCCGTTCATCGAGGTGGGCAAGTTCAACGGCCTGTCGGCCCGCTCGGCCAAGCTGCAAGGCTACACACCGGCCATCTGGCCGTTCTTCTGGAACACGGGTTTGAAGAACTGACTCCCCCGAGGCGCCTGGTGCCGGGCCACATTGTTGAGCCGGCATCTTCGATGCCTCAACCACCGTTCAGGCTGAGTTGTCGAAGCCTTGCGCAGCGCTTCGACAAGCCCAGCGTGAACGGTTCAAGTGGATGGATGCCGAATCATCAAGCTCCAGGCAGGGACTTTTCAAAGAGACAAACATGCGATTTCTGTTGAAGCGCCTGGGCGGCGCCGTGGTGGTGCTGGCCCTGGTGGCGGTGCTGGTGTTCTGCCTCACGCGGCTGGCCTCGGGCGACCCCGTGGCGCTGCTGCTGGGCGACCAGGCCACCGCCGCCGACATTGCCCAGGCCCGCGCGCAATACGGGCTGGACAAGCCCCTGCCCGTGCAGTTTGGGCTGTGGGTGGGTGAGCTGCTGCAGGGCAACCTGGGGCAGTCGCTGTTTCTGCAGCGCCCCGTGGCCCAGGCCCTGCTGGAGCGGGCCGAGCCCACGCTGTTCCTCGCGCTGTTTGCCGTGGGCATCGCCGCGCTGGTGGGCGTGCCCTGCGGCATGGCCGCCGCCGTCTGGCGCGGCAGCGCCACCGACCAGGCCGTGAGCGGCGTGGCCATGCTGGGCGCGAGTGTGCCCAGTTTCTGGCTGGGCCTGATCCTCATCCAGCTGTTTGCGGTCAAGCTCGGGTGGTTCCCCGCCTCAGGCTATGGCGACCCCACGGCCACGCTGGGCGAGCGGCTGTCGCACCTCATGCTGCCTGCGCTGGTGCTGGGGCTGCTCAATTCGGCGCTCATCATCCGCTTCACCCGCGCCTCCATGCTCGACATCCTGGGCGAGGACTACGTGCGCACCGCCCGCGCCAAGGGCCTGCCCGAGGGCACCATCATGGTCAAGCATGTGCTGCGCAATGCGCTGGTGCCCATCGTCACTGTGCTGGGTCTGACCATGGCGCTGATGATTGGCGGCACCGTGGTGACCGAGACCGTCTTCAACCTGCCCGGCGTGGGCAACCTGGTGGTGCGGGCCGTGCTGCGGCGCGACTACCCCGTGATCCAGGGCACGCTGCTGGTGATTGCCGCCATCTACGTCTTCATCAACCTGGCCATCGACTTTCTGTACACGCTGGTGGACCCCCGCATCCGCCTGGAAGCCCCATGAACCCGAGCCCCTCTTTCTGGCACCGCCTGCGGGCCGTGCTGCGCCGCCTGTTCGCCCGCAAGGTGGTGCTGGCCGCCGCCATCGTGATAACACTGGTGGCGAGCATTGCGGTCGTCTTCCCCTGGGTGTCCGATGCGGACCCCAATGCTCTGTCGATCAGCGAGCGGCTGCGCGCGCCCTCGGGCACGCACTGGGCGGGCACCGACGAGCTGGGCCGCGATGTGCTGCTGCGCATCGTGCACGGCGCGCGCTACTCGCTGCTGATTGGCCTGGTCACCGCCGCTGGCGCCGTGCTGCTGGGCACGCTGCTGGGCATGTTTGCGGGGTTCTTCCGCAAGCTCGATGCGCCGCTGATGCGCGTGGTGGACGCGATGATGTCCTTCCCCGACATCCTGCTGGGCATTGCGCTGGTGTCCATCCTGGGCGTGTCGCTGTGGAACGTGATGCTGGCGCTGGTCATCGTCTACACCCCGCGCGTGGCCCGTGTGGTGCGCGCCACCACGCTGGTGCTGCGCGAGCTGCTGTTTGTGGACGCGGCCCGCGCCCTGGGCGTGCGCACGCACCTCATTCTGTGGCGCCACATCCTGCCCAACCTGATGTCGCCCATCCTGGTGCAGGTGACGTTCATCTTTGCCTACGCCATCCTGGCCGAGGCAGGCCTGTCCTTCCTGGGCGTGGGCGTGCCGCCCGACATCCCCACCTGGGGCACCATGATCGCTGGCAGCCTGGACTATGCCGACAAGGCCTTCTGGACCATCTTCGCCCCCGGCGTGGCCATTGTGCTCACGGCCCTGTCGCTGCAGATGCTGGGCGACGGCGTGCGCGACCTGCTCGATCCCAAACTGAAGAAGACCGTATGACCTCCCCCACGATGAGCGCCGCGCCCCGGCTCGAAGTCAGCGGCCTGTCCACCTCGTTCGCCACCGATGCAGGCCGCATCCAGAGCGTGGCCGATGTGTCCTTTGCCATCCACCCCGGCGAGACGCTGGCGCTGGTGGGCGAGTCGGGCTCGGGCAAGTCGGTGACCAGCCTCACGCTCATGGGCCTGCACGCGCGCACCTCGCAGGCGCAAGTCACGGGCCAGGCCTGGTTTGTGCAGCGCGACGGCCGCAAGGTCGATCTGCTGGCGATGCCCGAGGCCGACAAGCGCGCCCTGCGCGGCAACGAGCTGGCGATGATCTTCCAGGAGCCCATGACCAGCCTGAACCCGGTGCTCACGGTGGGCGAGCAGATTGCCGAATCCGCCCGCCTGCACTTGAAGATGGACCGCAGCGCCGCGCTGGCCCACGCGCGCCGCATGCTGGAGCTGGTCGAGATCCCGGCCGCCGCGCAGCGTGTGCACGAGTACCCACACCAGCTCTCGGGCGGCATGCGCCAGCGCGTGATGATTGCGCTGGCCATGGCCTGCAACCCCACGCTGCTGATTGCCGACGAGCCCACCACCGCGCTGGACGTGACCATCCAGGCGCAGATCCTCGCGCTGATGGGGCGGCTGCAGAAAGAGACCGGCATGAGCATGTTGTTCGTCACGCACAACCTGGGCGTGGTGGCGCAATACGCCGACGCCGTGGCCGTGATGTACGCCGGGCGCATTGTCGAATCGGCCCGCGTGCACGACCTGTTTGCGCGGCCCGAGCACCCCTACACACGCGGCCTGCTGGCCTGCCTGCCCGGTGTGGCGCGGCGGCAAGCGCAGGCAGCTGACCATGCAACAGCGGCCGTGCGGCGCAAGCTGGTGGCGATTCCGGGCCAGGTGTCGAGCCCCCTCGCACCGCCGCCCGGCTGTGCGTTTGCGCCGCGCTGCACGCGCCAGCAACCCGACTGCACCCACGCCATGCCCGCGCTAGAAGCCGCCGGCCCGCGCCGCATGGTGCGCTGCCTGCACCGCGAGGAACACGCCGAACCCGCCGAGGTGAGTGCATGAACACCGTCCTGAACCAGCCCCCCGCCATGGCACCAACCGATACCGCCGCGCCGCTTTTGGAAATTGCCCACCTGCGCAAACACTTTGGCAGCGGCCCGCACCCCGTGCGCGCGGTGGACGACGTGAGCTTCACCATCCGCCGGGGCGAAACGCTCGGCCTGGTGGGCGAATCGGGCTCGGGCAAAAGCACCATTGGCCGCCTGCTCACGCGCCTGGTGGACCCGACCAGCGGGCAGATGCGCTACCACGGCGGCAACGCGCCGCAGGACCTGGCGCAGCTCTCGCAATCGCAATACCGGCCGCTGCGCTCGCAGATACAGATCATTTTTCAGGACCCGTATGCCAGCCTGAACCCGCGCATGCGCATCCGCGAGGTGCTGGCCGAGGCGCTGGATACGCACGGCCTGGCCAAGGGCGCCGCGCGCCTGCCACGCATCCACCAGCTGCTGGAGCAGGTGGGCCTCAGGCCCGAGCATGCCGAGCGTTTTCCGCACGAGTTCTCGGGCGGGCAGCGCCAGCGCATCGGCATTGCGCGCGCGCTGGCGGTGGAGCCCCAGTTCATCGTGGCCGACGAGCCGCTGTCGGCGCTGGACGTGTCTATCCAGGCGCAGGTGGTGAACCTGCTGGGCGAGCTGAAAGAGCAGCTGGGCCTCACGCTGCTGTTCATCTCGCACGACCTCGATGTGGTGGAGTACCTGTGCGACCGCGTGGTGGTGCTGTACCTGGGCCGGGTGATGGAGATCGCCCCGACAGAGGCGCTGTACGCCACGCCCCAGCACCCCTACACCCAGGCCCTGCTGGCGGCCGCGCCCATCCCCGACCCCGCCCAGCGCCGCAGCATTGCGCTGCTGCAAGGCGACCTGCCCAGCCCGGCCAACCCGCCCTCGGGCTGCGTGTTCCGCACCCGTTGCCCAGAGGCCGAGGCGCGCTGCGCCAGCGCCGACATGCAACTGCGCGAAGTGGCCCCCGGCCACCTGCACGCCTGCTGGAAAACAGCAACTTCTCACCCCGCACCATGACCGACGACTTCCTGCTTGACCACCGCTGCAAGGGCTACCCGCTGCACGCCGCGCCCTGCCGCCCCGCCGACCTGGGCCAGCGCGGCTGGAACGTGCTGGCGGGCGACCTGCCCTTGCCGATTGCCGTCATCCGCGAAAGCGCGCTGGCCCACAACCTGGCCTGGATGCAGGCCTACGCCGAGCGCAAGGGCGTGGCCCTGGCGCCGCACGGCAAGACCACGCTGTCGCCCGAGCTGTTTGCGCAGCAGCTGCAGGCGGGCGCCTGGGGCCTGACCTTTGCCACCGTGTACCAGCTCAGCGTGGGGGTGGAGGCCGGTGCGCGCCGCGCCATCATCGCCAACCAGGTGCTGTGCGATGCCGACCTGGACGGCCTGCACGCGCTGCTGCAGCGCCATGCCGACCTGCGCGTGTGGTTCCTCATCGACAGCCTGGCGCAGCTGCGCTGCATTGAAGACTGGGCCGAGCGGCGTGGCCACACCGCGCGCGGTGCAAAGCGCCTGGACACCCTGCTGGAGATGGGCGTGCCCGGCCAGCGCACCGGCTGCCGCACGCTGGAAGAGGCCTTGGCGCTGGCGCAGGCCATGGCCCGGTCGCCCGCCGTGCAGCTGGGCGGCGTGGAATGCTACGAGGGCGGCGTGGCGCGTTGCGACAGCGAGCACGATGCGCGCGAAGTCACGGCGCTGGTGCGCCGCGTGACCGAGGTGGCCCGCGCCTGCGATGCGCAGGGCCTGTTTGCCGACCCAGAGATTTTGCTCACCGCAGGTGGCTCGGCAGTGTTTGACCTCGTCATCCCGCTGCTGCGCACCCAGGGGCTGTCCAAGCCCGTGCTGGGCGTGCTGCGCTCGGGCTGCTACATCACGCACGACCATGGCAACTACCAGCGCTTCTTGAAGCATGTGGAGCAGCGCGAGGGGCTGGACGCCTCGCTGCGCCCCGCGCTCGAAGTCTGGACCCTGGTGCAATCGGTACCCGAGCCTGGGCTGGCCCTGCTCACCGGCGGGCGGCGCGATGTCTCGTACGATCTGGAGATGCCCATGCCCGTGCGCTGGGCGCCGCGCCACGAGCGCCGCGCTGCCAGCACCCCCACCGGGTGGACGGTGAGCGCGCTCAACGACCACCACGCCTACCTGCGCTACGACCCTGCGGCAGGCCCCGCCCCCGCTGTGGGCGATCGGGTGGCCCTGGGCATCTCGCACCCCTGCACCACGTTTGACAAATGGCGCTGGCTGCCCGTCGTGGACGACGCCGGCACCATCACCCGCGCCATCAGCACCCGTTTCTGACCATGTCCAAAGCTACCCCTACCAGCCTGCTGCAGCAACTGCGCGAGCGCCAGCCCGACCTGCCCGAGGCGCAGCGCAGCGTGGTGCGCGTGGTGCTGGACGACCCGCGCGCCGCCGTGGTCGCCACCGTGGAGCAACTGGCCCAGCAGGCGGGCGTGTCCATGCCCACCATCGTGCGCACCTGCCGCAGCTTTGGCCACGACTCGGTGCGCGAATTCATGGTCGCCCTGGCGCAAGACCTGGCCGTGTCGGGCTCGCACCTGCACCGCAGCGTGCTGGCCGACGACAGCGCGCAGGACGTGGCCAGCAAGATCGTGCACGCCGCCGTGTCGTCGCTGACCGAGCTGGGCCGCAACCTCGACGCCGACGTGCTCGACCGCGTGGCCGAGCGGCTGGCGCAGGCGCGGCGCATCGACTGCTATTCGGTCGGCGCAGCCTCCACCTTCATGGCCAGCGAGCTGCAAAGCCGCCTGTTCCGCCTGGGCTGCACGGCCAACGCCATTTTTGATGCGCACCAGCAGCTGGTGTCGGCCAGCACGCTGGGGCCCGATGGCGTGGCCTTTGTCATCTCGCACGTGGGGCGCATGCCCTATGCGCTGGAGGCCGCGCGGTTTGCCAGATCGCAAGGCGCCACCGTGGTGGCGCTGACCCAGCCCGGCACCCCGCTGGCCGAGGTGGCCGACCTGGTGCTGGCCGTGTCGGTGCCGCAGGACGCCGTGATGCGCGTGGGCACCGAGGCCTATCTGGCCCACCTGGTGGTGATCGAGGTCCTCACGGTGCGGCTGGCACAAAAGCTCGGCCCCGTCGCCACACGCGGGCTGCAGCAGTTCAAGCAATTGCTGCACAAACACGGTTTTGACAGCGCCGAATACGTCGGCGCCTTTGACAGCCACGCGGGCCACTCCAGCGCCGCCAGCCAAGCCCTTGAACCATCGCGCGGCAGGGCCGCAGAGGAATGACATGGCGCATGCAACGCTGCTGAGCAACGGCCGCATCGTGGACGGCACCACCCGCCCCGGCTGGGTGGGTGATCTGCTGATCGAGGGCGACCACATCACCGCCCTGGCCGGGCCGGGCCAGATCGACCCTGCCGCGCTGGCCCGCGCCCGGGCGAGCGCCAATTTCACTGAGGTGGACTGCACCGGCCGCGTGATTGCCCCCGGCTTCATCGACGTGCACACACACGACGACGCCGCCGTGCTGGATGCGCCCACCATGCTGCCCAAGCTCTCGCAGGGCATCACCACCGTCATCGTGGGCAACTGCGGCATTTCGCTGGCCCCGGTGGTCACCGACAGCCCGCGGGCCCCGCTCTCGCTGCTGGGGCGCCTGCAGTTTCGCCATGCCAGCATGGCCGACTATGCCCGCGCCGTGGACGCCGCCCATCCCGCCGTGAACGTGGCCGCGCTGATGGGCCACACGGCCCTGCGCATGCGCCACCTGGCCGACCTGCGCCGAACGGCCACCGCCGACGAGCGCGCCGCCATGGCCGCCGACATGGAGGAAGCCATGGCAGCCGGGGCGCTGGGCCTCTCGTCGGGCATCTTCTACAGCGAAGCCTATGCGGCCGATGTGGAAGAGCTGGTGGCCGTGGCATCGGTGGCGGCGCGCCACGGCGGCGTGTATGCCACACACATCCGCGATGAGCTGGCGGGCATCCTGCCTGCGCTGCAGGAAGCCGCGCTCACCGCCCGCCAGTCGGGCCTGCCGCTGGTGATCTCGCACCACAAATGCGCCGGGCCCGCCAACTGGGGCCGCACGCGCGAGACGCTGCCGCTGATCGACCAGCTCGCCCAGCAGCAAGAGATTGCGATGGACGTGTACCCCTACACCGCAGGCTCCACCGTGCTGCGCGAGGATCTGGTGGACGGCATCATCGACATCCTCATCACCGGCAGCCAGCCCCACCCCGAGATGGCCGGGCGCTACCTGGCCGATATTGCGCGCGAATGGGGCGTGCCCCAGCAGGAGGCCGCCGTGCGCCTCCAGCCCGGCGGGGCCTGCTATTTCCAGATGCGCGAGGACGACGTGGAACGCGTGATTGCCCACCCGCTGTCGATGATCGGATCGGACGGGCTGCCACACGACGAGCGGCCGCACCCGCGCCTGTGGGGCGCCTTCCCGCGCGTTCTTGCCTGCTACTGGCGCGACAAGGGCCTGCTGCAGCTCGAAGAAGCGGTGCACAAGATGACGGGCCTATCGGCCCAGCGTTTTCGCCTCGGTGGGCGCGGCCTGCTGCAGGCGGGCCACATGGCCGACGTGGTGGTTTTTGACCCGGCCCGCGTGCGCGACCTGGCCACATTCGAGCAGCCCCAGCAGTTCAGCGAGGGCATCGAGCAGGTGTGGGTGAACGGCGTGCTGAGCTACACCGCTGCGCAGCGCGCCACGGGGGCCCGGGCGGGCCGCTTTGTGCGGCGCCAGAACGCGCCCCTGGGGAACGCGCCATAACAAGGGCGCCCCTCGAATGCTATTAAAAACATAGCTTAAAAAGCTTACCCAACGCGCGCAGACGGCATTTTGAATGCCGTTTTTGCGTCCCGTTACGGGGCGGGGCGGGTGAGCGACAGGCGCCGCATGAGCTGCTGCACCAGGTCGGTCCGCATGTTGCGGTAGAGCAGCGCCTCTTCGGCCTCTTTGGCCAGGGCGATGGTTTCGCTGTAGCTGATCTCGCGCTGCTGCAGCAGCTCGGTTTCGGGGATCAGCTCCGCGCCCGTCGGGGTGCGCAGGCGGAACTTGATGCGCAGGCGCAGCTGCAGCTCACGCACCTGGCCCGAGGCGTTGAGCCCCACCACCGCACGCTCCTGCTGCTCCTGCAGCAAATCCAGAATGGCCTCGGCCGTGGGCATGGCCGCCGGGTCGCGCAGCAGCTGCAGCTTGCCGCCCGAGCCCTCCAGCGTGCGCTGCAGCTCCCGCGCCAGCGGCGAGCTGGCGGGGGCGGCGATGTAGAGCGAGTTGAAGCCGAACTCCGGCACGCCACGCAGCCGGAATCCGCAGGCCGACAACAAGGCCACCGGGGCCAGGCTGAGCAGGGTGCGTTTGTTCATGGGGTCAGACCACCACGTTCACCAGACGGCCCGGCACCACGATCACGCGCTTCGGATGAGCCCCCGCCGCATGCGCCATGAAGGCCTCGCTGGCCAGCGCAATGCGC
>CAYXSL010000137.1:0-12491 GCA_964466605.1 uncultured Verminephrobacter sp.
CCACCACCAGGCCGATGGCCAGCACCAGCGCCAGCAGCGTGAGCGTGTTGATCGAGAACCCCGCCAGCGACATCAGCGCAAAGCTGCCCACCAGGCTCACCGGGATGGTGACGATGGGAATGATGGACGCGCGGAAGGTGCGCAGGAACACAAAGATCACCAGGGCCACCAGCACCACGGCCTCGGCAATGGTGGTGTAGACGCTTTTGATGGAGCGGTCGATGAACAGGGAGTTGTCGTTGGCGACGTCGATGCCGATGTCTGGCGGCAGGTCAGCCTTGAGCAGGGGCAGCATGGCGCGCACGCCCTTGGCCAGCTCCAGCGGGTTGGCCGTGGCCTGGCGGATCACGCCCACCGAGATCGCGTCGCGGCCGTTCAGGCGCACGCGGCTGCGGTCGCTGGCGGCGCCCTCTTCCACCCGTGCCACGTCCAGAATGCGCACCGGAAATCCGTTGACCGTGCGGATCACGATGTTGGAAAACTGCGCCGGGGTTTTGAGGTCGGTTTGCGAGGTGACGCTGAACTCGCGCTGCTGCGACTCGATGCGGCCTGCGGGCAGCTCCAGGTTGTTCCTGCGGATAGCGTCTTCCACGTCCTGGGTGGTCAGGCGGTAGCCTGCCATGCGTTCGGGGTCCAGCCACACCCGCATCGCGTATTTGCGTTCACCGTAGATGGGCACGTCAGCCACGCCCGTCACGGTTTGCAGGCGGGGCCTGACGATGCGGTTGACCAGGTCATTGATCTCCAGCGGGCTGCGCGTGTCGCTGCTGAAGGCCAGCCACATCACGGGCGAGGCATCGGCCTCGACCTTGGCGATCACCGGCTCGTCCACGGCCGTGGGCAGGCGGTTGCGCACACGCGCCGTGCGGTCTCGCACCTCGGCAGCGGCGTTGTCGGCATCTTTCTCCAGGCGAAAGCGCACACTGATCTGGCTTTGCTCGGCGCGGCTGATGGAGGTGATCACATCCACCGCATCAATGCCTGCAATCGAGTCTTCGAGCGGCTTGGTGACCTGTGATTCGATCACCTCGGCCGACGCGCCCGCGTAGCGCACGCTGACGGTGACAACGGGTTCGTCGATCTTGGGGTATTCGCGCACCGACAGGCGCGTGAAGCTCACCGCACCAATCAGCAGCACCAGCAGCGACAGCACGGTGGCAAATACCGGCCGGCGGATGGAGATTTCAGCGAGTTGCATGGCAGTCCAGGGGCATCAGAAAAGGGCGGCGACCCGGCAGAACAACCCGCCGCGTCAGGCGGGAGCCCGCTGGCCGGTCGGGGTTGGCTGGCCCGGGTTGGCCGCCACCTGGCAAGGATTGGGACCGGGCAGCGGTGCCACGAGCGCGCTGGCCGGGGCTGCCGTGGGCGCTACTGGGGCTGCCGAGGCTGCAGGCGCAGTGGCCACAGCCGCCACTGCCGCCGCACCCGATGCGCCAGGCGCGGGCGCATCGGCCACACCCGACGTATTGCCCCCCCGGGGGCCGGAGGCTGCGCGCGCAGCTGAGGGCGCAGCCCCGGCGCCCTGCTTGCCCAGCTCGACCACCCGCACCTCGGTGCCATCCTTGCGGATGCGTTGCTGGCCGGCCGTGACCACCAGGTCGCCGGCATTCAGCCCTTCGACCACTTCCACCAGGCCCGGGGCACGGGCACCCAGCTTGACCGGGGTGCGGCGGGTCACGCGGCTGCCGGGCTCCTGGCCCTCCACGATCTTGAGCACATAGGGGCTGTTGCCATCCGGCACGATGGCCTCCTCGGGCACCACACGTGCATCGGCGCGCTCCGAGAACACGGCCGTCACGCGGGCGAACATGCCCGGGCGCAGCTGCAGGCGGCGGTTGTCGATGCAGCCGCGCACCGCAATGGCGCGGCCGTCGGCGTCGATCTGCGGGCTGATCGCCTGCACGACGGCGGCGTAGCGCACGCCCGGCAGCGCATCGAACACCACCTGGGCGGTCTGGCCGGTGCGCGCCTTGCTTTGCAGGCGCTCAGGCAGGCGGAAGTCCACATACACGGCGTCCAGGTCTTCGATGTTGACGATGTCAGCGCCGTCCTTGAGGTAGTCACCCACGTTCACGCCCCGGATGCCGGCAACGCCATCGAAGGGGGCCACGATCTTGAGGCGCTGGGCCGTGGCCTGCGCCAGCGCCAGCTTGGCCTGCGCCACCTCGAGGTTGGCCGCACTTTCATCCACCGAACGCTGGCTGATGAAGCCCTGGGCCACCAGCTCCTGGTTGCGCTTGTGGTTGGCCTGGGCGATGGACAGTTCGGCCTGGCTTTGCTGGATCTGCGCCCGGGGCAGCTGGTCGTCAAACTGCACCAGCACCTGCCCGCGCCGCACGCGCTGGCCGTCGCGGAAGTTGAGCTGCGTGATGCGCCCCCCCACTTCGGGCCGCAGCATCACGCTCTGGCGCGACCGCAGGCTGCCCACAGCCTCGGCATCGTCGCGCAGCGCCATCTGCCGGGCGGCCACGGCCTCCACGGCCACGGGGCGGCCCGCCGCACCGGCCCCTTTGGCAGCGCCACCCGCTGGCGCCCCCCCCTGGCCGCCCGCCACGGCGGCATCGCTGCGTGCAGGCTGCGCGGGTTTCTGGAGCCACCAGGCGGCACCCGAGGCGGCGGCGATGCCGATAACAGCGAAAACGATGTATTTGTTCTTGGACGCCATGGGTCAGTCTGTGCAGCCAGGTGTTGTGGGGAATGCAATCAAACAATGTATCAGTGCGTGTCTTGTGCTGCAGCAAACTTTGGCAAGACCCCAAGGACAATGGCCGCGGTTTTACGCAGGCTTTACACGCCCAAAAACAAAAAAGCCCCCGAAGGGGCTGGTGGTTGTGCCTAAGCACTCTTTTGAAACGGTTGGCCCGTGCCAAGGTCATCCACGTCCCAGGGCCTTGTCCACGCCCCGGTTGGCCAGCGCGTCCGCGCGCTCGTTGCCCGGATCGCCCGAGTGGCCCTTGACCCAGCGCCACTCGATGCGGTGGCCGCCGGTGCTCACCAGGGCGTCCAGCCGCTGCCACAGCTCGACGTTTTTCACGGGCTGCTTGGACGCGGTGCGCCAGCCCTTGGCCTTCCAGCCATGGATCCACTCGGTGATGCCCTTGCGCACATATTCGCTGTCCAGGAACAGCGTCACGGCGCAGGGGCGCTTGAGGGCCGACAGCGCTTCGATCACGGCCATGAGCTCCATGCGGTTGTTGGTGGTGCCCAGCTCACCGCCGAACAGCTCCTTCTCAACCTGCCCGGCGCGCAGCAGCACGCCCCATCCGCCGGGGCCCGGGTTGCCCTTGCAGGCGCCATCTGTGTATATCTCTACCTGGTTCAAACTGTGTTCCTGCTGTGGTGATTCATGCATGGCCGCCCTGCCCAAGGCAAAAGGCCCCGTGGCGACCGGTGGGGGATTGTCTATGTTTGCTTGCGCCGAACCTGGGACGCATGGGCCGTGGGCACCCGGCCACCCGCCCGGTTGGCCACGGGCACCGTGGCTGCGGACCGCTGGCGCTGGTTGCGCCAGGCGGGCCCCAGCAGGCGCATGCCATGCACCCGTTTGACCGCCACCAGGAAATAGGCCGCGCCCAGAATGGGCCACCAGCGCTCCCCCAACGGGTCCATCCAGCCAAAGCGCTCCAGCCATTGGGCACTGCGCACCGCGGGACGATAACAGCCAAAACGGGCCGATTCGACCTCGAAGCTCAAAAGCCTCAGCCAGTCCCGCAGCCGCCGGTAGCCGATGAATTCACCCACATCGGGCAGGTACAGGTGGCCCCGCCCCAGGCGCTGGTACAGCCGCGCGCGCCGCTGGCGCAGGCCCCACAGGCTGGCGGGGTTGAGCCCGCTGATGACCACGCGCCCCTCGGGCATCAGCACCCGCTCGACTTCGCGCAGCGTGGCGTGGGGGTCGATGCTCAGCTCCAGGGTGTGGGGCAGCACGATGAGGTCCAGGCTCGCATCGGCAAATGGCAGTGCCACGGATTCGGCGAGCAGGTCCACGGTGTGCTGCCGCAAAGGGGCTGTGCCCTCGTCACCCGCTGGCGCGGCGGCGATGGTCCCCGCCACCCCCTCCTGCCCCAGCGCCAGCCATTGATAGGGCATGCGGTTGGCGCGCAGGCCATCCAGCAGGGGCATGCCCAGCTGCAGGCTGTGGTAGCCAAATATGTCGGCCACGGCTTCGTCGAAGCGCGCCTGCTGCCATGCCAGCAGGTACCGGCCCGGCGGGGAGTCGAACCAATGGTGCAAACCTATAATTTGATCGCTCATGAATTTGCTGCCACTGCCCGCTTTTAACGACAACTACATCTGGATGCTGCACGACGGCCGCCAGGCGATCGTTGTGGACCCGGGCGACGCCGCACCCGTGGTGCAGGCGCTGGACGACCTCGGCCTGGATTTGCAGGCCATTCTAGTCACGCACCACCATGCCGATCATGTCGGCGGGGTGGATGCCTTGCGCACTGCCACCGGCGCCCGGGTCTATGGCCCGGCCCGGGAGCGTATTCCCGAGCCTCTGGTCCGCCTGGCGCAGGGCGATGTGGTGGAGGGGGCCGATGTATTGGGCCTGCACTTCACGGTGATCGATGTGCCCGGCCACACTGCGGGCCACATCGCCTACTACTGCGCGGCCATGGATGGCGCGCCGCTGCTGTTCTGCGGCGACACCCTGTTCTCGGGCGGCTGTGGCCGCCTGTTCGAGGGCACGCCAGCGCAGATGCTGGACTCGCTGGACCAGCTGGCGGCCTTGCCCGGCAACACCCGCGTGTGCTGCACCCACGAGTACACCCTCTCCAACCTGAAATTTGCGCGTGCCGTGGAACCTGGCAACGCGGCACTGCTCCACTACAGCAGCCAATGCGAGGCCCTGCGGGCGCAGCAGCAACCCACGCTGCCCTCCCGCATGGACCTGGAGCGGGACATCAACCCTTTCCTGCGCGTCAGGCAACCCACGGTGGCCCAGGCCGCCCGGGGCCACGATGCGCAGGTGACTGAAAACGACGCCGTGGCGGTGCTGGCCGCCCTGCGCCAATGGAAGAACGAATTCCGATGAAAATTCTGCACATCGCCTGCCTGGCGGGCCTGCTCTGGCTCACAGGTTGCGCCACCACCGGGACCCCCTCGCCCGACCAGGCGGGCACGGACACCAAAGCCATCGCCAGCACCGCACGCTCTTCCTCCCACACCCCCCTGATCCCCAACGGGCCGCTCAAGCCCATCACGGCAGCCCAGGCCAGCAGCGGCGAGGTGGCCTCGCTGTCGGCCCCGGCCGACCTCTGGGACCGCATCCGGCGCGGCTTTGCCATGCCCGACCTGCAGCACGAACTGGTGCAGGACCGCGAGCAGTGGTACGCCACGCGCCCCGACTACATGCAGCGCATGACCGAGCGCTCCAGCAAATACCTGTTCCACATCGTTGAAGAACTGGAACGCCGGGGCATGCCCACCGAGCTGGCGCTGCTGCCCTACATCGAAAGCGCGTTCAACCCGCAGGCCATCTCCAGCGCCAAGGCGGCCGGCATGTGGCAGTTCATGCCCGCCACGGGCAACTACTTCGACCTCAAGCAGAACGCCTTCCGCGACGACCGCCGCGATGTGCTCGCATCCACACGTGCCGCGCTCGACTACCTGCAAAAGCTGTACAACATGTTCGGCGACTGGCACCTGGCCCTGGCCGCCTACAACTGGGGCGAAGGCAGCGTGGGCCGGGCCATCGCCCGCAACCAGAAGCAAGGCCTGGGGACCAGCTACACCGACCTCAACATGCCGGCCGAGACCCGCATGTATGTGCCCAAGCTGCAGGCGGTGAAGAACATCGTGGCCAACCCCGATGCCTTCCGCACCGAGCTGCCGCTCATCGAGAACCACCCGTACTTCCAGACGGTGGACATCACGCACGACATCGACGTGGCCCTGGTGGCCCAGCTCGCTGGCATCCGCGAGGAGGACTTCCGCGCGCTGAACCCCTCCTACAAGCGCCCCGTGATCCTGGCCGCAGGCACGCCCCAGATCCTGCTGCCCTGGGACAACGCCAAGGTCTTCCAGCGCAACCTCGACGCCCGCCGCGACGGCCAGTACGCCAGCTGGACCGTGTGGTCCGTGCCCACCACCATGAGCGTGGCCGAGGCTGCGCAGCGTGCCGGCATGAGCGAGACCGACCTGCGCAGCATGAACAACATCCCGCCGCGCATGCTCATCAAGGCAGGCTCGGCCCTGATGGTGCCGCGCGCCAACACCACAAGGCAGGACGTGTCTTCCCACCTTGCCGACAACGGGCAGGTGGCCCTAACGCCCGAGATCGTCACCCGCCGCACCACGGTGCGCGCTGGCAAGGGCGAGACCGTGGCCAGCATTGCACGGCGCTACAAGCTCACCGCCGCCAACGTGGCCGACTGGAACGACGTGCGCGCCAACGCCGCTTTCAAGGCAGGGCAGCAGGTGGTGGTGTACCTGCCCATCAAGCAGGCCCAGGCCAGCCCCCGCAGTGGCGGCGCCCGCGTGGCCGCGGGGGGCGGCAGCAAGCGCAATGCGGGGGCCCCTTCCCGCAAGGGGGGAACGCCCTCCAAGGTCAAGCGGCGCTGACGCTCCGGCCCATGGGGGCAGGCCCTCGCGGGGAACGGTCAGAACCGGAGCGTGTGCATCCCCAGCAGCCCCAGGATGCCCATGATGATGAGGTACAGCGCCACGATGGTGCTGAGCAGGCGCGGCATCACCAGGATGAGGATGCCTGCAATCAGGGAAACAAGCGGGCCGATGCTGAGGCTCAGCGACATGGGAAAGTCCTTGGAAAAATCGATCACGGGGTAAGGGGCAAAACCGCCAGGCCAACTGGCTGCAGTTGCGCCCAGGTTCACACCTTGCGGGCGCCCCCGCACTGTAGTCCAAACCCGCCCCCGTTCCACGCTGGCGCCCCCGGTACAAGCCCCAACGTCCGATGCCACGCAAGGGTGGCTCGGAGCAAGGGGCCCAGGGGTCAGACGCTGTATTTCTGGCGCGCCTTGCGCACCAGGTCGTTGGTGTAGGTACGCGCCAGTTCCACCTTGGCCTCGGCCAGCTCGGGCTGCACGCGCGCCAGCGCACGCAGCGCGGTGGCCGGGCCGTCTTCGGGCATCAGGCCATTGGGCGAGAAGGTCTCGCGCACGCGGCCAAAGGCTGCCAGGTACAGCCCCCGATCGCCCATCAAATATGCGGCGGGCACCGCCTTGACGAGGTCGGCCGGCCCGGCGGTCTGCAGCCACTTGAGCGCATGCACGATGCCATTGACCAGCGCCTGGGCCTGCGCGGGCTGCTTCTGCAAAAAGGCCTGGGGGGCATACAGGCTGCCTGCGGGCAGGGTGCCCTTGCCCACCAGCTCCTGCGCAGCCTTGAGCGAACGCAGGTCGCCCACGATGCGCGTGTCCGCCTTTTGCTCCAGCAGCGTCATGATCGGGTCGGCATGGCACAGCGCATGCACCTGGCCCGAGCGCAGCGCGTTCATCGCACCCGTGCCCGAGCCCACGCCCACAAAGGCCACATCCCGGGGCGAGAGCCCCGCGCGCACCAGCATCAGGCTGGCCGCCAGGTGGGTGGACGAGCCCACCGAGGACACCCCGATGCGCCGCCCCGCCAGGTCGCCCACGTCCTTGTAGGTCGGCACAGAGCGCAGCGACACTCCCAGGGCCAGTTGGGGGGCCCGCCCCTGCAGCACCAGCGAGCGGTAGGCCTGCCCCCGCACCTGCGCGCGCAGCACATGTTCAAACGCCCCTGAGCAGACGTCGGCCGCCCCATCCTGCACGGCCTGCAGCGCCAGCGCGCCCGCCGCGAAATCGCGCACCACCACCTCCAGGCCTTCGGCCCGGAAGTAGCCCAGCGCATCCGCCAGCGCCAGCGGCAGGTGGTAAAGCACCCCCTGCCCGCCCACTGCGACGGTGACGCGCCCCAGCATGGCCCCATCGGTTTGCGCCCGCACCACCGCAGGCACGCACACTGCGGCCGCCGACAGGGCAGTCACGGCGCCAAAGGCGCGGCGGGTGAGCAAAGGCAAGGGCATGGAGTCAGGAAAAAAGGCAATGCTGCATTGCAACAATCGTGCCCCAGCAGGGGCCAGGCCGCATCAGGGAGATTCCCTGCGGGTTTCTACGTAAGCATGAAAAACTATGGCGGCCGGGAGGCGGCCCAAAGGCGGTGCGCCCCACAGGCACCCCGCCCGGTGTCAGCGGTAGCCGATGAAAAGAATCGCCACGTTGACCAGGAAACCCGCCGCCCACACGGCGCTGCGGGCCGTGGGCATGTCGGAGACATACATCATCACGTAGAAGATGCGCAGCATGACGAACAGCAGCGCCAGCATGTCGAGCAGCGTTTGCCCGGCGCCCAGCAGGTGCGCAATGATCACGGCGCCAATAAAGAACGGCAGCGCCTCGAAGCTGTTGGCCTGGGCCGCGTTGGCCCGTGCCCGCCAGTCGGTCTGCCGGGCCATCCAGGCGCGCGGGTCGTGGTTGTCAAAACCGCCGTCCTTGCGCGACTTGCCCAGGTTGCCGCTCTTGGCCAGCCAGGCGCAGCCCATGGGCAGCAGCGCGGCGATCAGCACGCACCAATAGGCCACGGTGAACCGTGCGACATGCATGGTGGTATTCATAGTTTTAGAGTCTCTTTGGCCGCCACCGCCTGATGGACAAGCGTGAGCAGCTATTAAATTGTGAGTATTCTAGTGTGCCTCGGCGGGCGAGGCATCGTCACCGGCGGTCCACCAGCGCATGCGCGATGGTGCCCAGGTCCACGTACTCCAGCTCGCTGCCCACGGGCACCCCGCGCGCGAGCCGCGTCACATGCACGCCCCGGCTCTTGAGGGCCTCGCTGATCACATGGGCCGTGGCCTCGCCCTCGGCGTTGAAGTTGGTGGCCAGGATGACTTCCTGCACCTCGCCGCCAGTGGCCCGCTCCATGAGTTTCTGCAGCCCGATTTCCTTGGGGCCCACGCCGTCCAGCGGGCTGAGCCGCCCCATGAGCACGAAGTACAGCCCCTTGAAGGCCCCGGTGCGCTCCATCGCGGACTGGTCCGCAGGCGTTTCGACCACACACAACCGCGTGGCATCGCGCTCCGGGTCCAGACAGGTGCTGCACACCTCGGCCTCGGTAAAGGTATGACAGCGCGCGCAGTGGTGCACCGTGCCCACCGCCTCCGAGAGCGCCCGCGACAGGGCCAGCGCCCCCTCACGGTCGTGCTGCAGCAGGTGGAAGGCCATGCGCTGCGCAGACTTCACCCCCACCCCCGGCAGCCGGCGCAGCGCCTGGATCAGAACGTCGAGGGAGTTGGTGATGGACATGGGTTAGCAGGCGATGCGGATGAGCGTGTAGGAAAGATCGGTGCCAGGCTTCGACAGGCTCAGCCCGAACGGGTGGTTGAGGCACCAAGCAACCTCTCACGAAGGCTTTCACCCCCACCCTCAAGGGCGTAGCGAGCGGGATCAGCTGCTA
Source organism: uncultured Verminephrobacter sp. (assembly GCA_964466605.1). Taxonomy (GTDB): domain Bacteria; phylum Pseudomonadota; class Gammaproteobacteria; order Burkholderiales; family Burkholderiaceae_C; genus Acidovorax. The sequence goes on from CAYXSL010000137.1 coordinate 9,442, forward strand.
GGCGGACGGAGCACAGGAACCGGAACGTACTTGAAGTACGTGAGGATTCCGAGCACCGCCCAACGACGCAGATGACCCGCTCGGTAGCCAGTATCAGAAAGGGAATTTCATGCCGCCGGGGAGGCCTGGCATGCCTTGGGTGAGCTTGCCCATCTTCTCCGACGAAGTCTCCTCGGCCTTGCGCACTGCCGCATTGAACGCAGCCGCCACCAGGTCTTCCAGCATGTCCTTGTCTTCGGCCAGCAGGCTGGGGTCGATGGTGATGCGCTTGACGTCGTGCTTGCAAGTCATCACCACCTTCACCAGGCCCGCGCCCGATTCGCCTTCCACCTCGATGAAAGCCAGTTCGTCCTGGGCCTTCTTGAGGTTGTCCTGCATGGCCTGGGCTTGCTTCATCAGGCCGGCGAGTTGTCCTTTGTTGAACATGGTGTGGTTTCCTTTGCTTTCTTTCTGGTTGATCGATTCCCACGAAGGGACAGAGATTCGGTATCCGAGATGCACGGTATTGTGCTTTGCACCGTCAGTGGCCGTCGAAACGGGCATACGCCAACCCAGTGCACTCGTGGAGCTGGCTTTGCCAAGCCACCGAGTGCGTCCCCCTCCCGCGAGGCGAGAGAGGGGGAAGGCGCCGAAGGCGACTCAGGGGGAGCTTCATCTCACGCGGGTTTGATGCTGCCCGGCACAATTCTCGCGCCCCAGTCGCGCATCAGCGATTGCACGAAGGGGTCGTTGTGCACGATTTCCTCGGCGCGGCGCTGGCGCTCGGCAGCGGCGGCGGCATTGCGGCGGGCGGGGCTGTCGATGACCACGCCCACCTCCACGCTGATCTGGGTGGCATGGCCCGCCGCCTCCAGCGCAGCACGCAGGCGCTCGCGCGCGGTGGGCTGGTTGAGCGATTCGCGCTCCACGCGCAGCAGCCAGTGGCCGCCATCACGCGCCACCAGCTGCGACTGCAGGGCCAGCTCCCGCACCAGGGCGTTGATGGCCTCGGCCGCCACCATCTGCTGCACCGTGGCATGCCAGACATCACCCTCTTCGGTGGGCGTGTAACGGGCGGATGCGGGTACAGGGGCCGAATGGGGGGCGGGCTGCAAACGCGCGCCAGGCTCAGGGGCCACGCGCACGGGGATTGCTACGAATTCAGGAGCGCCCTGCGCTTGCGGAGCGCGCGCAGAAGCCTGATTTTCCTCAAAATTTCGCGCCTGGCGCACGGGCAGCGCCGTGACGGCGGCGGGCGCTGCAGGTGCAGCAAGTGCACGGGCGGCAGGGCCCGCATCGTCTTCGGACCCAGGCCAGGGCGGGGGCTCGGACGAAGAGGCGTCATCAGAGCCAGGAGCGTCGTCATCGAGCGCGGACACGGCCGCTGTTGTGGGGGCGGGGGTCGGCACGGCAGATGCCGCAACAGGGACCGCAGCAGGCGGCGCCGGCATCGCCGGTGTGGGCTGCGCCGCCGGGGCGGCAGCGACCAGAGGCGCAGCCGGGGGAATCGGTGCCGCAGCCGCCGCCAGGGGCGCCGATGCAGCGGTCGCAGAAGCCGCCGAAGACGCAGTTTCAGGCCGCGTCAGAGTTTTTTTTTCAGCCGATTCGCCAACACCGCCTGCACCGCCTACGGGCTTGAAGGCCAGCAGGCGCAGCAGCACCATGGTCAGCGCCGCATACTCGTCGGGTGCCAGGCCCAGCTCGCCGCGCCCGTGCAGGCACAGGCTGTAGAGCAGCTGGGTTTCGTCGGCGAGCATCAGCGCAGACAGGCGCGCGGTTTCGGCGGCCTCGGGGTCGTCGGCATCCACGGCGCCTGCCATCTGCGGCACGGCCTGGAACACAGCCATGCGCTGCAGCACGGCACTCATTTCTTCGAGCGTGGACGCGGCCGACAGGCCGTTCATGCGCAGTGCGTCCGAGGTCTCCACCACCGTCTTGCCGTCGCCCTGGGCCAGTGCGTCAATCAATCGGAACACATAGGAGCGGTCCACCGCACCCAGCATCTGGCGCACACCGGCTTCTTGCAACTGGCCGCTGCCAAAGGCGATGGCCTGGTCGGTGAGCGACAGCGCATCGCGCATGGAGCCGCGCGCAGCGCGCGACAACAAGCGCAGCGCCTGCGGCTCGGCGGGCACGTTCTCGGTCGCCAGCACCTGCGTGAGGTGCGAGAGCACGGTTTCCGGCGCCATGGGGCGCAGGTTGAACTGCAGGCAGCGGCTCAGCACCGTGACCGGCACCTTCTGCGGGTCCGTCGTGGCCAGCACGAACTTGAGGTATTCGGGCGGCTCTTCCAGCGTCTTGAGCATGGCGTTGAACGCCGTGTTCGTGAGCATGTGCACTTCGTCGATCATGAAGACCTTGAAGCGCCCCTGCACCGGCTTGTAGACGGCCTGCTCCAGCAGGCTTTGCACCTCGTCCACGCCCCGGTTGGAGGCCGCGTCCAGCTCGGTGTAGTCCACAAATCGGCCGCTGTCGATGTCGGTGCAGGCCTGGCACACGCCACAGGGCGTGGCGGTGATCCCGCCCTGCCCGTCAGGCCCCTGGCAGTTGAGTGACTTGGCCAGAATGCGCGACACCGTGGTCTTGCCCACGCCCCGCGTGCCCGTGAACAGGTAGGCGTGGTGCAGGCGCTGCTGCGTCAGCGCATTCGACAGGGCTTGGACCACATGCTCCTGCCCCACCATCTCGGTGAAATTGCGGGGGCGGTACTTGCGGGCGAGCACGAGGTAGGACATGCGGGCGATTCTACGGGCTGGGCCGTGCGCCCCCGGCGCCGCCAGGGCAAACAAAACAGTCACTGAAAAATCAGGGCCTTCATCCGACGTACAATCGGCGGTGACGGGCCTCCTCGCATGGTGAAGCGGCCAACCGGGTCAGGTGGGGAACCAAGCAGCCCTAACTGTGGAGTCAGTGCCGGGGGTAAGGCTCGTCAACTTCTTCTTTCTTTTTGCGCGGTCGCGCAAAAACTCCCCACTCCAGTTTTCTCGCCGGGCGCTTCAGCGCCTTCTTATTCCGGTTCCAAATCATTCGTGTCTAGGCGCGAAGCCGCAGACAGTGCTGTAGCACGGCAA
>CAYXSL010000138.1:0-12487 GCA_964466605.1 uncultured Verminephrobacter sp.
GATCCAGGACACCATCCGCCGTGCGCTGGCCGACGAACTGCTGTTCGGCCGCCTGACCGAAGGTGGGCGCCTGACGGTGGACATCGAGATGAAGACCGACGACAAGGGGGTGGAAACGCCCGAGGTGCTGCTGGACATCCAGCCCCTGCCGAAGAAGGAGCGTTCGGCCAAGGCGGAACCTGCCGAGCCTGAAGAGGCTACCGCCGACTGATCGGGCGAATCCGCCTCTACCGCCTCCGCATCAAAGCCGGCCCCTTGGGGCCGGCTTTTCTTTTGGTGGTGAGCTGTTGTCGGCAGCAGAAGACAGGGGGCCCTGTGCTCGAACCTTGAAGGCCGACCCGCCCCCAGCGACGAGCTTTGGCGCGGCCCGTGCAGGCGGGGCCCGTGCAGGCGGGGCCCGCTCGCGAGTTGTTCGGGATTCCGAATGTGTGGTGGGCGGGGTGCTCGGAAAGCCGAACCGGAAAACCGCTGTTGCCTCCTGCTATGGCAGGCAAATCAAGGACTTGGCGCAGGGCAGGCGCCTGGCACATTGCGTGCAATGACGGTGGCAAGCCGCGCATGACGCGGTCAGCCACTTTGGGGGAGACAAGCCTTGCCACAAACCACACACCCTGGGCGTGCCCGCGCGCCCGGTTCCCTTCTGCAGCCGACATCCCGCCCACCCGGGTGAGCGCACACGTGCTCGCTGCATTGCGCAGCCTTGCCGATTCCGCTGGAGGTGCGGCGGTAGCCCGATTTGGGCGTTCTGCCGCACCACGTTCGCTTCATCAATTCACACACATCGCATGAAACTCAATCGCTTGACCACGATGGTCATCCTGGCCATGGTTCTGGGGGTTCTGGTCGGCTACGCCTGCCACGCATGGGCGCCCACGCCCGAGGCCGCCAAGGAGATCGCGGGCTACTTCGGCCTGCTCACCGACATCTTCCTGCGCATGATCAAGATGATCATTGCACCCCTGGTGTTCGCGACGCTGGCCGCCGGCATGGCCAGCATGGGCGATTCGCGCACGGTGGGCCGCATTGGCACGCGTGCGGTGGTCTGGTTTCTGGGGGCTTCGCTGATTTCGCTGACTTTGGGGCTGGTCATTGCCAACCTGACGCAGCCAGGCAGTTCCTTGTCCATCCCCCTGCCCGAAGCGGGCACTTCGACGCAGCTCAAGACCGGGGCGCTGAACCTGCGCGACTTCATCACCCAGGTGTTCCCCAAGAGCATCGTGGAGTCGATGGCCAACAACGCCATCCTGCAGATCCTGGTGTTCTCGCTGTTCTTTGGCCTGGCGCTGGGGCATCTGCACAACCAGGCCGCGCGCACGTTGGTGGCCACGCTTGACGAGGTGGTCCATGTGATGCTCAAGGTCACCGATTACGTGATGCGTTTTGCCCCCGTGGGCGTGTTTGGCGCGGTGGCCGGTGCCATCACCACCCAGGGCCTGGGCATGCTGGGGGTGTTCGGCAAATTCATGCTCAGCTTCTACCTGGCCCTGGCCGCCTTGTGGCTGGTGCTGGTGTGTGCGGGCTACCTGGTGCTGGGGCGCGACGTGTTCCGCCTGCTCAAACTGATCCGCACGCCCATGCTGATCGGCTTTTCGACGGCGAGCAGTGAGTCGGTGTACCCCAAGCTCATGGAGCAGCTCGAAAAATTCGGCATCAAGCCCAAGGTGACCGGGTTCGTGCTGCCACTGGGGTATTCGTTCAACCTGGACGGCTCCATGATCTACACCACGTTCGCCGCCATCTTCATTGCGCAGGCCTACGGAATCGACATGCCGTTGTCTGCGCAGATCACCATGCTGCTGGTGCTCATGGTGTCGAGCAAGGGGATTGCGGGCGTGCCCCGTGCATCGCTGGTGGTGGTTGCGGCCGTGCTTCCCATGTTCCATCTGCCCGAGGCGGGAGTGCTGCTGATCCTGGGCATTGACCATTTCCTGGACATGGGGCGTACGCTGACCAACGTGCTGGGCAACGCCATCGCTACGGCGGTCGTGGCCAAGTGGGAGAACGCGATCGACCCCGTGCCAGCGGAGCTGGCAGAACGCGAAGAGATGCTGCCTGCAGCGGGCGACGACGAGGTGCAGCCCCGCACGGCCTGATCCTTCCCGCGCTGCCCGGTGGTGGCCTGCCGCCGCCCGTGGGGTGTGCGGGTGGGGTGCTGGGGGCGCGCTGCTAACATCCCACCCCCCATGCCCCTGCCACGATCCTTGCGCCAGTTCACGGTCCTGCTGTTGCTGGCCGGAGTGGGCCTGAGCGGGGGGCTGGCCTACCTGCTGGCCCAGCGCCTGGGGCAGGCGCAGATCCAGGCCACGGGCCTGCACCGGCTGGAGCTGTACACGGCCAGCCTGCAGCGCGAGATCAGCAAATACGCCTTTCTTCCGGGCACGCTGGAGCTGGAGCAGGAGGTGCAGACCCTGCTGTCGGCCTCCGCGCCGGGCCGTGGGGCAGACAGCGTCAATGCCTATCTGGAGCAGCTTAACGAGCGCGCGGGCACGCTTTCCATCTACGTGATCGACCTGCAGGGGCAGGTGGTAGCTGCCAGCAACTGGCGCCGGCCCGACAGCTTCATCGGCGAGGACCTGCGCTTTCGGCCGTACTTCCGGGACGCCCTGAGCACCGGCAGCGGGCGGTTTTTCGGCATCGGCACCACGCGCGGGGAGCCGGGGTACTACCTGGCGTCGGCCCTGCTCGATGGCAGCCGCACCGTGGGGGTGGCCGTCACCAAGGTCAGCCTGGACCAGCTGGAGCAGTCCTGGTCCACCGTCGAGGCGCCGGTGATCGTGACCGACGAGAACGGCGTAGTGATCCTGGGCTCCGTGCCCGACTGGAAGTTCACGGCCCTGCGCCCCCTGGACGACGCCACGCGCAAGGCTTTTGACCAGACCCTGCAATACAACCGAAAGGCCCTCACCCCCCTGGGCATGAAGGTGCTGAGCGACCTGGACCAGGGCGCGCGGGTGGTGCGCGTGGCGCGCGAGGGCACCGAAATGGCGTCCGTCTACCCCGTGACGGGCCGCTTTTTGACCCAGTCGCGCGCACTGCCGGGCACGCCCTGGACACTGACCGTGTTCTCGCACCTTGCGCGGGCCGACGAGGCTGCGCAGAGCGATGCCCTGATCGCCACCATCGGTGCGGCCTTCGTCGCGCTGCTGGGCTTCATGCTCAACCAGCGCCGCCGCCATGAGCGCGACCGTTTGCGCGACCGCCTGGCCGCCCGCGAGGAACTGCAGGCCGCACACGACGAGCTGGAGCGCAAGGTGCAGCAGCGTACGGCCGATCTGTCGCGCACCAACGAGCGCCTGCAGTCTGAAGTGCAAGACCGCATTCGCGCCGAAGGCACGCTGCGCGCCGCGCAGAACGAGCTGGTGCAGGCGGGCAAGCTGGCGGTGATCGGCCAGCTCTCCACCGGCGTGGCGCACGAGCTGAACCAGCCGCTCACCGCGCTGCGCACCCTGTCGGGCAACAGCGTGCGCTTTCTGGAGCGGGGCGACTTGCCCACGGTGCGCGTCAACCTGGAGCGCATCGCCCAGCTGGCCGACCGCATGGGCCGCATCACCGGCGAGCTGCGGGCCTTTGCCCGCAAATCAACGGGTGAGCCGGGGCCCGTGGCCTTGCGCGCCGCGCTGGCCAACGCGCTGGCGGTGCTGGAGCCGCGCATCCAGCAGACCGGTGCCCAGGTGCTGCTCGACGTGGCTGAACCCGAGCCCGTGGCCTGGTGCGATGGCAACCGCCTGGAGCAGGTGCTGGTCAACCTCATCAACAACGCGCTGGATGCGATGGCGGGAAGCACCGCCTTGCGGGTTGAGATCCGCTGCGAGCAGCTGGGCACAACAGGGGGTGAGCAGGTACACGTGCAGGTGCGTGACCTGGGCCCAGGCCTTACCGACGAAGCCCTGGCGCATCTGTTTGAGCCGTTTTTCACCACCAAGGGGCCGGGCGATGGGCTGGGCCTGGGGCTGGCCTTGTCGGCCGGCATCGTGCGCGAATCGGGTGGCACGCTCACCGGCGGCAATCATCCTGACGGTGGCGCTGTGTTCCACTTGGCCATGCCCGCAGCCCCCCGCCCGGATTCGGAATCCACCCCAGACCGCCCATGACCCCCGACCTCAAGGTCCTTATCGTCGAAGACGACCCCGACATCGTGCTGGGCTGCGAGCAGGCCTTGCAGCTTGAAGGCATCGCCACCGAAAGCGCCCCCAGCGCCGAGCTGGCGCGCCTGCGCCTGGGGCGCGATTACCCCGGCGTGGTGGTCAGCGACATCCGCTTGCCCAAGATGGATGGCATGGCCTTCTTGCAGGAGCTCATGGCCATGGACCCAGAGCTGCCCGTGGTGCTTATCACCGGCCATGGCGATATCTCCATGGCCGTGCAGGCCATGAAGGACGGCGCGCACGACTTTATCCAGAAACCCTTTGCCCCCGAGCAACTGGTGGGCGCGGTGCGCCGCGCACTCGACAAGCGCCGCCTGGTGCTGGAGGTGCGCCAGCTGCGCCAACAGCTGGCGCAGCGCGACGCGATCGAGCGCCTGGTGATGGGCCGCGCACCCAACATGCAGCGCCTGCGCGAGGTGCTGGCGGGCCTGGCGGCGAGCACCGTGGATGTGCTCATCCACGGTGAAACCGGCACCGGCAAAGAGCTGGCTGCCCGCTGCCTGCACGAGGCCGGCCCGCGCAGCAAAGGCCACTTTGTGGCCATCAACTGCGGCGGCCTGCCCGACACCCTGTTCGACAGCGAAATGTTTGGCAACGAGGCCGGCGCCTTCACCGGCGCGGGCAAGCGCCGCATCGGCAAGATCGAACACGCCAGCGGCGGCACGCTGTTTCTCGATGAAATCGAGAGCATGCCCCTGGCCATGCAGATCAAGCTGCTGCGCGTGCTGCAAGAGCGTGTGCTGGAGCGCCTGGGCTCCAACACGCTCATCCCCATCGACTGCCGTGTGGTGGCCGCCACCAAGGTGGATCTGCTGGAGCTGTGCCGCCAGGGCAAGTTCCGTGAAGACCTGTACTACCGCCTGAGCGTCGCCACGGTCGAGCTGCCCCCGCTGCGCGATCGGCGCGAAGACGTGCCGCTGCTGCTGGAGCATTTTGTGATGGCCGCCGCCGCCCGCCACCAGCGCCCCGTGCCCGAGCTGCCCGCTGGCCAGTTGCATCAGCTGCTGGGCTACCACTGGCCCGGCAATGTGCGCGAGCTGCGCAACGTGGCCGAGCGCGTGGTGCTGGGCATCGCGGCAGGCGCCGCGCCCTTTGCGGCGGCTGCGGGCGATGCCGGTGACGCAGCGCAACCCCAGGCCCTGGCCGCTGCGGTAGAGACGTTTGAGCGCACCCTGATCGCCGAAGCCCTGCGCCAGCAGGGCGGCAGCCTGGCCCGCACGGCAGAAGCCCTGCGGGTGCCCAAGACCACCTTGCACGACAAGATCCGCAAATACGGCCTGGGCTCTTGATGGCCGCCGTGCCCGCTGCCCCGGCGCCAGCCCGGTAGATCAAGCCGGAGAGGGGCAGGGCGCTGCGGCTGCTCCTGAAACCTGTTCTTACTTTGCAGGCGCGCCGCCGTCCACCAGGCCTTGCAACAGCTCCAGCGTGGGGTAGCCATCGGCCACCAAGCCCCGGCTTTGCTGGTACTGGCGCAGCCCCGCGCGGGTGGCGGGGCCCAGCACGCCGTCGGGGGTGCCGGTGGCAAAGCCGCGCGCGTTCAGTGCCGATTGCAACTGGCGCGTTTGTTCGCGCGACAGGGGCTGCAGGTCGCGTGGCCAGTCGGCCACCACGCCGGGGCCGCCGTCCAGGCGCTGGGCCAGCAGGGCCACGGCCAGCGCGTAGCTGGTGGAGTTGTTGTAGCGCAGGATGGTGCGGAAGTTCTGCCCCACCAGAAACGCCGGGCCGCGTGCGCCCGCTGGCGCCAGCACGGCGGCCGATGCCAGAGGGGGCAGCGGGCGGCCATCCATGGTTTGCAAGCCCTCTGCGGCCCACTGGGCCGCGCTTTGGCGCACCGTCAACTCGGCGCGCGCATGGTCAAAGCCCGGTGGCAGGCGCACTTCGGTGCCCCACGGCTCTTGTGATTGCCAGCCCGCATCGGCCAGAAAGCGGGCCGTCGATGCCGCCACATCCGGGATACTGCCCCAGATGTCCCGGCGCCCGTCGCCGTCGGCGTCCACCGCATGGGCCAGAAACACCGACGGCAAGAACTGCGTGTGCCCCATGGCCCCGGCCCAGGACCCCAGCACGGCTTCGGGGGCAATGTCGCCGAGGTCGATGATGCGCAGCGCGGCCAGCAGCTCGGCCTGGGCCCAGGCGCGGCGGCGGCCTTCATAGGCCAGGGTGGCCAGCGCGTCCACCGTGCGGAAGCTGCCAAAGTTGCTGCCGTAGTTGCTCTCCATGCCCCAGATGGCGGTGACCACGCTCGCGGGCACTCCGTAGCGCGCGGCGGCGGCCTCCAGCGTGGGGCGGTGCTCGGCCCACTTGGCCTGGCCCTGGGCCACGCGCTGGGCCGATACCGCGCTGTCGAGGTAGGCCCAGGGCGTGCGCGAGAACTCGGGCTGGGCCCGGTCCAGCTCCACCACGCGCGGCTGCCACTGCGCCTGGCCCAGCACGTCGCGCACCGTGCGCGGTGCAATGCCCGCCGCCAGGGCCTGTGCTGCAAAGGCGGTGCGCCAGGCGGCAAAACCGGCGGCGTGGCTGTCAGCCTCGGCTGCCGCGGTGGTTGCAGCGCCTGTGGCGCTGGTGGCTGCTGGTGCCGATGGGGTGGCGAGATTGGCGGGCTTTGACGGCGTGGGGGCAGGGACCGCTGCGCAGCCCGCCAGAGCCAGGCCCACAAGCCCGGCCGTGAACCAGGCCGCCAGTGGCGCGGGCCGCACAGAAAGAGAGGGCGAGCGACGGGGCTGGGCGGTGGCGACGGCGGCGGTGGTGAATTCAGGGTGAGGGCAATGCATGCGCCATTGTCCCGTGCAGCCAGGCAGTTGCCCCGTACGCAGGTGTATCACTGCGTGAATGCCCCGTGAGCGCGTTGAGAGCACCCTCTGAGCGCCGGGCAGCCGTAGACCACGAATTGCTATTATTTGTATAGCTATAAAGGCATGATGGACAGGCGGTGAGGGCCTAAAAAGCCTGTAAATCCGGTTACAGTTGCGCCTCCACCCCACCTGCATCCCGCCTCGCCCCCAGTTTGCCCACCGACCATGGCTGCCCACACCTTCCTCTGGCACGACTACGAAACCTTCGGGGCCAACACGCGCCGCGACCGCCCGGCACAGTTCGCCGCCATCCGCACCGATGCCGACCTCAATGAGATCGGTGAGCCGCTGATGATCTACTGCCAGCCGGCCAACGACTACTTGCCCGACCCACAGTCCTGCCTCATCACCGGCATCACGCCGCAGCTGTGCCTGGAAAAGGGCCTGCCCGAGCGCGAGTTTGCCAACCGCATCGAGGCCGAGTTTGCCCAGCCCGGCACCATCGGCGTGGGCTACAACACCATCCGGTTTGACGACGAGATCACGCGCTTCATGTTCTGGCGCAACCTGATCGACCCCTATGCGCGCGAGTGGCAAAACCAGTGCGGCCGCTGGGATTTGCTGGACGTGGTGCGCATGACCTACGCCCTGCGGCCCGATGGCATCCAGTGGCCCAAGAAGGAAGATGGCGCGCCCAGCTTCAAGCTCGAACACCTTTCCAAAGCCAACGGCCTGCTGCACGAAGCCGCGCACGATGCGCTGTCGGACGTGCGCGCCACCATTGCCCTCGCGCGCCTCATCCGCCAGCACAACACCAAGTTGTTTGACTTTGCGCTGAGCCTGCACAAGAAGGACCGCGTGGCCGCCGAACTGCGCCTGCCTGCCACCGCCATCACTGCGCGGCCGTTTTTGCATGTGTCGGGCATGTTCCCGGTGGAGCGTGGCTGTCTGGGCGTGATGTGGCCGCTGGCCAGCCACCCCACCAACAAGAACGAGCTGATCGCCTGGGACCTGGCCCACGACCCGCGCGAGCTGGCCGCGCTGAATGTGGACGACATCCGCCTGCGCATGTTCACCCGCGGGGCCGACCTGCCCGAAGGCGTCACGCGCCTGCCCATCAAGACCATCCACCTCAACAAGTCGCCCATGGTGGTGGGCAATGTGAACACCCTCACGCCCGCGCTGGCGCAGCGCTGGGGCATCGACCTGGCCCAGGCCGCGCAGCACGCCGAGATGGCGCGCAGCCTGCCCGACATGAGCGGCATCTGGCCCGCTGTGTTCGCCCGGCCGCAAGAGCCCGCGCCCGATGTGGACCAGGACCTGTATGGCGGCTTTGTGGGCAACAACGACCGGCGCTATCTGAACGACCTGCGCAGCATGTCGGGCGCCAAGCTGGCCGCCGCCCGCACGGGCTTTGACGACCCGCGCCTGACCGAGCTGGTCTGGCGCTACCGGGCGCGCAACTTTCCGCAAACCCTCACCCCCGAAGAACAGCAGCGCTGGGAGGCCCACCGCGCCGCCTGCCTGTTCGACGGGCAGGGCGGGGCGCGCACGGTGGAGCAACTGTTCACCGAAATCGATACCCTGTCAGAGACCGCCGACGACGACCGCACGCAGGACATCCTGGGGGCCTTGTACGATTACGCCGAACACATCGCACCGGAGCGGTAGCTCCTCTCACAGCGGTCCGCGTTCAAAGACATCAATCCGCTCACGCTGAGCTTGTCGAAGCGCCGCGCAAGGCTTCGACAAGCTCAGCCCGAACGGTTTTAATTGATCGAACGTGAATCCGTATGAGGGGCTGCACGCTTTTCCCTGATGGGGGCGGTGGCATCGGGGCGCGCCAGCGCTGATCGCCCCGCCTTGCTCGCCGACCCGCCGAAACAAAACAGCGTTGATTTTTATGACGACACCGCAGAACCACAGCTTCACCACCCAGATCGTGCATGCCGACCGCCTGGGCGGTGCCGAGCAGGGCGCCATCCACCAGCCCATCCACACCTCCGTGCAGTACGGCTACGAAAAGGTCGAAGACCTGATCGCCGTCTTCCAGGGCATGGCCAAGGGCGGCTTCAACTACGCGCGCCAGGGCACGCCCACCACGGCGGCGCTGGAGGCCAAGATCACCAAGATGGAGCGCGGCCACGGCACCATCGTTTTCTCCACCGGCATGGCGGGCATCTGCGCCGTGTTCCTCACGCTGCTCAAGGCGGGCGACCACCTGGTGGCCAGCCAGTTTGTGTTTGGCAACACCAACAGCGTGCTGGGCACGCTGGCCGACCTGGGCATTGAGGTGACCACGGTGGACGTGACCGATGCCGCCAACGTGGCCGCGGCCCTGCGCCCCAACACCCGCATGGTGTTTGTCGAAACCATTGCCAACCCCGGCACCCAGATCCCCGACCTGGAAGGCATTGGCGCGCTGTGCCAGCAGCGGGGCGTGCTGTACGTGGTGGACAACACCGTGGCCTCGCCCTACCTGTTCCGCGCCGCCACGGTGGGCGCGGGGCTGGTGGTCAACTCGCTCACCAAAAGCATCGGCGGCCTGGGCGACGCGCTGGGCGGCGCCATCACCGACACCGGCCTGTACGACTGGTCGCGCTACCCCAACATCTTTGACGCCTACCGCAAGGGCGACGCCAAGGGCTGGGGCCTGCAGCAGCTGCGCAAAAAGGGCCTGCGCGACATGGGCGGCACGCTGTCGTCCCACGCCGCCCACCAGCTGGCCCTGGGCGCCGAAACCCTGGCCCTGCGCATGGACCGCACCAGCGCCACGGCCCTGGCCCTGGCGCAGTGGCTGGAGGCCCACCCGGCCATCGCGCGCGTGCACTACCCCCTGCTGCTATCGCACCCCCAGCACGCCTTTGCAAAAAAGCATCTCAAGGCGGGCTCGTGGCTGCTGTCGTTCGAACTGCGCAACCCGGACCAATGCCTGCCCGTGTGCAACCGCCTGCAGCTGCCCATCAAGGCCACGGGCCTGGCAGACACGCGCACGCTCATCATTCCGGTGGCCCACACCATCTTCTGGGAGGCCGGCCCCGCCGTGCGCGCCACCATGGGCATTGCCGACAGCATGATCCGCCTGTCGGTAGGCCTGGAAGAGGTGGAAGACCTGCTGGCCGACTTCGAGCAGGCGCTTGCCGGAGCCTGATCCGCCGCCTTTACCGCCCACCCACGCCGGGAGCCCCGCCATGGCCACTGCCACCTCTGCACCGCCCGCCAGCATCGGCAAATACCGCATCGAGCGCGAACTGGGGCGGGGCGCCAGTGGCATTGTTTACCTGGGGCTCGACGGCTTCCGGGGCCGCAAGGTCGCCATCAAGCAGACCCACGCCCACCTGCTCAAGGTGCCCGAGCAAGCCGAACGCTACCGCAAGCTGCTGCGCAACGAGGCCGCGCTGTCGGGCCGCCTGCGCCACCCCCACATCGTGCGCCTGCTCGATGCCGACGAAGAGGCGCTGCCCCCGTACCTGGTGCTCGAATACGTGGACGGCCAGCCCCTGTCGGCCTTTGCCACGCCCGATGCGCTGCTGCCCATGCCCCAGGTGCTCGACATCGCCTTCAAATGCTGCAACGCGCTGGACTACGCCTGCCGCGAAGGCCTGGTGCACCGCGACATCAAGCCCGCCAACCTCATGCTGGCGCGCGATGGGGATGTGAAGCTGACAGACTTTGGCGCCGCCCTGTCATTGCGCAGCGATGCCACGCAGCTGTCGGGCCTGGTGGGCTCGCCGTCGTACATGTCGCCCGAACAGGTGCGCGAACACGACCTCACCCACCACAGCGACATGTTCTCGCTGGCCGTGGTGGTGTACGAGCTGCTCACCGGCCGCCGCCCGTTTGACGGCGACACCGACTTCGCCACCCTCTACAAGATCAGCCACGAAGCCCCCACGCCCCCCAGCCTGCTGCGCGCCGCGCTGCCGCCGCATGTGGACGAGGTGCTGCTGCGCGCCCTGGCCAAAGACCCCGCCGACCGCTTTGTCACCTGGCCCGACTTTGCCCAGGCCCTGCTGGCCGCCCACCGGGGCCTGCCGCGCCAGCGCTCGCAAGACACCGAGGCCGAACGTTTTGCCCGCCTGCGCGCACTGCCGTTTTTTGCAGACTTTCACGACGTGGCCCTATGGGAGCTGATGCGCCTGGGCAGCTGGCGCCGCCTGGAGCAGGGCACCGTGCTCATGCGCGAGAACACGCCGGGCGACTCGTTCTGCATCCTCATCGAAGGCCAGATCGCCATCAGCCGCCAGGGCTGGAACCTCAGCACCCTGGGCCCCGGCGTCACCCTGGGCGAGATGACCTACCTGCGTCCCGACAACAAGATGCGCACCGCCACCGCCGTGGCCGAAACCGAGGTGCTGGTGCTCAAGGTGCGCAACCCCGCACTGCGCGAGGCATCGGAGGATTTGCAGTCGCGGTTTGACAAGGCCTTTATCAAGCTGCTGGTGGGGCGGCTGATTGCGACCAATGAGCAGCTGGCGGAGTGGGAGCTGGTGGCTGCGCCGGGTGGGGGGATGCAGGAGGGTGAGGATTGAGTGGCTTTAAGGAGGCGGTGAGGCAGCTGCGAGCCCGGATAGTCAACGTGAGCGTTGCGCGTTCTTGACGAGCAACCTGTTGGACGGACTCATTTGTTTACAGCCCTTTGAATCTCAAGACTGATGTCATCCCACAGCGCCCGATCCGTTGAGATGGCTTCGATCTTCGATTCGAGACGACTATCTCGAAATCGCCTGTATGGGCCTTCGTGCTCGGGGGGGAGATACATGGTTGTACGTGGCAAATGCGGGAGGCGCTTTTGGAAGTCTGTGACAAAGCTGCCCGTTGGCGATTCATAGAATTCGGCCAGCGTTTGTGCTTCCGACTCGGTCAGGCGCTTAACGTACGCGCGGGCAACTATCGCCTCAAGCGTGGCGTCACTGGCGTTCAGAATGAATTCCATGGATCGAGTGCTTCTACCCGCACGCTCCTTCTCAATTCGGACGCCACCCCGAAAGCCTTCTGCATAGCGCACCGCGTGAAGGTAGCGGCGGACGGACAGTTCACTCGGACCAACGTCCTGCGAGAAGGCTAGCTCCGCTGTAAGTGCCAAGACAACGGCGAACAGGATGCTGCTTACTACTGTGGCCCAACGTGATGTCCTCTGCAAAATTTTGGGGACAAGCTGGATCGTGGGGGATGCTCTGGACATCGATTTCTCCTGAGGGCGGCTTGTAGCCTGGGTTCGCAAGCGTAGAGTCGCTTGAACATCCAGATATAGAAAATCCGTGAAACCCGGCAAACTTGAACTGCGCAAACTATAGCTTGCGAACGGGCGGAGCCTGGGCCCTCTCCACGGGTAGTTTGTAGGCGCGAGTAAGCCGGATTGCGAGTCAATTTGATCTTCTGCAGTCCTACATTCGCGCGCTCATCCGACAAGCCCCATGCATGCATCTCCCATCCCTGGTAGACATTGCAAATGCAAATCGTTATCATTTAATCGCCTGAGTACGCCACACCCCGTCCACCGCAAAAGGCTCCTCCAGGAGTTTTGCGATGGATCTGATGGGCTCCCCC
>CAYXSL010000139.1:0-9181 GCA_964466605.1 uncultured Verminephrobacter sp.
GCTGGTGTGCCTGATCCCCACCACCATTGGCGGCCTGCTGTCTGCCGTGGGGGTGGCTGGCATGAGCCGCATGATGCAGGCCAATGTGATCGCCACCTCGGGCCGTGCCGTGGAGGCGGCAGGCGATGTGGATGTACTGCTGCTGGACAAGACCGGCACCATCACCCATGGCAACCGCCAGGCCAGCGCATTCCTGCCTGCGCCGGGTGTGTCCCGGGCGCGGCTTGCACGCGCCGCGCTACTGGCGTCGCTGGCAGATGAGACGCCTGAAGGCCGCAGCATTGTGGAGCTGGCCCGCCGCGACGGTGTGGAAGGCCAGAACCCGCAGGGTGTCAAGCTGGTGCCCTTCACGGCCCAGACCCGCATGAGCGGCGTGGATCTGCCCGCAGGCGAGGGCCTGCCGGAATCTGCGGGCACCATGCTGCGCAAGGGGGCCGTGCTGGCATTGGCCAAACATGTGGAAACCCTGGGGGGCAAGATGCCGCAGGAGGTCATGAGCGCGGCCGATCAGGTGGCCTTGCGGGGCAGCACGCCCCTGGCGGTGGCCCAAGGCAACCATGTTCTGGGCATCGTCGAACTCAAGGACATCGTCAAGGCGGGCATCAAGGAGCGCTTCATCGAGCTGCGCCGCATGGGCATCAAGACCGTGATGATCACGGGCGACAACAAGCTCACGGCGGCGGCCATTGCGGCCGAGGCTGGGGTGGACGACTTCCTGGCCGAAGCCACGCCCGAAGACAAGCTGGAGCTGATCCGCAAGTACCAGGCCGAAGGCCGCCTGGTGGCCATGACCGGCGACGGCACCAACGATGCCCCTGCGCTGGCCCAGGCCGACGTGGCCGTGGCCATGGGCAGCGGCACGCAGGCCGCCAAGGAGGCGGGCAACATGGTGGACCTGGACTCCAACCCCACGAAGCTGCTGGAGGTGGTCGAGACGGGCAAGGCGCTGTTGATGACACGCGGCTCGCTCACCACCTTCTCCATCGCGAACGATGTGGCGAAGTACTTTGCCATCGTGCCGGCCATCTTTGTGTCCACCTACCCGCAGCTGTCCGCGCTCAACGTCATGCAGCTGGCAAGCCCATCGTCCGCCATCCTGTCGGCCGTGATCTTCAATGCGCTGGTGATCGTGTTCCTGATCCCCCTGGCATTGCGCGGCGTGCGCTACCGCCCGGTGGGTGCGGCGGCACTGCTGCGGCGCAACCTGGCCATCTATGGGCTGGGCGGGCTCTTGGTGCCGTTTGTGGGCATCAAGCTGATTGACTGGATACTGGTGGCCGTCGGGCTGATCTGAGGAGATTCTGATGAAAAACATTCTTCGTCCCGCGCTGGTGCTGTTTGCCTTGTTGAGTGTGCTGACTGGGCTGCTCTATCCGCTGGTGGTGACGGGCGCCGCCCAGGCGGTGTTCCCCCAGCAGGCGGCGGGCAGCTTGGTGCAGCGCAATGGCCAGGCCGTCGGTTCATCGCTGATCGGCCAGAACTTTTCCGACCCTCGGCATTTCTGGGGCCGCCCATCGGCCACGGCGCCCATGCCGTACAACGCGGCAGCGTCCGGCGGCTCCAACCAGGGCCCGCTCAATCCGGCATTGGCCGACGCCGTGAAAGCGCGCGTGGAGGCCCTGCGTGCGGCCGACCCCGGCAACACTGCCCCCGTGCCGGTGGACCTGGTCACGGCCTCGGCCAGTGGGCTGGACCCGCACATCAGCCTGGCTGCGGCGCAGTACCAGGCAGGGCGCGTGGCCCGGGCCCGCAGCTTGCCGGAGCCCAGTGTGAACGCCGTGATTGGCCAGCATGCGGAGCAGCCGCTGTGGGGGCTGCTGGGTGAACCCCGGGTGAACGTGCTGGCGCTGAACCTGGCGCTCGATGGCCTGCGCTGAGGTTCGCGGCATGCGCTGACATTTGGCACCGATACTTGTAGATGCATGACTGATATTCAGCGCCCGGACCCCGATGCCTTGATTGCGCAACTGCGCGCGCAGGAAGCGCAGACCCAGCGCGGCAAGCTGCGCATCTACTTTGGCGCGAATGCCGGTGTAGGCAAGACCTGGGCCATGCTGAGCGCGGCCCAGCGCGAACGGGGCGCGGGCCGCGACATCCTGATTGGCGTGGTGGAAACCCATGGCCGAGCGGAGACTGCTGCGCTGCTGGACGGGCTCGAATCATTGCCCCTGAAGCAGGTGGAGTACCGGGGCCGGACCCTTTCCGAGTTTGACCTGGACGCAGCCCTGGCCCGCAAGCCCGCCATCCTGCTGGTGGATGAACTCGCGCACTCCAACGTGCAGGGTTCCCGCCATGCCAAGCGCTGGCAGGACGTGCAGGAGTTGCTGGCCGCTGGCATCGACGTGTGGACCGCACTCAACGTGCAGCATCTGGAGAGCCTGAACGGCACGGTGGGGGCCATCACCGGCGTACGTGTGCACGAAACGGTGCCCGACACCGTTCTGGACAACGCCGACGAGGTTGTGCTGGTGGATGCCACGCCCGACGAGCTGATTGCCCGCCTGGGCGCAGGCAAAGTCTATGTGCCCCAGCAGGCCGAACGCGCGGCGCAGAGCTTTTTCCGCAAGGGAAACCTGATCGCCCTGCGCGAGATCGCCCTGCGGCGCACGGCGGAGCATGTGGAAGACGATGTGCTGGGCTGGCGGGTGGAGCAGTCGGGCGCTTCCGGCAGCCGCGTGGCCAGTGCCTGGAACACCTCGGGCAGCATCCTGGCCTGTGTGGGGCCGTATGAGGATGCAGCACAGACGGTGCGCACAGCCGCCCGCCTGGCCGGGCAGCTCAACGTGAAGTGGTATGCCGCCTATGTGGAGACGCCCCGGCTGCAGCGCTTGGAAGCCGCCCAGCGCGACAAGATCCTGGCCGTGCTGCAGCTGGCGCAGGAGCTGGGTGCCGAGACGGCCGTGCTCACGGGCGACCGCGTGGCGCCCGCGCTGGCGGCCCAGGCGCTGCATTTGAACTGCGCCACGCTGGTGCTGGGGCGCCCCGCCGCGCGGGCCGGATGGCGCAAGCTGCTGGGTGCCAAAGGCGTTGCGCGCGAGCTGGCCGAGCGGGCGCCTTCGCTCGACATCGTCGAGGCCGCGCATGCGGGCAGCTCGCGGCGCCTGCCCCAGGCGCTGTGGGGCCGCAACATGGGCCTGGAGGATGACGGGGATGTCGGCGCAGGGCGCTATCGCTGGCGAGGTTTCTTGTGGGCACTGGGCGCCAGCATTGCCGTCACGGTGCTGGCAACGCCGCTGCATGGCTTGCTGGAGCTGACCAACATCGTGATGCTCTACCTGGTGGGAGTGGTCGCGGTGGCCATGCGCTTTGGCCGTGTGCCTGCGGCCATGGCGGCGTTGCTGAACGTGCTGGCGTTCGATTTCTTTTTCGTCTCGCCGCGCCTGTCGTTTGCGGTGAGCGACGTGCAGTACATCGTCACGTTTGCGGTGATGCTGGGCGTGGGGCTTCTGGTGGGGCAGCTCACGGCCGGGTTGCGGTTTGCGGCCGGGGTGTCGATCAGCCGCGAGCGGCGCGCCCAGTCGCTGTTTGAACTGACCCGCGAGCTGTCGGCGGCGCTGGAGGCCAGCCAGGTCATCGAGATCGGTACGGCGGCCGTGCAAGGGCATTTCGGGGGCCGTGCCGTGGTGGTGGCGCTGGACGCGTCGGACCGCCTTCACTACCCCGATGACCTGCCGCAAGGCTTTGACAAAAGTGTGGCGGACTGGACGCTGCGCCAGGGCCAGAGCGCCGGGCTGGCAACCCACACCCTGGCCGCGCAGACCTGGCGCTACGTGCCGTTGAAGGCCCCCATGCGCGTGCGGGGCGTGCTGGCGCTGGAGCCCGCCCAGCCCCGCTGGCTGCTGATCCCCGAACAGGCGCAGCAGCTGGACACCCTGGCGCGGCAGATTGCGATTGCGCTGGAGCGTGTGCACTACGTGAACATTGCGCAGCAGGCCGTGGTGGACATGGAGTCGGAGCGGCTGCGCAATGCCCTGCTGGGCGCGGTGTCGCACGATGTTCGCACGCCCCTCACGGCCTTGATCACGCTGGCCGAATCTTTGCAGGCCGCGCCGCCGCAGGAGACAGGCACTGTGGCCAAGGCCATCGTGCACCAGGCGCACCAGCTCAATGCGCTGGTCAGCAACCTGCTGGACATGGCGCGGCTGGAGAGCGATGTGTCGGGGCAGAGCGTCCACCTGCGGCGGGACTGGCAGTCGGTGGAGGAGGTGGTCGGATCGGCCATCCGGGCCGCCCGGCCCGCACTGGGCGACATGCCCGTGCGCACGGAGCTGCCCGCCGACTTGCCGCTGGTGGAGTTTGACCCCGTGCTCATCGAGCGCGTGCTGGTCAACCTTCTGGAGAATGCGGCCAAGTATGGCGCAGCGCCGGTGGTGGTGAAGGCATCCACCACCGACAACATGCTGGTGCTGAAAGTGCGGGACCATGGCCCGGGCCTGCCCGCCTCGGTGCGGGGCAAAGAGCACACCCTGTTTGAGAAATTCACCCGGGGCCAGGCGGAATCCGCCACCCCGGGCGTGGGCCTGGGCCTGGCGATCTGCAAGGCCGTTGTGCAAGCGCATGGCGGTGCAATTTCTGCCGCCAGTGTGGAAGGGGGCGGAGCAGAGTTCACGGTGACCCTGGCGCGGCGCGAGCCGCCGCCCGACCCCGGTTGGAGTGAGATGGAGCGGGGCGTTGGTGCCCCTTGAAGACAACCATGCAGATACGTACCGTTTTGGTGATCGAGGACGAACCACAGATCCGGCGCTTTGTGCGCAGCGCGCTGGAGGGCGAGGGCTGGCAGGTGCATGAGGCGGGCACGCTGCGCGAGGGCCTGTCTGCTGCGGGCACCCGCCACCCCGACTTGCTGGTGCTGGACCTGGGGCTGCCCGATGGCGACGGGGTGGAGCTGATCCGCGATGTGCGGGGCTGGTCCGCCGTGCCAATCATCGTGTTGTCCGCGCGCACCGATGAGACCGACAAGATTGCCGCACTCGATGCCGGTGCGGATGACTACCTGACCAAACCCTTCGGCACGGGCGAGCTGCTGGCGCGGGTGCGGGCCAACCTGCGCAGGCCCCGTGCCGCCACGGGCAATGGTCTGGTGCAGGAGGCGGCGGAGCCCCTGTTCCATTTTGGCGATGTCGAGGTGGACCGCAGTGCGCGCCTGGTGCGCAAGGCCGGGGTGGAGGTGCACCTGACGCCCACCGAGTACCGCATGCTCATGGTGCTCGTGGCCAACGCAGGGCGGGTGATCACCCAAAAACAGCTGCTGCGCGAGGTCTGGGGCCCCATGCGCTCAGACCAAAGCCATTACCTGCGCATCTACATGGGGCACCTGCGGCAAAAGCTGGAGGTAGACCCCGCGCAGCCCTGCCACCTGCTGACCGAGTCGGGCGTGGGATACCGCCTGGCGGTGTAGGGCTGGCGGCGCTCCCGCGCACTGGCGCAGGAGCGCGCGGGGCCCTGGGCATTGACGTCGATTTGACGCTTGCGCCCGCAGTTTTTACAAACGATTTACGCCAGTCTTCCTAGACTGAAGGCATGTTCAACACCGGCCACAACGCCCCCCAGCCAGGGGCTCAACGTGGTGAAAACATGCTGATGAAGAGTTGCCCCAGTTTGGGCTTGCACCGCGTATCCCTGTTGCCTTTGTGCGAGAGCGACGCCGATCCCGCCGCGTTGGTGCTGGTCCCGTTCATCACGCCGTATTCCGATGGGCAAAACCTGCGTGCCACGCTGCAGGCCGTGCTGGGGCGGCAGCTGCGTGGCTACCGCCTGGCGTTCAATGTGCCCCGCCACATGGCCAAAGGCACGTTGTACATCCATCGGTGCGACCTGGAGAGCGCCAAGCGTAGCCTGGCCTCCGGCCTGCCCGACCTCGAAATCGGATGTGCGGCCAGTGTTGCTTGCGCGGGTGAATTTTCATGCCATTGAGCCATGGCTGCGAACGAAGGTGCCAGGCCATTGCGGCCGGCCCTGTGCGCAGCGCCTGGCGTGGCGTGGGCCTGGAGCTGCGCCATGGCTGACTGGATCGCATTGCTGCTGGCCGTGCTGGTGCTCATGGTTCCGATCGGGGTGGGCTGGGTGGCATTGAAGCTGTCGGACCGCAAGGCGCAGCGGCCCCGTGGAGACTGCCCGTGAAGCGGCAACCACCCACGGATGCGGCGGGTGTCGCACTGGCAGGCCCTGCCGATCTGCCCGCACTGGAGCAGCTGGAAAACGCTGCGTTCTCCAGCGACAGGATTTCGCGCAGAAGCTGGGGGCGTCTGTTGTTGAGCCCCTCGGCCCAGGTGCTGGTGGTCCGGTCGGGGCAGGCATTGAGCGGTGCCTGCGTGGTATTGCGCCGCGAAGGATCGTCTGTGGCACGCCTGTACTCCATTGCGGTGGCCCCGGCCATGCAGCGCGCGGGCGTGGCCAGCGGGCTGCTGGCGGCGGCGATCCACGGCGCACGCGATGCAGGCTGCGTGGTACTGCGGCTGGAGAGCAGGGTTGGCAACCTGGCCGCGCACCGCCTGTTCGCGCGCCATGGTTTTGTGCGCACCGGCTGCAAAGCCGCCTACTACGCGGATGGCGAACAGGCCCTGTGCTTCCAGAAGGACCTGTTTGATGGCGCACTGGCCCAGGCGGCCGCGCAGGTGCAGGTGCGCCACTATGCGCAGACGCTGGATTTCACCTGTGGCCCCTGTGCCTTGCTGATGGCAATGTCCGCCATGGACCCGGCCATGCCGGTGAATCAGGCGGCCGAGATCCGCCTGTGGCGCGAGGCCACCACGGTGTTCATGGCCGCAGGCCACGGCGGGTGCGGGCCGTTTGGGTTGGCGCATGCCGCACTGGCCCACGGTTTTGAGGTGTCGGTGTATGCGGCTGCCGGTGCCTCGCTGTTCATGGACAGCGTGCGCGACCCCCGCAAGAAGGACGTGATCCAGCTGGTGGAGAACGACTTCAGGGCGGCGCTGGAGGCGCGCCAGGTGCCCATACATGCGCGGCCCGTGTCGCCCGACAGCGTGATCGAGCAGCTGCGGGCAGGGCGCCTGCCCATTGTGCTTATCAGTCTGTGGCGCCTGCACCGGCAGAAGGCGCCGCACTGGGTGGTCATCACGGGCTTTGATGGTGCGGTGTTTCGCCTGCTGGACCCCATGGCACGTTCCGGTGATCCGGATGGCGGCGTGTCCATCAGCTGGGGCGAATTCAAGAAAGTCGCAAGGTATGGGCGCCGTGGGCGCACTGCGGCCGTCATCCTTTCTGGAAAGAAATAAATTGTCCTCAGAACATGTCATCGTGGTGGAGAAGCTGGCCGACTTCCGATGGAGCCAGCCCGGCATCAAGGTCATCACGGCAGAGCAATTCGTTGCAGAGCAGCCGCTGCACCGTGGGCGCGTGCGCAAGGTCACCAATCTGTGCAGGAGCTATGGCTACCTCAGCATGGGCTACTACTGCTCGCTGCTTGCCGAGGCGCGTGGCGACCGCGTAACGCCCAGCGTGGACACCATCCTGAGCCTGCAGCGCAAACGCATCGAGCCCTCGGCGCTGGCGCAGCTGAACCGGCTGATCGGCCCGCTCAAGGAAATACCGCGCTCGGTGAATACGCTCACGCTGCATGTGTTCTTCGGGATCATGGACGACCCGGCTCTGGCGGCGCTGGCGCGCAAGAGCTTCGAGCTGTTCCGCTGCCCGCTCATGGAGGTCACGCTGGAACGGCAGGAGCAGTCCGCCCACTGGCAGATTGGCGGCATACAGGCGCTGGACCTGCGCGACGTGGATGCCGCGCGCGACGAGGTCTTTTTGCAGGCCCTGCTGCAGTACACACGGCGCAGCTGGCGCCCCCTGACCGCGATGCCCCAGCCGCGCATGGATCTGGCGGTGCTGCACGACCCGCACGATCGTCTGCCGCCCTCCAACCTCAAGACCCTGCGCAAGCTGGTCGATGTGGGGCAGGAGATGGGCATTGCCGTGGAGCTGATCGAGAAAAAGGACCTGGCGCGGCTGACCCAGTTCGATGCACTCTTCATCCGCGAGACCACGGCTGTGACCCACCACACCTTCCAGTTTGCAAGGAAGGCCATGGCGGAGGGCATGCCGGTCATCGACGATCCCGCGTCCATCCTGCGCTGCACCAACAAGGCCTTTCTGGCAGAACTGCTGCGCGAGCATGCCATTGCCACCCCGCTCACGCACATGGTCAGCCGCCGCACACTGGCCGACATGCAGCACCGGCTGGCCTACCCGGTGGTGGTGAAGGTGCCAGACGGCGCGTTCAGCCGGAGCGTGAAAAAGGCGGAGAACGCTGAACAACTGCATGCCATCGCCCGGGACATGCTCAAGGAGTCCGAAATCATTCTCGTGCAGGAGTTCATGTACACCGATTTCGACTGGCGCATCGGTGTGCTGGCAGGCCAGGCCCTCTTCGCAGCAAAGTACTTCATGTGCGACGGCCATTGGCAGATCCTGCAGCACACCGCCAACGGCAAGTACACCGAAGGCCGGGTGCAGGCCGTGCCGCTCGACCAGGTGCCCCCGCAGGTGCTGGCGGCGGCGGTCAGCTCCGCCCGGCTGGTAGGCCAGGGTTTTTATGGCGTGGACCTCAAGGCCACGGCGTGCGGGGTGTACGTGATCGAGATCAACGACAACCCGAACCTGGATGTGGGGGTGGAGGACGCAGCCCTGGGCGACGACCTGTACCGCTTGCTGCTCACGCATTTTCTCCAGCAGGTGGAGCTGCGCTTCAGCGCCAGCCGGGTGGTGGTCGGCGGTCGCCAGCCCGCCACCCGGCTGGCGGTGGCTGCGGGTTAGCGCGTTTTCCGTTGGCGTGCTGGCACCCCGTTCGGCCGTTTGCAAAGGGAGGGTGTGGGCAGATGGTGGGGCTGCTCACACCCGCTCTTTCTGCTATGGGGAAGAGAAAATGTGTAGTGTTTGCTATCAAAATAGCAGCATAAAACGCTTTGTAGATGCGCGGAAGGCAGCATTTTTTCTTGTATTTCTGGCTTGGCCGGCGCTCCGGGCGGGCTTACCAGGGCCTGCGACCGGGCGAAGCCCCTGAGCCAGGCGGACGGTGCGATGATTGGCTGGCCCTCTGCCGTGCTCCGGCTGCCTTGGCATCTTCGCAAGTCTGGCGTGACCGCTGTAGGCGGGTGGGCAGTAGGCAAGCAGGCAGGCAGGCAGGCAGGCAGGCAGGCAGGCAGGCAGGCAGGCAGGCAGGCAGGCA
>CAYXSL010000139.1:9281-12481 GCA_964466605.1 uncultured Verminephrobacter sp.
GGCCCTTCATCTTCACTCCCCATGACCCAGGCAACGCCCCATCCGTCCCCCGCCTCGAATCCGCTGGATTCACTCGTCCCCCTGCTGTTTGTCGCGCTCTGGAGCACGGGCTTCATCGGTGCCAAGCTGGGCCTGCCGTACATCGAGCCGCTGACCTTCCTGGGGCTGCGCTTTGCCATCGTCACCGTGCTCATGCTGGCCGTGGTGGCGCTGGTGCGTGCGCCCTGGCCCCCGGCGGGCAGAGCGTGGGGGCACATCGCGGTGTCGGGCCTGCTGGTGCATGGGGTGTACCTGGGCGGGGTGTTCATGGCCATTGGCCACGGGCTGCCGTCGGGCATCACGGCGCTGGTGGTGGGGTTGCAGCCGCTGCTGACGGCCCTGGTGGCGGGCGCCTTGCTGGATGAGAAGGTGCGGCCCGCGCAGTGGGTGGGGCTGGGGCTGGGGTTCAGCGGCGTGGCGCTGGTGGTGGCGGGCAAGGTGGCGACCGTGCCTGCGGGTGCTTTGGCGAGCATGCTGTTGCCTGCGCTGGTGGCGCTGCTGGGCATCACGGCGGGAACGCTGTACCAAAAGCGGTTCTGCCCCTCGTTCGACCTGCGCACGGGCTCGGTGATCCAGTACCTGCCGTGTGCCATGGCCATGGCGGTGCTGGCCTATGCCACCGAAACCATGGCGATCACATGGAGCGGTGAGTTCGTGTTTGCGCTGGGCTGGCTGGTGCTGGTGTTGTCGCTCGGGGCCGTGAGCCTGCTGAACCTGCTCATCCGCCGGGGCGGCGCGGTGAATGTGGCCAGCCTGTTTTACCTGACCCCACCCACCACGGCGCTGATTGCCTGGGCGATGTTTGGCGAAACGCTGACCGGCTGGGCGCTGGTGGGAATGGCGCTGGCAGCTGCGGGGGTGTGGTTGGCGCGGCAGACGCGGTGAGGGCGGCGTTGCCAGCGAAGCCCTCCAGCTGCATGCAGGGGTTGCGCTGCAGTGGGAACCGTGGTGGATTAATTTGCTATTTTATTTATAGCTACTTTGGCACGCTGGACGCGCGCAGAAGCCCATTTTTTCTTTGATTTTGCGTGCCGCCGGTGCATTCAGCGCCCCTCAGGCGGCGGGATGCACCGCCAGGATATTCAGCGGCCCCGCGATGGAGAGCCCGCTGAGACCCACGGAGGACTCCAGCGCGGACACATGGCCGCCTTCTGCCCATACATCCACCAGCGCGTCCTTGGCTCCGAACCGGCAGGCCATGGTGGCGATGCGGAATGTCTCGGTGCGATCGAAGAGAAGTGGTGCAGGCCAGCGGACCAGAAACCAGCGCTTGCTCTGGAATTCGATGCGCTTCCAGTCCGATGGGCGGCGAATGTGGTTGATGCAGGCCACCTGCTTTGCAAGCAGCGCAGCCTCAGCCGGTTGCAGTGCGGAAGCGGTCGCGTGGAGCAACGCTTTCTCAAACGGCAGCAGCTGGTTGGCGGGTGTGGGCGCGACGATGGGCCGGAGAGGCCCGGTCAGTGCAGCCATGGCAGCGTCCTCAGAGCTTGCGCAGCCTCTCCAGCGCAGCATGCAGCGTCTCGTCCTTCTTGGCAAAACAAAACCGCACCACGCGCTGGTCAAACCCGTCGCCATAAAACGCCGACAGCGGAATCGCGGCCACGCCCACTTCGCGCGTGAGCCACTGGCAGAAGTCGGCCTCGTTCAAATCGCTGATGGCCGAGATGTCCACGCACTGGAAGTAGCTGCCCGTGCTGGGCAGCAGCTTGAAACGCGAGCCCTGCAGCCCCTGGCGGAACAGATCGCGCTTGGCCTGGTAGAACGCGGGAAGCTGCTGGTAGGGCGTGGGGTCCTGCAGGTAGGCGGCCAGGCCGTGCTGCACGGGTGTGTTGACGGTGAACACATTGAACTGGTGCACCTTGCGGAACTCGGCCGTCAATGCAGCGGGCGCGGCCACGGTGCCGACCTTCCAGCCGGTGACGTGGAAGGTCTTGCCAAAGCTCGACACGATGAACGCGCGCGCCGCCAGGCCCGGAAAGCGCGCGGCGCTTTCATGCTCGGCGCCGTCGAACACCATGTGCTCGTACACCTCGTCGCTGATGAGCAGGATGTCGGTGGGGGCGAGCAGGTCTTCCAGATGGCGCATCTCCTCGGCCGTCCAGATGGTGGCGCTGGGGTTGTGCGGGCTGTTGATGAGGATGGCGCGGGTGCGGGGCGTGATGGCCGCGCTGATCTTGGCAAAGTCCGGGCGGAAGGTGCCCGGGGTGAGTGGCACGCGCACGGCCTTGCCACCGGCCAGCTCGATATTGGGCACGTAGCTGTCGTAGCAGGGGTCGAGCACGATGACCTCGTCGCCCGCGTGCACGATGGCCAGGATGGCGGTGATGATGGCCTGCGTGGCGCCTGCCGTGATGGTGATTTCGGTGTTGGGGTTGTAGGCCCGGCCATGCAGCGCCTCGATCTTGCGGGCCACCGCCTCGCGCAGCGCGGGCACGCCCGGCATGGGGGGGTACTGGTTGTGGCCGGCCTGCATGGCGGCGGTGACGGCGTTCACCAGCTCGGGGGCACATTCAAAGTCGGGGAAGCCCTGGCCCAGGTTGACGGCCTTGTGCTCTGCGGCCAGCGCCGACATCACGGTGAAGATGGTGGTGCCCACGTTGGGCAGCTTGCTGGGGAAGGCGGGTGTGCGGGCGGTGGCTTGGGTCATGGCGCAGCAGCGTGAAAAGCTTGGATGGAGTCAGAGTGTCTGGTGGCTGGACGGGCTTTACAGCTCGTAGTCGTTGACGTGGCCGGTCATCGCGCGGGCAATCAGCTCGCGGCTCAGGCGGTCGCTGAGCAGCTCGGCAAACTTGTAGACGAAATTGCGCAGGTACGCGCCGCGCTTGAAGGCGACGCGCGCCACGCTCTGGCCGAACAAGTGGCCCACGGGCCGCACCACCAGGTCGCCCAGCGGGTCGTCGCGCATGGCCATCTCGGCCACGATGCCAATGCCCAGGCCCAGGCGCACATAGGTCTTGATCACGTCGGAGTCGATGGCTTCGAGCACGATGCGGGGCTGCAGCTTGCGGGCGGCAAACGCGTGGTCGATCTTGCCCCGGCCGGTGAAGGACGGGTGGTAGGTGATCAGGGCTTCGTGTGCCAGGTCGTCCAGGCCGATGCGCTCCTTTTGCGCCAGCGGGTGGTCGTTGGGCACCACCAGCACATGCTGCCATTCGTAGCAG
>CAYXSL010000140.1:0-12405 GCA_964466605.1 uncultured Verminephrobacter sp.
TTTGCCCAGGCCTATGTGATCGCCCACGAGGTGGGCCACCATGTGCAGAACCAGCTGGGCATCAGCGGCAAGGTGGACCAGATGCGTGGCCGTGTGAGCAAGGCCGAATACAACGCACTGTCGGTGCGGCTGGAGCTGCAGGCCGACTGTTTTGCGGGCGTGTGGGCCCACCATGCGCAGAACGCGCGCCAGATTCTGGAGCAGGGCGATGTGGAAGAAGCCATGAATGCCGCCGCCAAGATCGGCGACGATGCGCTGCAGCGCGCCCAGGGCGGCGCCGTGGTGCCCGAGAGCTTTACCCACGGCACCAGCGCCCAGCGCCAGCGCTGGTTCCACAACGGCCTGCAGAACGGCAGCGTGAAGGCCTGCGACACCTTCGCTGCCCGCAGCCTGTAGGCCGCCTGCGCCCGCGCGGGTTTTGAAGGCCACGGCCCATGTCCACCGCAGCGCCCCTGGCGGCACCATCGCACCGGGCGCCGGACCCCGCAACACGGCCTTCGGGCGCGGTGGCGGCATGGTCTGCGGCGGCGGTCACCGTGCCCCATGCGGTGGGCCTGGGGCTGCTGGCCTTTGCGCCCCTGGCGGGCGACTATTCGTTGGCGGCGCTGGCCCTGTGGTCGGCCGCGCTGCCGGGCCTGCTGCTTACGCTGCTGGCGCCCCGCGCGGGGGTGGTGTATGCGCCCACCACGGTGGTGGCGCTGTTGTTTGCTGCCGTGCTGGCCACGGCCCATGGCGCAGCACCCGCGCTGGGGCTGAGCGCGCGGCAGGTGCTGGCCGTGAGTGGGGCCACGGTGGCCCTGGCGTTTGTCTTCCAGTGGCTGCTGGGCGTGCTGCGGCTGGCGTCGGTGGCGCGGTTTCTGCCGATTTCGGTCACGCACGGGTTTGCGGCGGGTGTGGGCCTGTCCATGGTGCTGGGCCAGGTGCGCAACGGCTTTGGCGCGGGGGCTGCCGCGCCCTGGAATGCCCAGCTGGGCTGGCATGCGCTGGCGGCCGGGGCCGTGGTGGCGCTGGCCTGGTGGCTGCGGGGCCGCTGGCCCCGCATGCCTGGCCTGCTGACGGCGGTGGCCGTGGTGGCGCTGGCCGTGGCCCTCGCGGGCTTGTGGGGTGCCGGGCTGGGGGCCGTGTTTGTGCCTGCAGTGCAGCCCAGCGCCTTCGCCTGGCCGCCGCTGCCCGACTGGACCGGCATCCCCTGGATGGCCCTGGCGCAGCAGCAGGGCGCGGCCCTGGTGGTGCTGGCGCTCTTGATGGCGCTGGTCAACAGCCTGGAGATCCTGGTCTTCAACCAGGAGCTGGAGCTGGACCACGGCCTGCGCGGCGACGCCAATCAGACCCTGCGCCGCGAAAGCCTGCTGGGCGCGCTGTGTGGCCTGGCGGGCATGATCCCGGCATCGACCAGCGCGTCGCGTTCGCGCATCGTGCTGGCGCAGGCCGGTGCATCGCGCGACGCCCCGCGCTGGCACGCCGCCATCATGCTGGGCGTGGCCGTCACGGGGCCCTGGTGGCTGCACTGGGTGCCCATGGCCTGCCTGGCGGGCGGACTGGTGCTGGCGGGGCTGATGCAGGTGCCGAGGCTGATGTGGTCGCTGGGCTATGCCCGCCGCTCGCGCGTGACTTGGGCGCAGAGCTGGCTGGTGGCCCTGGTGTTTGCGGTGATGGGCGGCGTGGGGGCGCTGGTGGCGGGCCTGGTGGTGGCCACCTTCGTGCTGCTGCACGACTCGGCCGCCACGGTGCTGCGCCATGTGCGGCTGGATGGCGAGCTGCGTTCGCGGCGCCTGCGCCGCGCGGGCTCGGACACCTGGCTCGCGCCCCGCATGAACCAGGTGGCCGTGTTCGAGCTGCAGGGCGTGATGTCGTTTGGCGTGGCGGCCCACCTGGCCGAGCAGGTGCGCATGCTGCTGCAGCCGCGCCACCGCTGGGTGATCCTGGACGCGGGCCGCGTGCCCGCCTGGGACAGCACGGCGCTGGCCCAGCTGCGCGCGCTGGTGCGCGACCTGGGCCAGCAGGGCATTGCCGCCGCCGTGGCGGCGCTCGACCCGCTGGCAGCCGAACACGCGGGCGAGCAGGTGCGCGCCTTTGCCGACCTGGACCGTGCGCTGGAATGGGCCGAGGCCGACATCCTGGCCCAGCGCCCCATCGAGCAGCGCCCCGCGCGCCCTGAGCGCGACTTGCTGGGCGAAATCGGCGAGAGCGTGCCCCGTGCCGCAGCCGAGGCGCTCATGGCCCTGCTGGAGCCACTGGACGTGCCCGCCCAGGGCGTGGTCTTCCGCGCGGGCGACGCCGACCGCGACCTGCTGGTGGTCAAGTCGGGTCACATCACCCTGGTGACCCTGTGGCCGCCCGACAAAGGGCTGCGCCTGGCCACCGTGGGGCCGGGCATGGCGTTTGGCGAGATGGCTTTCCTCAACGGAGCGGCCCGCAGCGCCTGCGCCGGGGCCGAACGCGGGCCCGCACACCTGGTGCGGCTGTCGCGCGCGCACTTTGACGCCTGGGCCCGGCAATACCCCGAGGCCGCACTCACGGTGATGAATAACCTCGCGCAGATCGGGGCGAGGCGGCTGGCGGTGACCACGCGCCAGCTGCGGGCCGTGCTGGAGTGATTATTACAAGCAAAAATCGGCCTCTGCGCGCAATGGGTAAGCCTTTTTAGCTATTAAAAAGATAGTATATGTGTGCCCTGCGCCGCCCGCGGGCCTGTGTGGCATGCCGCTCTTTACCGCAAAAAATCGCTTTTTGGGCCACCGGTGCGACAATAGAGGGCTGCGAGCCTGTTCATGACCTCGCGCGGCCCCCCGTGCCGCGGGAGATCGTGAGCAGGTTCTAGCGCAACGCTCCGACAGTCCCCGGCGCACGGCACTTTGCCCGCTGGGCCCTCTCTGCGGCGTTGCACTCCTCGCCGGGCCACCAGCCCGGCTGCGGTTTGCGCCTTGCAGCCAGTCCCCTCCCAAGGGCGTGCCACATTGCTCAGACATAAATTCAGCGTCGCCTACAAACACGCTTTTAATGACTAGTTCCTTCTCCAATCTATCGCTGGCCGAGCCGCTGGCACGTGCCGTGGCCGAAATGGGCTACGAGTCCATGACGCCCATCCAGGCGCAGGCCATTCCGGTCGTGCTCACCGGCCAGGACGTGATGGGCGCCGCCCAGACCGGCACCGGCAAGACCGCCGCCTTCTCGCTGCCCCTGCTGCAGCGCCTGCTCAAGCACGAAAACAGCTCCACCTCGCCCGCGCGCCACCCGGTGCGCGCCCTGGTGCTGCTGCCCACGCGCGAGCTGGCCGACCAGGTGGCCCAGCAGATCGCGCTGTACGCCAAGCACACCAAGCTGCGCAGCACCGTGGTGTTTGGCGGCATGGACATGAAGCCCCAGACCATCGAGCTGAAAAAAGGCGTCGAGGTGCTGGTGGCCACGCCGGGCCGCCTGCTCGACCACATCGAGGCCAAGAACGCGGTGCTCAACCAGGTCGAGTACGTGGTGCTCGACGAGGCCGACCGCATGCTGGACATCGGCTTCCTGCCCGACCTGCAGCGCATCCTGAGCTACCTGCCCAAGCAGCGCACCACGCTCCTGTTCAGCGCCACGTTCTCGCCCGAGATCAAGCGCCTGGCCAGCAGCTACCTGCAAAACCCCATCACCATCGAAGTGGCCCGCCCGAACGAGACGGCCTCCACGGTGGAGCAGCGCTTCTACAGCGCGGGCGACGATGACAAGCGCCGCGCCATCCACCAGGTGCTCAAGACGCGCGGCATCAAGCAGGCCTTCATCTTCGTGAACAGCAAGCTCGGCTGCGCCCGCCTGGCGCGCAGCCTGGAGCGCGAAGGCCTCAAGACCGCCGCGCTGCACGGCGACAAGAGCCAGGACGAGCGCCTGAAGGCGCTGGAAGCCTTCAAAAAGGGCGAAGTGGACCTGCTGGTGTGTACCGACGTGGCCGCGCGCGGCCTGGACATCAAGGACGTGCCTGCGGTGTTCAACTTCGACGTGCCGTTCAACGCCGAAGACTACGTGCACCGCATCGGCCGCACGGGCCGTGCGGGTGCGTCGGGCCTGGCCGTCACGCTGGTGTCGGGCAGCGATGCGCGCCTGGTGGCCGACATCGAGAAGCTCATCAAGAAGAAGATCGAGCTGGAAGCCGTCGAATACGACGAAGACCAGCCCCGGGGCCGCATCAACGACGGCCGCCGCGCCTGGCGCGAAGCGGGCGAGACGGGCGATGGCCGCGACGCCCTGGGCGGCTCCGGCCCGCGCCGCGAGCGTGACCGCGACCACCGCAGCGGCCGCGAATCCCGGGAGTCCCGCGATCCGCGCGATCAGCACCGGGGCTTCCGTCCCGCCGCAGTCTCGCGCGACCCGTTCTTCGAAAAACCCTACGAAGCCAGCGCGGCCTCCGACGCCGCCCCCGCCTGGGAGGCCGCCACCAAGGCCGCGCCGCGCAGCAGCATCTCGGCCAACATCAAGCCCAAGCGCAAGGTGGCCGCGTTGTTCAAGGCCGCAGCCCAGCCAGAAACTTCGGCGCAGTGAGCGCCTGTTTCACCAGGTTTTTAGAGAGTTTTTGAAGGTTTTTTGGCCTCTGCCGCGCGACCAGTAAGCGCTGAATGCTATATTTTTTATAGCTAATGCTAATCCGCCTGCCCATGCAGGCGGTGATCGGCGCGCAGGTGGGGCGCCAGCCCGCGCAGCAGGGCCGCGTTGATGGCGCTGAACGCGAGAACTGTGCCGCCCTGCACCTGCACAAACCGCTGCGCGGCCGCCGCCCCCGCAAACGCTGGCAGGTTGCCCGCGCGCATGGGCCCCAGGGCCGACGAGCCCGCCACATACGCGGCCTGGTGGGCGTCCACCCAGGCGCCCGTATCGGCATCGCTCACGTAGCGGGCCACGATGGACGTGGCCGTGCGGCCCCGCGTGTAGTGCGCCACATTGCCCAGGTACAGCATCAGGCTCAGCGGCGAGTCAAAAAAGTACGCATCCCCTTGCGCAAAAATCACTTGCGCCGCCCAGGCACGTGCGCGCGCCGGGTACATGCCGCACACGGGGCAGCGCGCGTCGGTGGGCACATCGCGCGCAGCAGCCAGCGGCTGGCCGGATGCTGGGTCGTACGGGGTGGGCGGGGCGACGATGCACACATCGTCACCCGGGCCGGCAAGGGCGGTAAATGGTGCCGTGCTGTCGCCCCGCCGCCATTGCCATGCCGCCCCGGCGGCGGCGCCTGTGCCCAGCACGAGCAGGGCTGCCAGTGCAGCGCGCCGGTTGGGCGGCGTGCTGGTGCTGGAGGCAACGGGGGCAGGGCGGGGCTGCAAGCGCATGGCGGTGTCACATGCGGGTGTCGTGCAGGGCCCCGCCGCTCAGGTCCACCATGGCGGGGGTGACCTCGGCAAAACGCAGCACCTTGCCGCCATATTCAGCGGCGAACTTCTGCGCAGCGGCCTCTTGCGCAAAGCTGCCGATGGTGGGGCCCATCGATCCATGGCGCTTGCCACCCACCACGTAGAGCGCGCTCTTGCCGTCGATCCAGTGGCCCTGGGGGGCGTTCCAGTCGGCCAGACCCATGTCCTGCACGTATACGGCCTGCACGGCGCGCACCTGTTCGCCCGCGAGCAGGGTGCTGAACAGCTCCACCGTGTCGCAGAAGAACGCGGGCTTGTCCTGCCCCGCAAAGCGCACCTGTGCCTTGGGGCCGGGGTAGTCGGCCAGCAACATGCCGTCGAGTTCGCAGCTGGTGGTGCGGTCGATCTCCACGGGCTTCAGGGATTGCGCGCTGGTGTCGGCCTGGCTGCAGCCGGTCAGGCCCGCGATGCCGGCGAGCGAGCCCAGGGAGGCGAGGGCTGCCCAGCCCAGCAGTTGGCGCCGGGTGGTGCAGGCGCATTGGTAGTGGTTGGTCATGGTTTGAATCTCCAGCCCGCCAGCGCCAGTGGCACCACGATCCAGCCCGCCATCACCGCGCCCATCAGCCATGGCTTGGCCAGGGCGGGGGGCACGATGCTGGTCAGGCCGTACAAGGTGCGCACGTCTTCCAGCGAGAACACGTTGAGGATGCGGAACACGTCGGCCGGGTTGAGCAGCAGCAGGTAGGCCATGGCCTCGCCGCCCACACTGCCGCCCGTGGCCACCAGGGCGCCCAGCAGCAGCAGGTCAAACACCAGCACAAAAAAGAACCAGGCGGCAATCGCCAGGCCCGAGGCGCGCGTGCGCTCGTGCGTGAGCACCGAGAGCAGCACGGCCATGCTCAGGAACGCCAGCCCCAGCAGCACCGAGCTGAGCATGAAGCCGCCGTAGTGAAACAGCCCTGCCCAGCTGAACTGCCGCTGCAGCAGCACGGCCACCAGGCCAAAGCCCGCGAGGGTCGAGAGCGTGAGCGCCGCCGCCAGCCCCAGGTACTTGCCCAAGAGCAGCTCCAGCCGCGTGATGGGCAGCGACAGCAGCAGGTCGAGCGAGCCGCGCTCGCGCTCGCCCACGATGGCGTCAAAGCCCAGCAGCAGCGCGATCAGCGGAATCAGATAGATGACGAGGCTGACCAGGCTGGCGATGGTGAACTCGATGGAGCGAAAGCCCACCTGGCCCTGCTGTGCGCCACCAAAGTAGGCGATGGCCAGCGAGAACACGGTGAACACCAGCGCCACGGCCAGCACCCAGCGGTTGCGCATGCGGTCGCGGAACTCCTTGCCCGCGATGGTGAAGATTTGGGTCAGTTCCATGATCAATCTCCGCGCAGCCCGAAGTACACGTCTTCGAGTGAAGGTTCGTGGATGTTCACATCCAGCAGCCGCGCGCCCAGCGGTGCCAGCGCGGCGAGCACGGCCATCTTGGCGCCGCGGGGGCAGTCCACGTGCAGGCCGTCGGGGGTGGCTGTGGCCGTGATGCCGGGCAGTGCGGCCAGTGCCAGCATGCCTGCCGCTTGGTCCGTGGCGGGCAGAGTGAGGGCGATGGCCAGCGGCATGTGTGTCTGCTCGCGCAGCGCCTGCACGCTGCCCAGGGCCTGCAGCTTGCCTGCGGCCAGGATGGCCAGGCGGTCCACGCGCTCCTGCAGCTCGGCCAGGATGTGCGAAGTGATGACGATGGTCACGCCCCGGGCCTGCAGCCCGCGCAGCGTGGCGTAGAAGTCGCGGATGGCCTGCGGGTCCAGGCCGTTGGTGGGCTCGTCCAGCAGCAGCACCTGGGGCTCGCCCAGCAGCGCCTGCGCAAAGCCGAGGCGCTGGCGCATGCCCTTGGAGTATTCGCGCACGGGGCGCTTGCCCGCGTGGGCCAGGCCCACCTGTTCGAGCAGTGCGGGGCATTGCGCCAGGGGCGCGCCCTTGAGGCGGGCAAAAAAGTGCAGCGTCTCCAGCCCGTTCAGGTTGTCGTACAGCACCACGTTCTCGGGCAGGTAGCCCAGGTGGCGCCGCGCGGCGCGGAAGTCACGGCCCAGCACGCGGGTGCCGCCCACGCGGATCTCGCCGGACGTGGCGGGCGTGAGGCCCAGGATCATCTTGAACAGCGTGCTCTTGCCCGCGCCGTTGTGGCCGATGAGGCCCAGGATTTCGCCGCGCGCAACGCGCAGGTCGATGCCGTCCACGGCATGCAGTGCGCCGTAGTGCTTGTGTACGCCCAGCACCTCGATGGCGGCGGGCTCGTGCAGGTGGGGCACCTCAATGGGGGGTGGGTTGCGGGTCACGCCAGTCGCTCCGTTCGGGGTGGTTGGGTTGCATGCGGGGGGCGGGGTCCACCACGGTGGGCACGCGCAGCACCGGAAACTGCTGGCCCACCAGGCGCAGTGCCTGCACGGCAGGGCTGGCCAGCAGCAGCTTGATGGTGGGGTGGCGCCAGGTCAGGCGGTCCACCATGTCGTTGGCTTCGTAGGGCACGTCGCCCACACCATTGCCGTCGCGGTCCCAGCCCAGGTAGTTGCTCCAGTGGTTGCCGCCGCCCGTGCCCCAACGCTCGTCGCGCGCGCCCACATAGCGCACCTGCTCGCGGTTGGCGATGAAGTCGTTGTTGTCCACCTTGTTGCGGGTGGAGCCGGCCGACAGGTGCACGCCCACCGTGTTGCGCGCCACCAGGTTGCCGCGCAGGGTGGTGTACTCCACGTCGTAGATGAAAAAGCCCCGGTTGTTCTCGGCCACCACGTTGTTCTCGATCACCGAGTCCTGCAGCGTGCGCAGCATGATGCCGTGGTCGCTGTTGCCCCAGGCGCGGTTGTTGCGCACCACCTGGTCGCGCACCTCCATCAGCGCCAGGCCGCCCCGGTTGTTGTAGGTGTCGTTGTCCTCCCACAGGTTGTAGTAGGAGTTCATGTAGTGCGTGCCGTAGCGGCTGTGGTGCAGCTTGTTGCCGCGAAAGATGGCGTGGTGCGACACGTCCACATACAGCGCGTCGCGCACAAAGCTGATCTGGTTGCCCTCGATGCGCGCGCCCGTGGTGTTGTACAGCTGCACCCCGTTGCCGCGCTGGGACGAGGCCACATCGCGCAGGCCGGTGATGGTGTTGTGCAGCACCTGCACGTTGTTGGCCTTCTCGATCCACAGGCCGAACAGGTTGTAGGTGAGGTCGTTGTGGCGCACCACGGCGCGGTGGGCGCCGGGGTAGACGTAGATGCCCGCGTTCTGCTCCTTGAGGCTGGTGCCCGAGTCGCGCACGATCAAGCCCTCGATCACCACGTCGGGCGCGGTGATGCGGATGGTGTCGCCCTGCTGCCCGCCGCTGAGCGTGGGGCGGTCGATGCCGCGCAGGGTCAGCTGCTTGTCGATGCGCAGGTTCACACGGTAGGCGCCGCGCAGCACCTCCACCGTGTCACCCGGTGCAGCGGCCTGGATGGCGGCCTGCAGGTCTTGCCCGGGCCGCACCTGCACGGTGGCAGCTGCGGCAGGAAGCGCGGTCCACAGTGCCAGGGCCGTGGCAACCGCAGCGAGTGCAAGGGGAGGTTTCATCACGCCAGCCCCACCACGGCCTTGATGGCCAGGAACAGCGCCGCGCCGATCAGCAGGTTCTTGAAGCCCACGTAGCTCAGCATGTCCATCACGCCCGCCACGCGGTAGCGATCCCGCCACCAGGGGCCGTCCTTCACGTAGCGTTTGCCCGACAGGCGGATCAGCACCTCGTACACGCTCCAGCCAAACCACCAGCCGATGATGGCGCCCGAGGACAAGGTGCCCAGGGCCGCCATCACCCAGGCCACGCTGGCGGCGATGGCCAGCGAGAAGCCCGCGATCTGCAGCGCGCGCCGCGATGCCCAGCCTGCGCGGCTCCAGGGCCAAAGGTGGTCCATCAGCTCCTGCCCAATCCAGCGCAGGCCACGGGCCCCGACCTTGTGGGTGGGGTGAGCGGGTGGGGTGGGCAGGCGCGGGTCTGGCCCCTGGGCGGCCTTGGCCGAGATCTGGTCCTGCACCGTGGCGGGGTGGATCGGGATGAAGTAGCCGTTAGCGCCGATGGGCGTGATTTCCAGGTCGTCCTTTTCGCGGCGCTTGCGTTCCTTGGCCAGGGGCGGGCAGCCCTTGGTGTCGGTGTAGAGCACCATGCAGTCGAGGCAGTGCAGGCATTCGCGGTGGTCGATGCGGCCATCGGCGTCGATGGCCTGCGCGCCGCAGCCCACGGCGCAGGCCTTGCAGCTGTTGCAGTCCTGCTTGCGTTTGAGGCCAAACCAGCGGAACGTGCTGGGCATGGCGAGCGATGCGCCCAGCGGGCAGATGTATTTGCAGTACGGCCGCTCGATGAAGATCGACACGCCCAGGATGGCCGCCACAAACAGGCCGTAGGGCCAGGCACGGTTGAGCACGCCGACCAGGAAGGTCGTCTTGAACGGCTCCACCTCGGCCAGCTTTTCGGCCAGGCCCATGGAGAACATGGACACCGCCAGCAGCCCGAAGAACACCGCGTACTTGACCCACTTGAGGCGGTCGTGCCACTTCTGCGGCAGCTGGGTCTGAAAGCGCTTGAGGCCCAGGGCGCGCGCGATCTTGTAGATGCCCTCCTGCAGCGAGCCAAACGGGCACATCCAGCCGCAGAACAACCCGCGCCCGAACAGGAACACGGTGACGATGATGAAGACCCAGAACAAGAAGATGAACGGGTCGGACAGGAACAGCGACCAGGTCCACTGGAACAGCAGCGCGTGGAACCAGGTCAGCACCTGCGTGATGGAGGGCTGGGCCATCTGGCCGAAACCGATCCAGCCGATGCTGAGGGCCCAGAAGCTGTACTTGAATGCGTTCACCGGCCACTTGTTCTTGTGGGTGGAGCGGCGCGTGAGGGTTTCGCGCAGCGCATAGACCACCGTGACGGCCACCAGCAGCAGCGCGAACAACGCGATGGGCAGTGCCTGCGACTTCCAGATGCGCACCCAGGGTGCGTCCGGCTCCTTGACCTCGGGGCGGCCGCCGTCGAGCAGCGCGGCGGGCAGCCAGAATTTGGACTCGAACACCGCAAAGCTGCGGTGGCCGGTGGCGCGGTCCACGCGGTTGCCCAGGAAGGCGAACTTCCACGGGTATGCGGCCGAGAACGCCTGCGAGCGGATGATGAAGACGGCCGATTCGTTGTACCCGGGCGCGCCCGCAGCCTCCAGCCCGTAGAGGTTGAGCGCGTCCAGGTCGCGGAAGGTGAAGGAGTCTGCCCCCTGCTTGACCTGCACCCGGTCGAAGATGCCGCCGCGCACAAAGCCAGAGCCCTTGAACGACTCCTGCCCCGCCGTCTTGATGACGAACAGTGCGTTCTCGCCGTCCTTCAGGCGTGAGCGAAGATTCTCGAAGCCGTTTTTGCCCAGCAGGCTGCGGCCCAGGTCGGGGTGGTTCAGGTCGCCGAACCACAGCTCGATGAATGGCTCGGGGCCCCGTGGCAGGCCCACCTGCTCGGGCTTGACGAGCAGCTGCTGCACGGCGCCCATCTGCACCAGCTGGGCCCAGTTGTAGTTGTGGCCGGTGGCGGCAAAGCGCGCCTGCTCACGCACCGTGGGCGCGATGATGCCGGTCTGCCGCGCCACGGCCGCGCCCGAGGCCATGACCACCTGGTTCTGCGCCACCACGGTGACGGTGGCGCCGGAGATGGCATCCACACCGAGCACGTTCTCATCCGGGCGCGAGGGGCCGACCTCGATGGTGTCGGTGACCGACTTGCCCAGGTACTGGTTGTTGAAGTTCGTCAGCGCCGCTTCCGGGATGCCCAGGAGCAGGATGGGCTCGGAATGCTTGAGCACCTTGATGCCCACGAAGCGGCCAGAGGTGTCCATGCCGATGAGCGTGACCACCGGCTTGCCCGAATACGCGGGCGTGTCGGTGATGTCGGTGGACAGCATCACATAGCCCAGCAGCTTGCCGCCGTCGTCATAGGCCTCGACATACGGCGGCTGCCCCTTGCGCTCGGAAAACCGCGCGGCGCCCGGGAATGCGTCGGCGCACGGCAGCAGCGCACACAGGTCACTCGCCGTGGCCAGGTTGGCAGGCAGCTCGGCCTCGTACGCACCCGCATGGGCGCGGGGCGCGAGCAGCGCCAGCAGCAGGGCCATGCAGCAGGCAGCGATCCGTGGGGCGAGGGACATCATCGAACTATTGTTTTGATAGCTGCTAGCGCCCATTGGACGGGCGGTAGAGGCTAATTTGATTCAAAAATTGGGCGCAATCTGCGCAATGGGCGCGCCGCAACAGGCCAGGGCAGCCAAGCAAGGGCCGCCCCGCAGCGAGGGCTGCGTCCCCCTTCCCGAATCGCGCAGCGATTCGAGAGAAGGGGGAAGGCGCGCAGCGCCTCAGGGGGATGCTCCGAATCAACCTTCCACGATCATCCGCGTGCGCATCTCCAGATGCAGCGCATGGCAGAAGTGGGTGCAGTAGCACCAGAACACACCGGGCTTGTCGGCCACAAAGCTCACCGACTTGGTCTCCAGCGGGTTCACGATGAAGTTCACGTTGTAGTTCGGGATGGCGAAGCCGTGTGTCAGGTCCTCGATCTTGTCCAGGTTGGTCAGGATCAGCGTGACCTCGTCGCCCTTCTTGAGCTTGAACTCGCGCAGGCTGAAGGCGGGGGCTTGCGAGGTCATCTTCACCGTGACCTTCTTGCCGTTTCGGAACACGCCGGACTCCTTGGGGTCCTTCACGGCCAGCGGGAACTCATCCAGCGTGTAGACCTGCTTGGGCTTGACCAGGTCGCGCTTGAAGATGATGAAGTCGTGCGGCTCGCCGCGCACGGGGTGGTCGGCCAGCAGCACCATCTTTTCGCCTGAGATGTCGATGAGCTGTTCGTTCTCGGGGTGCAGCGGGCC
This sequence comes from uncultured Verminephrobacter sp., assembly GCA_964466605.1. Taxonomy (GTDB): domain Bacteria; phylum Pseudomonadota; class Gammaproteobacteria; order Burkholderiales; family Burkholderiaceae_C; genus Acidovorax. The sequence goes on from CAYXSL010000140.1 coordinate 12,212, forward strand.
CACGGGCAGGAAGCGGTCCTTGGAGAACTTGCAACCCACAGCCAGGTACTTGCCGTCGGCGGCGATGGTTTCGGACTGCGAGGCGTTGATGTGGCCCGGCTGGTAGTGCACGTCCAGGCGGTCCACCACATACTTGGCGTTCTTGTCACCGGCGTGGAACTTGATGGCGGCTTCCACGTTCCACTTGACCACTT
>CAYXSL010000141.1:0-12114 GCA_964466605.1 uncultured Verminephrobacter sp.
TTCGTGGATGCGGGCGGTCAGCACTTTCAGGGCTTGTGCCTTGTTGCTGTGCTGGCTGCGGCCGTCCTGGCATTCGGCCACGATGCCGGTGGGCAAGTGCACCACGCGCACGGCCGAGTCGGTCTTGTTGATGTGCTGGCCGCCCGCGCCGCTGGCGCGGAAGGTGTCGATGCGCAGGTCGGCCGGGTTGAGCTTGATGGCCTCGTGCTCGTCGGGTTCGGGCATCACGGCCACGGTGCAGGCGCTGGTGTGGATGCGGCCTTGCGTCTCGGTGGCGGGCACGCGCTGCACGCGGTGGCCGCCGGATTCGAACTTGAGCGCGCCATATACGTGGTCGCCCTCGATGCGCAGCACGATTTCCTTGTAGCCGCCCAGCTCGGCCGCGTTCTCGCTCACCACCTCCACCTTCCAGCCCACGTTGGCCGCGTAGCGGGTGTACATGCGGGTGAGGTCGCCCGCGAACAGGGCGGATTCGTCACCGCCCGTGCCCGCGCGGATTTCGACAAAGGCGTTGCGCGCGTCGTCGGGGTCCTTGGGCAGCAGCAGGCGCTGCAGTTCGTCTTCGAGCTGCAGCAGCTCGGCCTCGGCACTGGTGATTTCTTCCTGCGCCATCTCGGCCATGTCGGGGTCGGCCAGCATCTCGCGCGCACCAGCCAGGTCGGCTTCGCGCTGCTGGCAGCGCGCGTAGCGGCCCGCGACCTGCGTGACCTCGGCATGCTCGACGGAGATGCGCCGGTACTGCGCCATGTCGCTCATGATGTCTTCGCGCGAGAGCAGAAAGTCCAGCTCGCCCAGGCGTTGTGCGTAGCGCTCCAGCTGGCTTCGGAGAAAAGGTTTCATGGAATCCTGAAGAAAATGGGTGCTACAGAATTTGCAGCTGTTGGCGCTGATTCATCAGGCGCCAGGGGCCAATTTGGCTTGAAATCGGGGCGGGCAGGGGAGCGGGCGAGCGCCGCTACAGCCCGTTGTTGCTGGGGGTCTTGCTCTGCGCGCGCAGGAACAGGCGCGAGACGGTCTGGGCCGTCTGGGCGCGCATCTCGGCGTCACCCGCGCGCAGCTCGGCCAGGGTGCCGTGCAGCATCTTCTGCGTGAGGCCGCGCGAGAGGGCTTCGAGCACGGCATCCACGTCCTCGCCTTTGGCCAGCAGCTTCTTGGCGCGGGCGATCTCCAGTGCGCGCCATTCGTCCGTCTGGGCGTTGAGCTGCTGGATCAGCGGCACCACGCCCCCCTCGGCAGCGGCGGGGCTGCGCAGCTCCATCCAGTGCATGAAGCTCTGCACGCCCGCGTCGATGATGGCCTCGGCCTGGGCCACGGCGGCCTGGCGGTTGGCCTGCGCGGTCTGCACCACACTGGCCAGGTCGTGCACGGTGTAGAGGTACACGTCGCCCAGGGCCTTGACCTCGGGCTCGATGTCGCGCGGCACGGCCAGATCGACCATGAAGATGGGGCGGTGGCGGCGCTTCTTGAGCGCGCGTTCCACAGCGCCCAAGCCGATGATGGGCAGGCTGCTGGCGGTGCAGCTGATGACGGCGTCGAACTCGTGCAGGCGCTCGGGGATCTCGGCCAGGCGCATCACTTCGCCGCCAAAGCGGGTGGCGAGCTTTTCGCCGCGCTCCAGCGTGCGGTTGGCAATGGCAATGGCCTTGGGGTTCTTGGCGGCAAAGTGCGTGGCGCACAGCTCGATCATCTCGCCCGCACCCACGAACAGCACGCGGATCTTGCCGAGGTCTTCAAACAGCTGGCTGGCCAGGCGCACGGCAGCGGCGGCCATGCTGATGCTGTGGGCGCCTATTTCGGTGCTGCTGCGCACTTCCTTGGCCACGGCAAAGCTGCGCTGGAACAGCTGGTTGAGCGTGGTGCCCAGGGCGCCAGCGGTTTCGGCGGCGCGCACCGCGTCTTTCATCTGGCCCAGGATCTGTGCCTCGCCCAGCACCATGGAATCCAGCCCGCTGGCCACGCGAAACGCGTGGCGTGCGACCAGGCTGTCTTCGAGCGTGTAGGAGTGCGAGCGCAAGAGCGCGGGGCTCACGCCGCCGCTGTGGGCCAGCCAGCCCAGCGTGTGGTCCAGCGCTGGCTGCGTGCCGGCACAGTAGATTTCGGTGCGGTTGCAGGTGGAGATGATGGCGGTTTCCACGCCGGGATGGCTGCTGGCACCGCCGCCGGTGTTGCCCAGCGACTGGCGCAGGCCGTGCAGCGTGGGCGCGATCTGGTCGAGCGCAAACGCAAACCGGCCGCGCAGATCGAGCGGCGCGGTGGTGTGGTTGATCCCGAGGGCCCAGACTGCCATAACGCGCAATTATAAAATTGTTGGCTTCCATGGGCAGCGGTGCTTGCCTGTGCCTTGATTTGGGTCAATTCATGGGTCCCCTGGACATCCTCAACCACCTGCTGAACTTCATCGCTCCCGCCGCCTTTGTCGCACTGGGGCTGGTGCTGTGTGGCCGCCTGGTCGGCGCCAAAGGGGGGGCGATGGCGGGCTGGCGCCAGTTTGCGGTCCTGTGGGTGGTGGGGCTGGCGGTGCTGGCCGCAGGGCTTGTGCTGTGGGGGCGCGACGGCAAGATGCTGACCTATGCCGCGCTGGTGGTGGCCACCGCCACCTGCCAGTGGGCGCTGGCGCGCGGCTGGAAGGGCTGACCGCCACGGGGGCACTTGTGCTGCCCCTGTATGCACCCCCTATGCCCCTGTGTGGTGGATGGATTTGCAGGGCTGCGATGCCGCGAAAATCGGGTGCATGGACGTAGACGTCCCTCCTTCCAACAATTTTTGAGAGCAAAAAAATGAAAACCACGATGCGTTCCTGCTGGGCCCTGGCGGCTGGCCTGTTGCTGTCGGTGGCGGCGTCGGCACAGACCGCTGCCAGTTTTCCGTCCAAACCCGTGCGCATCGTGGTCGGCTTTCCGGCGGGCGGCCCGCTGGACCAGCATGCGCGCCTGTTGTCCGACCGGCTGCAGGCCGTGCTGGGCCAGCCCGTGGTGATGGACTACAAGGCGGGCGCGGGTGGCACCGTGGGCGCGCAGGACGTGATGAAGGCCCCGGCCGACGGCCACACCCTGATGCTGGCCAACACCGGCGTGATGGTGATCAACCCGGCGCTGTACAGCCGCCTGCCGTATGCCACGCTCAAGGATTTCACGCCGATCGCCCGCACCGCCATGCAGCCGCTGGCCCTCCTGGTGAATCCCAGCGTGCCCGCAAAGAACCTGCAGGAGTTCATGGCCTATGCCAAGGCGCGCCCTGGCCAGGTCAACTTCGGCTCGGCGGGCAATGGCGGCATCAGCCACCTGGTGCCCGAGATGTTCAAGACCGCCACGGGCCTGTACATGGTGCACATCCCCTACCGGGGCAGCGCGCCCGCGTTCACCGACCTGATGGGCGGGCAGGTGCAGTTCATGGCCGAGAGCATTCCGCAGGCTGCCGCGTACCACAAGCAGGGCAAGGTGCGCGCCCTGGCCGTGACCAGCCGCGCGCGCAACCCCGCATTGCCCGATGTGCCCACAGTGATCGAGAGTGGCATCAAGGGCTTTGAAGTGGTGGGCTTCTATGGTTTTCTGGCCCCTGCGGGCACGCCCAAGGACGTGGTGGCCAAGCTCAGCGATGCCTTTGGCCAGGTGATGCAGTCGCCCGATGTGAAAAGCCGCATGGTGAGCCAGGGTGCCGACCCGGCGTTTCTGGGTGCGGACGATTTTGCGAAGTTCCTGGCCGCCGAGATGCCGCGCTGGGCGGATGCGGTAAAGAAGTCGGGCGCAAAACTCGATTGACCCCCTGAGGCGCTGCGCGCCTTCCCCCCTGAAGGGGGACGCCACCGCTGGCCCGGCGAAGCCGGTTCCACGGTGGCACTGGCGAGGGGCGTGGGTGGTTTGAGGGCGCGCCTTAGGGCGTGGCGGGAGAGAACAAGTCCACGCGGTCGGTGATGATGCCGTCCGTGCCCAGCGCGATGAGCCGCTGTGCGGCCCAGTCGTCGTTCACGGTGTAGCTCAGGGTGCGCATGCCCATGCCCTTGACCTGGGCCACCAGGGCGGTGTCCCACAAGGCGTGGTTGCAGACCACGGCCACGCAGCCCAGTTGCCGGGCCACATCGGCCCAGCCGTCCCACAGGGTGTCCAGCAGCAGCGCGCGCGGAATGTGGGGCGCTGCGGCCATCGCGCCCTCCAGCGCCTGGGGCTGGAAGGAGGAAAACAGCGGCGGCACGGTCTGGCCTTGCCACAGGCGCGCTGCGGTGTCGCCCACCACCTGGCCGGTGGTGGCTTCCGTGCCTGGCGTGGGCTTGATCTCGATGTTCAGCAGGAACCCGTTGGCGATGCAGTAGCGCGCCAGATTCTCCAGCGTGGGCAGCGGTTCGCCCGCATGGCTGCGCGAATGCCAGCCACCCGCGTCCAGCTGGGCCAGCTGGCTCCAGGGCAGGTCGCCACCGGTGCCACGACCATTGGTCGTGCGGTTGAGCGTGGCGTCGTGCATCAGAAAAGGCACGCCGTCGCTGCTGAGCTTGGCGTCGCACTCGAACATCCGGTAGCCATGCTGCGCGCCCAGGCGGAACGCGGCCAGGGTGTTTTCGGGGGCCAGCTTGCCAGCGCCTCGGTGGGCGATCCAGAGGGGGTAGGGCCAGGGGGCGGTCATCGTGGTGTCTTCCTTGGTGCGGTTGCGCTGCACGCGCACTTTGAAACTGGCGCGAACCAGGCCAGCGCCACCGTGGAACTGGCTCTGCCAGGCCACGGGTGGCGTCCCTTTTTTCCGCGCTTTCCCGGCGAAGCCGAGAGAAGGAGGGAGGCGCGAAGCGCGCCTCAGGGGGTTGTCACATCCTCTTGCCGGTGGCAGCGTCAAACGCGTGCAGGCGGTCTGCGCGGGGCTGCACGTGGATCACGGTGTCGGGCGCGGGGGCATGCGTGCCTTCTTCCACGCGCACGATGACCTGTTCGCCGTTGATGCGGCCATAGATCAGGCGTTCTGCGCCCAGCAGTTCCACGGTTTCCACCGTCACCGCCCAGCCTTCGCTGCGCACATCCAGGTGCTCGGGGCGGATGCCCAGGATGGTGCCGGGCTGCGCGCCAGGGGCGTTCTTGAGCAGGTTCATGGGCGGCGAGCCGATGAAGCTGGCCACGAAGGTGGTGGCGGGCGTGTGGTAGACCTCTTCGGGCGTGCCGAACTGTTCCATGTTGCCGGCGTTCATCACGATCATGCGCTGCGCCAGCGTCATGGCCTCGACCTGGTCGTGGGTCACGAACAGGCTGGTGATGCCCAGTTCGCGGTGCAGCTTCTGGATTTCGAGGCGGGTCTGGGCGCGCAGCTTGGCGTCCAGGTTGGACAGAGGCTCGTCGAACAGGAACACCTGGGGCTGGCGCACGATGGCGCGGCCCATGGCCACGCGCTGGCGCTGGCCGCCGGACAGCTCGCGGGGCTTGCGCTCGAGCAGGTGGCCGAGTTCGAGGATCTTGGCGGCCTTGTCCACACGCGCCTTGATCTCTTCCTTGGGCACCTTGGCGATCTTCAGGCCATAGGCCATGTTCTCGAAGTTCGTCATGTGGGGGTAGAGCGCGTAGTTCTGGAACACCATCGCGATGTCGCGCTGGGCGGGTTCCAGGTCGTTCACCACGCGGTCGCCAATGCGCAGCTCGCCACCGGAGATTTCCTCCAGGCCCGCGACCATGCGCAGCAGTGTGGATTTGCCGCAGCCCGAGGGGCCTACGATCACGACGAATTCGCCGTCCTTGATCTCGGCGTTCACGCCATGGATGACCTGGTTGGCCTTGGGGCCGTGCCCATAGCGCTTGATGATGTTGCGAAGAGAGAGAGATGCCATTTTGCTATTAAATTAGTAGCTGCTAACGCAGTTTGGTAGGGCGGTAGGTGCTTTTTTGGCTTGTATTTTTGTCACTTTTCAGTGTCTACCAGGCCCTTGACGAACCAGCGCTGCATCACCACCACCACAAAGGCGGGCGGCAGCATGGCCAGCAGTGCCGTGGCCATCACGATGTTCCACTCGTTGCCCGCATCGCCGCCGGCCAGCATGCGCTTGATGCCGATCACCACGGGGTACATGTCTTCGGAGGTGGTCACCAGCAAGGGCCAGAGGTACTGGTTCCAACCGTAGATGAACTGGATCACGAACAGCGCGGCAATCGAGGTGCGCGACAGCGGCACCAGGATGTCCTTGAAGAAGCGCATGGGGCCGGCGCCGTCCACGCGTGCGGCCTCCACCAGCTCATCGGGCACCGTCAGGAAGAACTGCCGGAACAGGAAGGTGGCGGTGGCCGAGGCGATCAGCGGCACGGTCAGGCCCGCGTAGGTGTTGAGCATGCCCAGGTTGGACACCACCTGGTAAGTGGGCCCGATGCGCACTTCCACCGGCAGCATCAGTGTGATGAAGATCAGCCAGAAGCAGATGCCCTTGAAGGGAAAACGGAAGTACACGATGGCAAACGCCGACAGCAGCGAGATGGCGATCTTGCCCAGGGTGATGACGATGGCGGTGATGAAACTCACCCACATCATGCGGGCCACAGGGGCGCTGGAGCCGGGGCCGGAGCCGCCGCCAAACAGCGCATCGTGGTAGGTCTGCCAGAAGTTGCTGCCGGGCACCATGGGCATGGGCACCTGCACGATGTCCTGCGCCGTGTGGGTGGAGGCCACGAAGGCCAGGTACAGCGGGAAGCCGACGATGATCACGCCCAGCACCATGATGAGGTGCGAGAACGCGGTGAGGTAAGGACTACGTTCAACCATTGGAATCTTTCAGGATCGAAGCATGGCTCACTGCGCCAATGAATGGCGCGCCGCATGCGAGGGCCGCCGAGCAAGGGCCGCCCCGCCGTGAGGGCGGCGTCCCCCTGGAGGGGGAAGGCGCGAAGCGACTCAGGGGGTGCTTCATATCAGTACTGCACTTTCTTCTCGACGTAGCGGAATTGGATGACCGTCAGCACCACGACGATGGCCATCAGCACCACCGACTGCGCGGCCGAACCGCCCATGTCCATGGCCTTGAAACCATCGTGGTAGACCTTGTAGACCAGGATGGAGGTGTCGCGCCCGGGGCCGCCCTGCGTGGTCGAATCCACGATGGCAAAGGTGTCGAAGAACGCGTAGACGACGTTGATCACCAGCAGGAAGAAGGTGGTGGGCGACAGCAGCGGGAACTGGATGCTCCAGAACCGGCGCCAGGGGCCGGCGCCGTCGATGGCGGCGGCTTCGATCAGCGACTTGGGGATGGACTGCAGGCCCGCGAGGAAAAACAGGAAGTTGTAGGAGATCTGCTTCCACACCGCAGCAATCACGATCAGCGTCATCGCGTGGTTGGAGTTGAGCATGTGGTTCCAGTCAAAGCCCGACTGGCGCAGCATGTAGGCCACTACGCCCAGTGAGGGGGAGAACATGAACATCCACAGCACACCGGCCACCGCAGGGGCCACGGCGTAGGGTAGCAGCAGGGCGGTCTTGTAGACGATGGCGCCCTTGATGATGCGGTCGGCAAAGATCGCGAGGATCAGCGACAGGCCAATGCCCACCACCGCCACCAGGATCGAAAAGAAGGCCGTGGTCTTGAAGGATGCCAGGTCGCCTGGGTCCTCGAACAGGGCCTTGAAATTGTCCAGCCCCACCCATTCGGTGGACATGCCGAAGCTGTCCTGCATCTGGAAGGACTGCACCAGGGCTTGGCCAGCGGGCCAGAAGAAGAACACGCTGATGATGACCAGCTGCGGCGCCAGAAGCACCCAGGGCAGCCATGCAGAGCGGAAAAGTACGCGTTTTTCCATGACGAAACTCTCAAAAAGAAAACCCCGCCGCCCCGTGAACCATGCTGGCTGACGGGGCGGCGGGCTTTCGGTGTCACCCTGCTGTGGGGCAGGGTGGCGCCGACAGATGGTGTACCGTACTTACTTGTTGGCGCGTGCGAAGCGGGCCAGTTGTTCGTTGCCACGGGTCACAGCGGTGTCCAGGGCTTCCTTGGGCGACTTCTTGCCCGACCAGATCTGTTCGGTTTCCTCGTCGATGATCGAGCGGATCTGCACGAAGTTGCCCAGGCGGATGCCGCGCGACTTGTCGGTGGCCTTGCGGATCATCTGCGTCACGGCCACATCGGTGCCGGGGTTCTTGTCATAGAAACCGGAGGCTTCGGTGAGCTTGTACGCGCCCATGGTCACAGGCAGGTAGCCCGTGCGCTGGTGGCTGGCGGCCTGCACCTTGGTGTCGTTCAGGAAGTTCAGGAAGCTGGCCACGCCTTTGTATTCCTCGGGCTTCTTGCCGGCCATCACCCACAGGCTGGCACCACCGATGGCGGTGTTCTGGGGAGCGCCCTTGACATCAGGGTAGTAGGGCAGGGTGGAGATGCCGTAGGCAAACTTGGCTTCCTTGGCCACGCGGGCATACAGGCCCGACGAGCCGGTGATCATGGCGCATTCACCGGAGGGGAAGGATGCATCGGCGGTGTTGTTGCGGCCCTTGTAGACGAAGCTGCCTTCCTTGGAGGCCTTGGCCAGGTTCTCGAAGTGGCGCACATGCAGGGGGGTGTTGATCTGCAGCTGGGCGTCGTTGCCGTCGAAACCGTTGTTCTTCGATGCGAACAGGGTGTTGTGCCACAGCGAGAAGCTCTCCAGCTGCGTCCAGCTCACCCAGCTGGTGGTGAAGGGGCAGCTGTGGCCGCTGGCCTTCAGCTTGGAGGCAGCGGCGAACACTTCGGGCCAGGTCTTCGGCGGCTTGTCGGCGTCCAGGCCGGCCTTCTTGAAGGCGTCCTTGTTGTAATAGAACACCGTCGTGGAGCTGTTGAGCGGGTAGCTCAGCATCTGGCCATTGGGCGCGGTGTAGTAGCCAGCCACAGCCGACACGTACTGGGTGGGGTCGAACTTGAAGCCGCCGTCGTTCAATACCTTGGCGACGGGCACGATGGCGCCCTTGCTGGCCATCATGGTGGCGGTGCCCACTTCAAACACTTGCAGGATGTGGGGGGGCATTGCCGGCGCGGAAGGCGGCGATGGCGCCGGTCATCGATTCGTCATACTGGCCCTTGTACGTGGGAACCACTTTGTACTGGGTCTGGCTGGCGTTGTATTGCTTGGCCAGGTCATTGACCCAGTCGCCCAGCGCTGCACTCATCGAGTGCCACCATTGGATCTCAATGGGAGCCTGCGCTTGTGCAGGCACGCAGACCGACATGGCAACAGCAGCACAGACCGCCAGAAGCTTCGTTTTCATGAATATTTCCTCCGAGGATGACGAAAAGCACAAGGGCCGGATGCTATGCAGCCTTTGTGACATTGATATGTCGTTGTCGCATGACCTCGCGCCATGCATCAACCGGGGAAACCCCTTGGGTTACCCGTAAGGGGTGCGATTGTGACCTTTTTGTGACAAGGTGTGGCGCATTTGCCGAGGCTTGCAAGGTTTTGTGCAATGCACCATGCTGCTGACTGTTCACCTGCGTGGGCACCCCCGGTTCGTTCGCGCCGCCGCGCGCCGGACGTTTCCTTCTTTCACCCCTTCTCCTTCATCGCCATGGCCACCAATTCGCTGGACAAGAACAAGATCAAATTTCTGCTGCTCGAAGGCATCCACTCCTCCGCAGTGGATGTGATCCGGGCGGCGGGCTATACGCAGATCGAGACGGTGTCTGGCGCACTGCCCGACGATGAGCTCAAGCGCAAGATCGCGGATGTGCACTTTGTGGGCATCCGTTCGCGCACCCAGCTCACCGAAGAGGTGTTCGCCCAGGCCCAAAAGCTGGTGGCCGTGGGCTGCTTTTGTATTGGCACCAACCAGGTGGACTTGAACGCCGCGCGCGAGCGGGGCATTGCGGTGTTCAACGCGCCGTACTCCAACACCCGCTCTGTGGCCGAGCTGGTGCTGGCCGAGGCCATCCTGCTGCTGCGCGGGGTGCCCGAGAAGAACGCCGTGGCGCATCGGGGCGGCTGGCTCAAGAGCGCCGACAACGCCTACGAGATCCGCGGCAAGACCCTGGGCATCGTGGGTTATGGCTCCATCGGCACGCAGCTGTCGGTGCTGGCCGAGGCGCTGGGCATGCACGTGGCCTTTTTTGACGTGGTCAACAAGCTGCCCCTGGGCAATGCGCGGCAGGTGCAACATCTGCACGACCTGCTGGGCCAGAGCGACATCGTGAGCCTGCACGTGCCCGAGCTGCCGTCCACCGAGGGCATGATCGGCGCTGCCGAGATCGCTGCCATGAAGCCGGGCGGCATCCTCATCAACGCCGCGCGCGGCACGGTGGTGGATATTGAGGCGCTGGCTGCGGCCCTCCGAGCCAAGAAGCTGCTGGGCGCCGCCATCGACGTGTTCCCGGTCGAGCCGCGCACCAACAAGGACGAATTCCAGTCGCCCCTGCGCGGGCTCGACAACGTGATCCTGACCCCGCACATCGGCGGCTCCACCATGGAGGCGCAGGCCAACATTGGCCTGGAGGTGGCCGAGAAGCTGGTGAAGTACAGCGACAACGGCACCAGCACCTCGTCGGTTAACTTCCCCGAGGTGGCGCTGCCGGCCCACCCCGGCAAGCACCGTTTGCTGCACATCCACCGCAATGTGCCGGGCGTGCTGTCCGAGATCAACCGCATCTTCTCGGACAACGCCATCAATGTCTCGGCCCAGTACCTGCAGACCAACGAGAAGATCGGCTATGTGGTGATCGACATCGACGCCGCCTCGTCCGACCTGGCGCTGGACAAGCTGGCCCGGGTGAGCGGCACCCTGCGCAGCCGCGTGCTGTTCTGAGGCTCTGGCAAGGCTGCTTCGGCTCAGCCGGGCAGCCCTGGCCCGGCAAGCCATAGGCCGGTGGCTTAAAATCGCGCCCCCACCCCAGGTAGACCCCCATGAATGTACCGATCGCGCTGGCGGCCTTGCAGACGCAGGCCGCCGAGCCTGCCCGACTGCGAGAAATTCCCTATAACTACACCTCGTTCTCCGACCGGGAGATCGTGATCCGGCTGCTGGGCTCCGCCTCCTGGGAGGTGCTGGACCAACTGCGCAAAGAGCGCCGCACCGGCCGCTCGGCCCGCATGCTGTATGAGGTGCTGGGCGATATCTGGGTGGTGCAACGCAACCCCTACCTGCAGGACGACCTGCTGGACAACCCAGGCCGCCGCAAGCTGCTGGTCGATGCGCTGAACCATCGGCTGGCCGAGATCGAAAAGCGCCGCACCCCCGCCGACGACGCCGACCGCGACCGCCTCGTGGGCGAGCTGGTCGTTGCCGCGCGCCGTGCGGTGGCCGAGTTCAACGCCACCTTCGAGCAGGCCGCGCAGCTGCGCCGCCAGATCCAGAAAACCCTGGGCCGCCTCACGGCCAAGGACAACATCAAGTTCGACGGCCTCTCGCGCGTGTCCCACGTGACCGATGCGACCGACTGGCGTGTCGAATACCCGTTTGTGGTGCTCACGCCCGACACCGAGGCCGAGATGGCGGGCCTGGTCAAGGGCTGTATCGAACTGGGCCTGACCATCATTCCCCGTGGGGGCGGCACCGGTTACACCGGCGGCGCGATTCCGCTGACGTGGAAGAGCGTGGTCATCAACACCGAAAAGCTCGAAGCCATGACCGAGGTGGAGATGCGCCGCCTGCCGGGCCTGGACCGCGAGGTAGGCACTGTGTGGACCGAGGCCGGCGTGGTCACCCAGCGCGTGGCCGATGCTGCGGAACGCGCGGGCTTCGTCTTCGCCGTGGACCCGACTAGTGCCGAGGCGTCGTGCATTGGCGGCAACATCGCCATGAACGCAGGCGGCAAAAAGGCCGTGCTGTGGGGTACGGCGCTCGACAACCTGGCCAGCTGGCGCATGGTCACGCCCGACGCCCAGTGGCTGGAGGTGACGCGCCTGGACCACAACATGGGCAAGATCCATGATGTGGAAGTGGCCACTTTCGAGCTGCAGTACTTCGAGGCCGATGGCAAGACGCCCGTGCGCACCGAGCGGCTTGAAATTCCGGGCCGCACCTTCCGCAAAGAAGGGCTGGGCAAGGACGTGACGGACAAGTTCCTGGCGGGCCTGCCCGGCATCCAGAAGGAAGGCTGCGACGGCCTCATCACCAGCGCGCGCTGGGTGGTGCACCGCATGCCCGAGCACACACGCACCGTGTGCCTGGAGTTCTTTGGTAACGCCAAGGACGCCGTGCCCAGCATCG
>CAYXSL010000142.1:0-12017 GCA_964466605.1 uncultured Verminephrobacter sp.
GGGCGTACATGCGCCACATGGCGCGCTCCAGGTCCTTGCCCATCTGGGTGCTGTCCTGTGTGCCCATGCGGCACCACTCGCTGCCCACGCAGGTCTTCACCGTGCGCAGGGCCTTGGCGTAGGCATGGCCGCTGGGCATGCCGATGTCCTTCCAGACGTTCTGCAGGTCTTCCTTCTTCACGCCCAGCAGGTCGATGCGCTGGCCGCCCGTGACCTTGACGGTGGGGATTTGGTACTTGTCCACCACGTCGGCAATGCGGCGCAGCTCGTCGGCCGTGGTCTCTCCCCCCCACATGCGCGGGATCACGCTGTAGGTGCCGTCCTTCTGGATGTTGGCGTGGCTGCGTTCGTTGATGAAGCGGCTTTGCGGGTCGTCCTTGGCCTCCTTGGGCCAGGTGCTGATGAGGTAGTAGTTGACGGCCGGACGGCAGGTGGCGCAGCCATTGGGTGTCTTCCATTCCATGAACTTGAACACCTCGGCAATGCTCACCAGCTTGCTGTGGCGGATCGCATCGCGCACGGCCTGGTGGCCGTGGTCGGTGCAGCCGCACATGGGCTTGGTCTTGGGTGTGGCGCTGTAGTCGCCACCCGCCGTGAACATGATGATCTGCTCCACCAGCCCGGTGCACGAGCCGCAGCTCGCGCTGGCCTTGGTGTGCTTGCGCACCTCGTCAAGCGTGAACAGGCCCTTGTCCTTGATGGCCTTGCAGATCGCGCCCTTGGTCACGCCGTTGCAGCCGCAGACCTCGTCGCTGTCTTCCATCGCAGCGGCCTTGCTCTGGCCCTGGTGGCCGGTGTCGCCCAGGTGCGATTCGCCAAACATGAGCTTGTCGCGCAGGTCGCTCACGCTGCGGCCGTCGCGCAGCAGCTTGAAGTACCAGCTGCCGTCCACCGTGTCGCCATACAGGCAGGCGCCCACCAGCTTGTCGTCCTTGAGCACCAGCTTTTTGTACACGCCACCAAAGGGGTCGCTCATCACGATTTCCTCGGTGCCCTCGCCGCCCTGGAAGTCACCGGCACTGAACAGGTCGATGCCCGTGACCTTGAGTTTGGTGGAGGTGAGCGAGCCCTGGTAGCGGCCGATGCCGAACTCCGCCAAATGGTTGGCCAGCACCTTGCCCTGCTCGAACAGCGGGGCCACCAGGCCATAGGCAATGCCCCGGTGCGCTGCGCACTCGCCCACGGCGTAGATGCGGGCGTCGGTGGTGGTCTGCAGCGTGTCGCTCACCACAATGCCGCGGTTCACGTGCAGGCGCATTTTTTCGGCGAGCTGGGTGTTGGGGCGGATGCCCACGGCCATCACCACCAGGTCGGCGGGCACCTGGGTGCCGTCCTTGAACTTGACCCCGGCCACGCGGCCCTCGGCGTTGCCCACCAGCTCTTGCGTCTGCGCGCCCATCAGGAACTGCATGCCGCGCTCCTGCAGCGACTTCTCCAGCATCTTGCCGGCTACGTCGTCCAGCTGGCGCTCCATGAGCCAGTCGCCCACATGCACCACGGTGACCTGCATGCCGCGCTTCATGAGGCCGTTGGCGGCCTCCAGCCCCAGCAGGCCGCCGCCGATGACCACGGCATGCTTGTAGGTGGCGGCCGCGTCGATCATGGCCTCTGTGTCGGCGATGTCGCGGTAGGCCAGCACGCCCTTGAGGTCTTTGCCGGGGATGGGCAGGATGAACGGGTTGGAGCCCGTGGCCATGATGAGACGATCGTATTCGGCGGTGATGAGGTCGCCATCCTTGCTGGTGGCGCTGACCACGCGGCGCACGCGGTCCACGTCGGTCACGGTGAAGCCGGTGTGCAGCGTGATGTGGTTGTCGGCATACCACGACCAGTCGTTGAGGATGATCTCGTCGATGGTCTGCTCCCCCGCCAGCACCGGGGACAGCAGAATGCGGTTGTAGTTGGGGTGGGGCTCGGCACCGAACACCGTGATGTCATACAGATCGGGGGCGATCTTGAGCAGCTCTTCCAGCGTGCGCACACCGGCCATGCCGTTTCCCACCATCACCAGTTTGAGCTTTTTCATCATGACTCCATCGGTTCCATCGCCGGGGCGATGCGCAAAACAAAAAAGGCGTCCACACGATGCTGCTCCGAGGTCTCGAAACCGCATGTGGGGACGCCTTCGTCCTGACAACTCCTCTGTGCGCCTTTGCACTGCTGAATTGCGTGGGCCTGCCCGGCCCTTGCCCTTGTTAAGCAATGGCCGTGCCAGACTCTTTGCACTGATCTGGGGTGGCCCCGGGGCGCGGGCCGGGGCGGGTGCTGCCGAGGGCGCCGGGGCGGGTGGACGGCCACGCCCCGGCATGCACCACCTTGGGCACAAAACCTGCATGGAGCTGGTGCATGAGCTTTGAACTGGATGTGGGCCAGGCCTCGCTGGCTGGCCGCAATGAGGTGAACGAGGACTTTGCCGCCTTGGTGGTGGGGCAGGGGCGCGACCGCGAGCGCGGCGCCATTGCCGCCATAGCGGACGGCGTGAGCACGGGCGGCAAGGGCCGCGAGGCCGCCCAGACCACGGTGAGCACCCTGGTGGGCGACTACTTCGCCACCCCCGAGACCTGGGACACCACCGTGGCGCTGGACCGCATCCTCAGTGCCCACAACGGCTGGCTCGCGTCCATGAACCGGCGCCGCCAGCCCGCCGTGGGCCTGACCACGCTCACCGCGCTGGTGCTGCGCGGCCAGTCGTACACGCTGGCCCATGTGGGCGACACCCGCGCCTACCTGCTGCGCGGCGGGCGCCTGCAGCTGCTCACCGCCGACCATGTGATGGCGCAGCGCGACTTTGCGCACCAGCTCACCCGCGCCATGGGGCTCGATGACCATGTGATGGTGGACTACAGCCAGGGCGAGCTGCACAGCGGCGATCTGTTCGTGCTGCTGTCCGACGGCGTGCACGGCAGCCTGCCCGAGCGCGAGCTGCGGCAGCTGCTGCGCCAGGAAGGCGTGGCGGCGCAGGCGCTCAGCGACGAGCTGGTGCAGGCAGCGCTGCGCCGGGGCAGCAGCGACAACGTGACCGCGCTGGTGGTGCGGGTGCAGGGCGCGCTGGAGGCCACGCTGCAGGACGAGTCCCGCCGCGCACAGGACCTGCCCGTGCTGCCCCTGCTCAAGGTGGGAGACAAGGTCGATGGCCTGGTGGTCACGGCCCTGGTGGCCGACAGCGGCATCCACCGCATTTACCAGGTGCGCGACACCGCCACGCAGCGCCTCTATGCCCTCAAGACCCTGTTGCCCACGCGTGCGCACGACGCCGAAGAGCGCGCCACCCTCGCGCACGAGGCCTGGGTGGCGCGGCGCATGCAGTCGGGCCAGGCTGCGGCGCACCTGGCGCGGCTGAACACCTGGCCTGTGGGTGAAGGGCAGGCAGGCGAGGGCGCCAGCGCGTTCTACCTGCTGTACGACTGGCATGCGGGCGAAACCCTGGGCCAGCGCCTGCGCAGCCGCCAGCACCTGGGCGTGACGCAGGCCGTGGCCGTGGTGATGCAAGCCGCGCAGGTGCTGGGCTGGCTGCACCGCCAGGGGGTGGTGCACCGCGACATCAAGCCCGACAACCTGCACCTGGGTGAGGACGGCGTGCTGCGCGTGCTGGACCTGGGCGTGGCCCTGTCCGGCCGCGAGCCCGAGGCCACGCGCCAGCTGCACGCGGGCACCCCCAGCTACATGAACCCCGAGCAATGGCCTGGCTACGAAAAAAGCGGCGATACCGAAGGGCAACTGCCCGATGCGCGCAGCGACCTGTTTGCGCTGGGCGTCACGCTTTACCAGTTGCTGAGCCAGGGGCGCCTGCCCTATGGCGAGGTGGTGCAGTACCAGCTGGGCCGCTACCACCGCGACCCGCTGGCCCCCAGCCGCCACCACCCCGGCGTGCCGATCTGGCTGGACCAGATCGCCCTGAAGGCCGTGGCGCGCCAGCGCACACAGCGCTTTGAAACGGCCGAGGAACTGCTGCTGGCACTGGAGCGCGGCGCATCCCGCCCCCTGTCAGCCCCCGGCCCGCAGCCGCTGATGCAGCGCGACGCCACAGCCCTCTGGAAGATCGCACTGGCCGTGAGCGTGCTGGTGAATCTGCTGCTGATCTACTGGCTGCTGTTTTTGCCGAGGTAGGGGTGGGGCGTTGGAGTTACTCCTGAAAGAATAGCTGCTTGCGCTTGTGGGGTAAGCGCAGAGGCCAGTTTTCCTTTTGAATATCGATCCACCGTTCGGGCTGAGCCTGTCGAAGCCTGGCACCCGGCTTCGACAGGCTCAGCCCGAACGGTTGGGAGATGCGAAAGTGCGGGCAATGCCGCGCATTGGCTGGCTGCGCCAGCTCAGGCACTGCGTGCCCGACCGCCCTTTTAGCGAAAGTGCTGGCAATGCTGCGCATTGGCTGGCTACGCCAGCTCAGGCACTGCGTGCCCGACCGCCCTTTTGCTGGAAGTGTGGCGAGCGCTTGCGCGCTCACCGGCTACGCCGGTCATGCGCTGCGCGCACGTCCACCCTTTTAGCGGAAGTGCTGGCAATGCTGCGCATTGGCTGGCTGCGCCAGCTCAGGCAGTGCGTGCCCGACCGCCCTTTTCCGCCCAGGTCCGTGTCCAGCGGATCTGCATCACGCGCAGCAGCACCAGCATGGCCAGCGCACACGCCGCGATGCCCACAAAGCCCCACAGGTAGGTGCCGGTGTACTGGCGCGAGATGCCCATGCCGTTGGGGATGAAGCCGCCGCCCAGGGCGCCGATCTCGCCGATCATCGAGCCTGCCACGGCCGTGGTCAGCGGCCAGCGCAGGGGCACGAGCTGGAAGAGGGCGCCATTGCCCGCGCCCAGCGCCGCAAAACACACCAGGAACAGCAGCATGGTGACGGGCAGCGAGTTCTCGGCCAGGCCACACAGCACCATGCTCACGGCCGTGATGGCCAGCACGCCGGTGAGCGTGTTCACGCCGCCCCAGTGGTCCGACAGCCAGCCGCCAAAGATACGCAGCGCCGCGCCCAGGAAGGCCGCCAGCATGGTGAGCTGGCCTGCCTGCACCTTGCTCACTTGGAACTGGTCATAAAAATAGCTGGGCAAGAAGGTGGTGAGGCCGATGAAGCCCCCAAAGGTCACGGCGTAGATCAGGCTGAAGGCCCAGCCGTCTTTTTCAAACAAACAGGCAATGTGCTCGCGAAAGCTCGAATGGGCTGCCAGGTCAGGCGGCTCCTGGGCGTACACCGCCATCACGATGGCGGGCACGGCCACACTCAGGGCCGCAAAGCCATATACGGCCTGCCAGCCGAACTTCTGGGCCAGCATGGGGGCCAGCAGTGCTGCCACGGCCGTGCCCACGTTGCCTGCGCCCACGATGCCCATGGCCAGGCCCTTGTAGCGCGGCGGGAACGAGCCCGAGCCCAGTGACAGCGCCACGCCAAAGCTGGCCCCGGCCACGCCGAGCAGGATGCCCATGGCCAGCAGGTCGCCGTAGTCGTGCACAAACAGGTAACCGTAGCCCATGGCCACAAAAATGCCCGCCATCTCGACCAGCGTGGCGTTCTTGCGCCCGATGTACTGCGCCAGGATGCCCAGTGGAAAGCGCATCAGCGCACCGGCAAAGATGGGGATGGACAACATCATGCCCATCTGCGTGGGCGTGAGCTGGAAGCTGTCGCGGATGAACGGTGCCATGGCACCGTTGATCACCCAGACAGCGCACGAGAAACCGAAGTAGAGGAAGGACGACCACAGCGTGGGGGCGTGGCCGGACTTGAGGAACTCGCGGAATTGAAGCATGGCGATCGTGCGCAAAAGGGCTGAAGGATTCCCCCAGCCGGGGCAAAAAACAAAAAAGGCGCCTGCATGGATCACGCTGGCCTGGGGGCCAGCTTGCATTCCATGAAGACGCCATCGTCCAGTTCGCCCAATCCGCCGTTGCACCGGGCTGATACACGGCCAGCGTTGGCCGCACCAGACAGCAAGCAATGCCTGTGCCAACCTGGTTACTTCAAGAATTTGGATAAAAAATGGGCCTCACCGCGCGCCCATATTGAACTAGATGCTATAAAAAAATGAGCTTGCGCGAGGAGGGCCGCTGCGCTTTGGGGCAGCACGCCGGGTGGATGCACTCTTTTGGTGAAAATGCAGCGCATGGCGATTTAACAATTGCGAAGCAAATTTTTTTCCATAGGATCAACCCGACTTTTCCGAGTTTTTTTCGGTTCAGTTTCTTTCTGGAGTGACAAGGTTCTTTCACAAGGAGGGGTTCCATGCGCGTCAATTTGCCAGTCAGCACGCACGAATATGTGTTTCCCAAAGGCCAGACTCTGGTGTCCACCACCGATCTCAAGGGCCGCATCCTGTACTGCAACCCGATGTTCATCGAGGTCAGCGGCTACGAAAAAGAAGAACTCCTGGGCCAGCCCCACAACATGATCCGGCACCCGGACATGCCCGAGGAGGCCTTCCGCGACATGTGGGAGACCATCGCCCAAGGCATTCCCTGGTCGGCCCCGGTCAAGAACCGGCGCAAGGACGGCTCTTTCTACTGGGTGATGGCCAACGTCACGCCGCTCATGCAGGGCGACCAGCCCACGGGCTATATGTCGGTGCGCACCGAGGCTTCGCGCGAGCAGATCCAGGCGGCCGACCAGCTGTACCGCACCATGCAGGCTGAAAAGCAGGCGGGCAGGCTGGTGCATGTGCTGCGCGGCGGGCAGCTGATCACCGACACCTTCATGGGCCGCTTGATGATGGCGCTGCAGCCGGGGCCCCTGGGCAAGATCGCCCTGTGCACCCTGCTGCTGGTCCTGCTGTCGTGGGGGGCTGCTGCACTGGACGGATTTCCGATGACGCTGGGCTCGGGCATGGCGTGGCTGGGTGTGGTGGTGGCCGCCATCGCCATGGCGGTGTACCTGCACCGGGTCACGGTGCTGCCCCTGCTGGAGATGCTGCGCTGGGCCAACCGCATGGCCGCAGGTGACCTCACGCAGAAATTCTCGGCCACGCGCACCGACACCATGGGCCAGCTGCAGAAGGCGCTGGCGCAGCTCAATGTGAACCTGCTGTCCATCGTGCGCGACGCCCGCCAGGAGAGCGAGCACATGCAGGTCTCGACCCGCGAGATCGCGCAGGGCAACCAGGACCTGTCGTCCCGCACCGAGGCGCAGGCCAGCAACCTGCAGCAGACGGCGGCATCGATGGAAGAGATCACCGGCACCGTCAAGCAGACGGCCGACTCCGCCCGCCAGGCCACCGTGCTGGCTACACAGGCCACCCAGGTCTCCGAGCGCAGCAGCGCCGCCGTGGATGGGGTGGCCGACACCATGAAGCAGATCCAGGCGGCGTCCAGCCGCATCAGCGAGATCACGCAGCTCATCGACTCCATCGCGTTCCAGACCAACATCCTCGCGCTGAACGCGGCGGTGGAGGCGGCCCGCGCGGGCGAGCAGGGCCGGGGGTTTGCCGTGGTGGCATCGGAGGTGCGCAGCCTCTCGCACCGCACGCAGTCGGCGGCCAAGGAGATCCGCCAGCTCATCGACGACTCCGCCAACAAGGTGAGTGAGGGCCACGAAAAGACCGATGCCGCGCAAAAGACCATGGCCGAGTCGCTGGAGCTGGTGCGCCGCGTGAACACGCTGATCGGCGAGATCCACAGCGCCTCGAACGAGCAGCTCAGCGGCATCTCGCAGGTCAACTCGGCCGTCGCGCAGCTGGACACCATCACGCAGCAGAACGCGGCGCTGGTGGAGGAAAACGCCGCCTCGGCCATGCAGCTCAACGGCCAGGCGCAAACCATGACCGAGACGGTGCAGGTGTTCCGCATCGATGCCTCAGCCCCGGCGCAGGTGCGCGATGCGGTGGCGCTGCGCAAGGAGATGAAGGGCCAGGGTGGGTCGTCGTCCAGCCGTGCGTTGGCGGCGGTCTGAGTTGCGCCGTATCTTCCGCCGCCCTTGATTGAAACTGGCGCGGCGCCATCGCCGGTGCCGCCGTGGAACTGGCTTTGCCAGGCCACGGGTTGGCGCCCCCTCGGGGGAAGACGCGCAGCGGCCCAGGGGGCTTACGTGCTTTTTCGCACCGTCAGCTCAAACCCCAGATCCACTGAGTTGTGCGCGGGCACTTCGCCGCGCATCAGCGCCAGCAGCATGCGCGCGCTGGCCTCGCCGACGGCGGAGCGGGGCGTGCGCACGGTGGTCAGCGGCGGCAGCATCTGGTCGCTGCCCGCCAGGTCGTTGAAGCCTGCAATCGCCACTTGGCCGGGCACTGACAGGCCCAGGCGCTGCGCGGCCAGCAGGCCACCCTGGGCCAGGTCGTCGTTGCAGAAGAAAACGGCATCCACGCCGGGGCGGGTGCGCAGCAGCTCCTCCAGCAGCTCGCCGCCCAGGCGCATGGACGAAGGCTGGGGGCTCAGCAGTTCCAGCCGGGGGTCGTAGCGGCCCGCTTCGCGCAGGCAGCGGCGGTAGCCCTCGGCGCGCTGCATGGTGCGGGGGTCGAGCTGGGCAGCCACAAAGGCCACGTTTTTATAGCCACGCTCCAGCAGGTGGGCCGTCATGCCATGGCCCCCGTCCTGCTGCGAAAAGCCCACGCAGAACACGCCCGGGGCCGGGGTCATCTCCATCAGGTGCACGCAGGGCACGCCGCTGGCCGCAATCAGCTGGCGCGCGGCTTCGGTGCGGTCAAAGCCGGTGACCAGCAGGCCCGCCGGGCGGTGGGCCAGGTAGGTGCGCAGCAGTTGCTCTTCTTCCTGCGGGTCGTAATGGGTCACGCCGATCAGGGCCTGGTAGCCCTCGGGGAACAAGGTGCGGTGCACGGATTCGAGCACGTCCACAAAAAGCGTGTTGGACAGCAGGGGCACCAGCACCGGCACCTGCACGCTGCGCTGCGAGGCCAGCGCGCGTGCGGCGGGGTCGGGCACATAGCCCAGCTGCTGGGCCGCGTCCTTGACCCGCTGCACCAGCTCTTGCGCCACGCCACGCTCGCCACGCAGGGCGCGGGACGCCGTGATGGGGCTCACGCCCGCCGCCTTGGCCACGTCGCTCAGCGTGGTGCGCCCGCTGGAGCGGCGCCGGGTCTCGGATTTGTTCAAGGGTTAACCCTCATGGGAATGGGTAATGATCTGGTTAGGATAGCGCTGTCCAAACACCGGGGCAAGACAATCGGCGTCTTTTTTGGCGCGTTGGCTGAAGCAGGAACCGTATTTTGGAGGCATCTGCAGAGATGCATTTTTTTGGATTCATTGGATAGCGCTACCAATATGAGTTTTACGCCGTCATCGGTTCATCTGGTCGTCATGGGGGTGGCCGGCTGTGGCAAGTCCAGCCTGGGTGCTGCACTGGCCCAGGCCGAAGGCCTGCCCCTGATCGAAGGGGACGACCACCACAGCCCCGCCAGCCGCGAAAAAATGCGCCAGGGCATTGCGCTGACCGACGCTGACCGCGAGGGCTGGCTGGCCACGCTGGGGCAGTTGCTGCAGACGCAGCCGCAGGGCGTGGTGCTGACCTGCTCGGCGCTCAAGAGGGCGTACCGGGACCGTTTGCGCAGTGCCTGCCCCGGGTTGCGCTTTGTGTTCCTGGACATTGACCGCCCCCACGCAGGCCTGCGTGTGGCGGCCCGCGCCGGTACCCATTTCTTTTCCAGCGCGCTGGTGGACAGCCAGTTCGCCACGCTGGAGTCGCCCGTGGGCGAGGCGGGTGTGCTGCGCCTGGATGCGCTGCTGGAGCTGCCCACCCTGCAGCAACAGGCATCCCGCTGGCTGGCAACGAAGGAGACCGCATGAGTTCCCCCGCACAACACGTCCCACCACAGAGCCGCTTTGCCCGGGTTTCGCAGGTCTTGATGGCCAGCTGCCTGGGCGTGATGGCCGTGGCCGTGTTCATCAACGTGGTGCTGCGCTACGGCTTTGGCAGCGGTGTGGCGGCCAGCGAAGAGCTGTCGCGCCTCTTGTTTGTCTGGATGGTGTTCATCGGCGCCGCCGCAGCCTACCCCGCAGGTGAGCACATGGCCTTCACCAGCCTGGCGGGCCTGCTGGCCAAACGCCCTGTGGCATTTGCTGCGCTCACCGCCGTCATCCGGCTGCTGGTGACGGCCGCATGCGCCATGCTGGCCTGGGGCGCCTGGCAGCAGGTGGTGGTGGGCATGGGCAGCCGCTCGGTGGTCATGGCCTATCCGGCGGCGCTGTTGCCGCTGCCGGCTTTTTTGTGCGCGGTGGCCGTTGGTGTGATGGCGACCATTGAATTGATTCAACGCAAGCCCCTGGACCTGGGCCACGGCGCGGAGGTGGAGTGATGTTGGGACTGACGCCTGAGGCCATGGCTTTTGTAGTCTTTTCGCTGGGCATGCTGGTGCTGATGGGCACGGGCATGAACATGGGCCTGGCCCTGGTGCTCACGGGCGCGGGCATGGCGTGGGTGCTCGACTTCTGGGACGCGCAGTTGCTCGCGCAGAACCTGGTGGCCGGGGTGGACAGCTTTCCGCTGCTGGCCGTGCCCTTCTTCATCCTGGCGGGTGAGCTGATGAACTCTGGCGGCATCAGCCGCCGCATCATCGACATGGCGCAGGCCTGGGTGGGGCATATCCGGGGCGGGTTGGGCTATGTGGCCATCGGCGCTGCGGTGCTGATGGCGAGCATGAGCGGATCGGCCCTGGCCGACACCGCAGCGCTGGCCACCATCCTGCTGCCCATGATGCGCCAGCAGGGCTACCCTATGAACACCTCGGCGGGGCTGATCGCTTCGGGCGGCATCATCGCGCCCATCATCCCGCCGTCCATGCCGTTCGTGATCTATGGCGTGACGACCAACACCTCGATCTCGGCGCTGTTCGTTTCGGGCATCGTGCCGGGGCTGATGATGGGCGTGGGCCTGATCTTTGCCTGGCGCTGGGTGCTGCGCGACCTGGACCTGCCCAAGGGTGAGCCCTTGCCCGTCAAGGACCGCCTGCGCGCCACGGCCCGTGCCTTCTGGGCCATGCTGATGCCGCTCATCATCATCGGCGGCATGAAGACGGGCGTGTTCACGCCCACCGAGGCCGCTGTGGTGGCCGCGTTCTATGCGCTGGTGGTGGCGCTGTTCATCCACCGCGAGATGAAGGTGGCAGACATCTACGGCGTGCTGGTGCGCGCGGCCAAGACGACTTCCATCGTGATGTTCCTGTGCGCTGGTGCCCAGGTGGCCAGCTACATGATCACGCTGGCCGACCTGCCCAATGTGCTGACCAGCTGGCTCGGCCCGCTGGTGGAGAACCCGCGCCTCTTGATGGCCGTGATGATGATCGTGCTGGTGCTCATCGGCACGGCGCTGGACCTCACGCCCACCATCCTGATCTTTGCGCCCGTGATGCTGCCCATCGCCGTCAAGGCGGGGATCGACCCGGTGTACTTCGGCCTGATGTTCGTGCTCAACGGCGCCATCGGCCTCATCACGCCGCCCGTGGGCACGGTGCTCAACGTGGTGGCGGGGGTGGGGCGCATCTCGATGCACAGCGTCATCAAGGGGGTGAACCCCTTCCTCTTCACCTATGTGCTGATCCTGGCGCTGCTGGTCGTTTTTCCCCAGATCGTGACCGCACCGGTCGTCTGGCTGCGTTAGTCGTTTGCTTGTTCCTCTTTCCTTTTCCTTGCCAATGGAGACAACCATGAAAACTTTCCGCCGTACCCTGCTCGCCGCCCTGTCGGTGGCCGCCATCACCAGCTCGTTCCAGGTGGCTGCGCAAGACTTCAAGCCGCGCATCATCCGTTTTGGCTATGGCCTCAACGAAGTGTCCAACCAGGGCCGCGCCACCAAGGTGTTTGCGCAGGAGGTCGAAAAGGCCTCCGGCGGCAAGATGAAGGTCCGCGCCATCGGTGCTGCCGCACTGGGCTCCGACGTGCAGATGCAGCAGGCCCTGATCGGCGGCGCGCAGGAGATGATGGTGGGCTCCACCGCCACGCTGGTGGGCATCACCAAGGAAATGGCGCTGTGGGACACGCCTTTCCTGTTCAACAATGCGCAAGAGGCCGACGTGGTGCTCGACGGCCCCGTGGGCCAGAAGGTGATGGACAAGCTGCAGGAGAAGGGGCTGGTAGGGCTCGTG
>CAYXSL010000143.1:0-11915 GCA_964466605.1 uncultured Verminephrobacter sp.
AAGAACATCGTGGCCGCGGGCCTCGCGCGCCAGTGCCAGATCCAGGTGGCCTATGCGATTGGCGTGGCCGAGCCCATGAACATCACGGTGTACACCGAAGGCACGGGCGTGATCCCTGACGACCAGATCGCCCAACTGGTGCGCGCACACTTCGACCTGCGCCCCAAGGGCATCATCCAGATGCTGGACCTGCTGCGCCCCATCTACGAAAAGACCGCCGCCTACGGCCACTTCGGCCGCGAAGAACCCGAGTTCAGCTGGGAGAAGACCGATAAAGCTGCTGCGCTTCGCGCAGCAGCCGGGCTGTAAGCCCGCCGCGTGCCAGCGCGGTTTCGGTCTTCGGGCGCAGTTCATATCGCGCCAGCGATGTGAACGAAGACCAACGTACGGACAAGGCTGCCGCACTGCGTGCGGCAGCAGGGCTGTAAGCCCTCCGCGCAACGCGCGGTTTTCCGTACGTGGACGAAGCTCATATCGCGCCAGCGATGTGAACGAAAGCCCCATGACCGCCACAGCCGCCCCCACTCTCAAGCCGCAACGCCCAGCGTTGCGGCTTTTTCTTTGCCTGCGCACGGCCCACCGCCCCGAGCGGCCCTCTCCTACAGCGGCAACCCGCCCGTGCTGACGGGTGCGGCGCGGACGCGCCGGTATCGTTCCTGCACACCCTGACGCAGCTTCGGCTGCTCTCCAACCCCGCAAGGAGCGACGACCATCATGCTGAAGTACGCCATCATTTTTGCCCTGATCTCCCTGGTGGCAGGGGCCCTGGGCTTTACCGGCGTGGCCGCCGGTGCTGCCGGCATCGCCAAGGTGCTGTTCGTGATCTTCCTGATCATCGCCATTGTGTTCGTGGTGCTGGCCGCTGTGGGCGTCGGCGCCGCACGCAAAGTGCTCAAGTAGGTCGGGCCACCAACCCACCTCTGTCGCGGCCACCGGCCGCGGTCGGCCCCCACCCGAGCCCACTTCCCCAACAACCCGCAGGACGCCCATGGCCCTCAACATCTTTGAAGCACTGCGCGAAAGCCACGAGCGGCAGCGCACGCTGTACCGCCAGCTCATCGACACCCGCGGCGACACGCCGGAACGACAGGAGCTGTTCGAGCAGCTCAAGGCGGAACTGCTGGCCCACGAACTGGCCGAGGAGCGGCACTTCTACATTCCGCTGATGGAGCACGACGCCGGCGTGGACCTGTCGCGCCACGCCATCTCGGAGCACCACCAGCTCGACGAGCTCGTGGAGTCGCTGGAGGAGGCCGACCCCGCCACGCCCACCTGGCTGCCGCTGGCCAAGAAGCTGGCAGAAAAGGTGGAACACCACCTGCAGGAAGAAGAGCACAAGTTCTTCCAGATGGCGGGCAAGCTGTTGACCGAGAAGCAGAAGACGCAGCTGGCCAAGGATTACCTGGCCACCTACGAAGAGGCGAAGACCACCACGGCCTGACGGGCGCAGGCCCTGGTTCCGTCAGGCCGCGTCCTCGGCGCGCACCACGCAGTTGCGCCCGCTGGACTTGGCCTTGTACAGCGCCGTGTCCGCACGCTTGATGAGCGCATGGCTGTCTTCCCTGTGGTCCCAGGTGGCCACGCCAAAACTCGCGCTCACATGGCCCACGGCGTCGAACGGCACGCCCGCAATGCGCGCGCGCACGGCCTCGGCCATGGCCATGGCCGCATCGATCGGGGTTTCCTTGAGCAGGATGATGAACTCCTCGCCACCAAACCGCGCCGCGCAGTCCGACGAGCGCAGCAGCTCGCGCACGCGCAGGGCCGTGTTCTTGAGCACCACGTCGCCCGAGTCGTGCCCAAAGGTGTCGTTGATGCGCTTGAAGAAGTCGATGTCGAACATCACCACCGACAGCTGGCCCTTCCTGACCCGCGTCTCGGCCATGTCGGACTCCAGCCGCTCGAAGAAGCGGCGGCGGTTGACCAGGTCGGTGAGGAAGTCCTTGGTGGCCAGGTCTTCGAGCTTGGCATTGAGCCGCGCCATGGGCTCGATCACCAGCGACGACAGCGAGAGGTTGAGCACCACAAACAGCAGCGCAAAGCTGGCCACCAGCGCCGCCATCACGGTGTTGAAGGTCTGGCGCGCTTTTTCCATGGGGAAGTACATGGGCACCTTCACCACCTGGATGCCCACCGTTTCATTCATGCCCCAGCCAAAGCCATTCTTGTCGCCATACACCTTGAGCATGGTGGGCGGCGCCACTGCGGGCGTGCTGTGGCAGGCCATGCACTGGGCCTGCTTGATGGTGATGGGGCGGGCCACATACATGGCGCGGTGCATGCCCTCGCCCACCTCGCCGGTCACTTCCTTCTTGAGGTCGGCCCGGCCCTCGCGAAAGTCGCTGATGATGCGTTCCTCCCAGTCGTTGGCCCGGTCACGCAGGTTGGTGGGGTTGAGCACCGCCTCCTTGTACTCATAGCCCGGAAAGCGGCTCTGCAGGCGGCGCAGCGTCTCCGTCGCTGCGTAGGCGGGCACGGTCTGGGGCAGGAATTTCTCGGCCAGCGTCACGTCCAGATGCGGCTTGACCAGCTCGGTGGTGTAGTCGCGGATGGCCATGGCGGCGTGCATCATGATCTGCGAGTTGTGCTGCACCTCCTCGATGGCCGCCTGCTGCAGAAAGCGGTGCACATAGGCGCCCGCGCCCAGCACCGCCAGCAGCAGCACGCCCGCCAGCACCAGGTTGAATTTGAGCCGCAAAGACATGGATCTCCCTCAGATCCGGCGCACAGCCGGCAGTTTGGTGGCGCTGGCGCCGGAAGGCCCGACTGCGCGCAACCATCGTTCGTAGGACACAAAGTTTGCGTTTGTGCCAGATTTGCGCGCGGCGGTCCAATGTTTTGTGCACCACAGGGCCCGCGCTACAACCCCCGTGCGCTCAGCGACAAAGTCCGCCGATAGGCCGGGCGCACCCGGTACAACTGCGCGGGCCGGTGTGCGCCGCCGGTCTGCAGCGCGCCCACCACGGGCTCCAGCAGGTCCAGCTCGTCCATCTTGCGGCGAAAGCTCACCTTGTTGACCGGCTCGCCCAGCACGGCCTCATACACCGCCTGCAATTGCGGCAGCGTGAAGGGCTCGGCGCACAGGTGCACGGGCAGCGACGAATACTGGCTTTTGCTGCGCACACGCAACACGGCCGTGTCGATGATCTGGCGGTGGTCAAACGGCAGCGGCGGCAGCGCATCCACCGGCACCATCTCCACACGCCCACCCGCCTGCGCCAGCAGGGAGACAGGCACCAGCGCGCAATAGGCCACGGCCACCGACCAGCCCCGGGGGTCGCGCACCGCCCCCGTGAAGGTGGCCAGTTGCTCCAGATAGGGGCTCTCCAGCCCGGCCTTGTCGCGCAGCACCCGCACGGCGCTGGCCTGGGCGTCCACATCGTCCTGGGCATGGATGTAGCCACCGGGCAGCGCCAGGGCCTGGGCAAAAGGCTCGCGCTCGCGGCGCACCAGGGCCACCTTCAGCGTGGCCTGCTCCAGGGTGAGCAGCACCACGTCCACGGTGCAGATCACGGCGGGAATGCGGTCGGTGGTCATGTGGCGCGGTAGTTCATTGCAAAGTTGAACGAACAAGGCTACCACCGGGATGGATCGCAGCCAAGCGTTGCAGGGCGTTATCTGCCCTGGAGTCCCGAAACATCCGCTTGCAAACTACTTAGTTGCAAATTTAACCTAACAAAACTACACTGCATCCACAGCGAAGGAGAAAGACCATGGCCACACGCACCACCCAGCTTCTGGTGATCGATCCGCAGAACGATTTCTGCGACCTGCCCGCCACGCACTGCCCCGCAGGCAGCGCGCCCAGCCTGCCCGTGGCGGGCGCCCATGCCGACATGCTGCGCCTGGCGGCCTTTATCCGGGCGCAAGCCGGTCAGATCGACGCCATCACGGTCACGCTCGACTCGCACCAGCGCTTCGACATCGCCCACCCCGGCTTCTGGCAGCAGGCAGGCGGCGGCGCGGTGGCGCCCTTCACCCCCATCACCGCTGCCCAGGTGCGCGCGGGCGCGTTTGCACCGCGTGATGCCACCGCCCTGCCGCGCACGCTCGCGTACCTGGACAGGCTCGAAGCCCAGGGCCGCTACACGCTCATGGTCTGGCCCGTGCACTGCGAGATTGGCAGCTGGGGCCACGGCATCCACGCCGATGTGCTGGCCGCCTGCGGCGACTGGCAGTTGCAACGCCAGCGCGCGGTGCGCAGCGTGTTCAAGGGCACCAACCCCTGGACAGAGCACTACAGCGCCATCGAAGCCGAAGTGCCCGATGCGGATGACGCCAGCACCGCGCTCAACACCGCCCTGCTGCAGTCGCTGGGCCAGGCCGATGTGCTCTTGATTGCGGGCGAGGCCAGCAGCCACTGCGTGCGCTCGACCACCGAGCACATCGTGCAGCACCTGCCGCGCCTGGTGCCGGGCTGGCAGGCGAGCCGCATCGTGCTGCTGACCGATGGCATGAGCCCGGTGGGTGGCTTCGAAGCGCAGCACCAGGCGTTCCTGGAGGCGATGCGCACGGCGGGGGCACGGCTCAAGAATATGAATGAAATTGACCTCCACCGCCTGACCGCCCTCCCCTGATAGCTATCAATTCAGGAGCAAACCATGCAACCCGTCATCACCAGCCTGCTCGACACCGACCTCTACAAGTTCACCATGTGGCAGGCGTTGCTGCACCGGCATCCACAGACACAAAGCGAATACCGCTTCGTCTGCCGCAACCAGCCGGTCTACCCGCTGGCCGAGCTGCTGCCCGAGGTGAATGCCGCACTCGACCAGCTGTGCAGTCTGCGCTTCACGGCCGGCGAACTCGACTACCTGGCCGGGCTGCGCTTCATCAAGAGCGACTTCATCGACTTCCTGCGCATCTTCCAGTTCCAGCGCAGTTTCATCGAGGCGCGGGCCGACGGGGACACGCTCAGCATCGTGGCGCGTGGCCCGCAGGTGCATGTGATGGGGTTCGAGATCTTTGTGCTGGCCATCGTCAACGAGCTGTATTTCCGCCGCTTCGATGCCGCTGCGGCGCTGGCCAGCGGCCGCGAGCGCCTGGCCACCAAGGTGCAGCAACTGCAGGACCTGGCGCAACAGGCCCTGCTGCGCCACCCGTTCGAGCTGTTCGACTTTGGCCTGCGCCGGCGCTACAGCGGCGACTGGCAGCGCGAGGTGGTGCAGACCTTCGCCGAGCAGGCGCCGCAGTGGTTCAAGGGCACGAGCAACGTGCTGCTGGCGCGGGACCTGAATCTCGTGCCCATCGGCACCATGGCGCACGAATACCTGCAAAGCTACCAGGCGCTGGGCGTGCGCCTGCGCGACTTCCAGAAGGCGGCGCTCGAAGACTGGGTGCAGGAGTACCGGGGCGACCTCGGCATCGCGCTGACCGACACCGTGGGCATGGACGCCTTCCTCGCCGACTTCGACCTGTACTTCGCCAAGCTGTTCGACGGCCTGCGGCACGACTCGGGCGACCCAGTGGCCTGGGGCGAAAAGGCCCTGGCGCACTATGCGCGGCTGCGCATCGACGCGCACACCAAGCGGCTGGTGTTCTCCGACGGCCTCACGCTCACCAAGGCGCTGGCGCTGTACCGCCACTTTGGCGACCGCACGCAGCTGGGTTTTGGCATCGGCACCCACCTCACCAATGACATGGGGGATGCGCCGGAGATGAAGCCCCTGAACATCGTGATGAAACTCACCCGCGCCAACGGCCAGGCATTGGCGAAGTTGTCGGACACGCCGGGCAAGACGCTGTGCGACGATGAAACCTACCTGGCCTACCTGCGCCAGGTGTTCCAAGTGAAGGACTGACACCATGCTCCGCATCACCATCGCCCAGCTCAACTTCACCGTCGGCGACATCGAGGGCAACGTCGCCCGCATGGTGGCCGCCGCGCAGCAGGCCGCCAGCGAGCAGGCCGACCTCATCGTGTTCAGCGAACTCGCGCTGTGTGGCTACTACCCCGGCGACATGCTGGACGAGCCGCCCTTCCTGCAGCGCGTGCACGACGGCCTGGCCGCGCTGCAGCAGGCGTCGGCCGAGCTGCCCGCCTTGCACTGGGCGGTGGGCGCCCCCACACCGGCCAGGGGCCCCGGCAAGCGCCTGCACAACAGCCTGCTGGTGCTGCAGGGCGGCGCCATGCGCCTGCAATACGCCAAGCAGCTTCTGCCCACCTACAACATCTTCGACGAACGCCGCCACTTCGAGCCCGGACCCGACGTGGCCAAGGTGCTGCGCATTGGCGGCACGCAGGTGGGCCTGCTGGTCTGCGAGGACGGCTGGAACGACCACGGCGCCGACTACGCCACCAACCCCTTCGAGCGCCTGCGCGATGCTGCGCCCGACCTGGTGATCAGCATCAACGCCAGCCCCAGCCATGTGGGCAAACGCGAACAGCGCCACCAGATCTTCGGCGGCTCATCGCGCCGCCACGGCCTGCCCATCCTGTATGTGAACCAGGTCGGCGGGCACGACCAGGTGGTGTACGACGGCGCATCATTTGCGGCCGAGCCCGCAGCGGGCATCGTGTTCGAGGCGCCGCGTTTTGTGGAGGATGTGCGCACGCTGCAGTTCGACAACGGCCGCTTCCTCACGGCCGACGGCCGGGCACCCGCGCCTGTGCCCGCCGCAGGCCTGCCCACCATGGAGTTCTATCGCCAGCAGATCCTGCTGGGCCTCAAGGACTACGCGCGGCGCTGCGGCTTCCGGCAAGTGGTGGTGGGCAGCTCCGGCGGCATCGACAGCGCGCTCACGCTGGCGCTGGCCGCCCAGGCGCTGGGGCCCGAAAACGTGGTGGGCATCACCATGCCCTCGCGCTACTCCAGCAGCGGCTCGGTCGATGACTCGGTGGCGCTGTGCCAGAACCTGGGCGTGCAGTTGCTCACCCACCCGATTGCCGAGCTGGTGGCGGGCTACGCGCGGCAATACGAAGCCAGCTTCGGCCAGCCGCTGGCGGGCCTGCCGCTCGAAAACCTGCAGGCCCGCATCCGGGGCACGGTGCTGATGGAATACTCCAACGCGTTCGGCCACCTGCTGCTGACCACGGGCAACAAGAGCGAGATCTCGGTGGGCTACTGCACGCTGTATGGCGACACCAACGGCGGGCTGGGCTTGATTGGCGACCTGTACAAAACCGAGGTGTTTGCCCTGTCGCGCCATGTCAATGCGCAAGCGGGGCGCGCGCTGATCCCGCAGGCCATCATCGACAAGGAACCGTCTGCCGAGCTGGCCCCCGGCCAGCGCGACGTGGACAGCCTGCCGCCCTACCCCGTGCTGGACGAGGTGCTCAAGCTGCTTATCGAAGGCGAGCGCCTGTCGGCGGCCGAACACCAGGCCGCAGAGGCCTTTGTGGCCCAGTTGCAGGCCGACGACGCCGGCCGTGCCCTGGTGCAGCGCGTGCGCATGATGGTGGCACGCAACGAATACAAACGCCGCCAGGCCCCGCCCATCCTGCGGGTGCGGCCCCGGGCGTTTGGAAGCGGGCGGCAGATGCCCATCGCTGCAAAGTATGTGTGACAACCCCCTGAGCCGCTTCGCGGCTTCCCCCTTCTCTCACGCTGCGCGTGGGAAGGGGGACGACGCCAGCGCGGCGGGGCGGCCCTTGCGCGGCCTCCGCTGGCGGGGGCCGCGCCGGTACCCAGCGGCGCGCCTCATTCCCCCAAAGGCAATCACTACTAAAATCGTAGCTATAAGCGCATGATGGACGCGCGCAAACGGCCAAAAAAGCTCAGAATTTCGGAGACCCATGTACGACACCGCCCTCCTCATCGGCCGCTTTGAACCCGTGCACAGCGGCCACCTGGCCCTGCTGCACGAGGCCCTGCGCATGGCGCCCCAGGTCATCGTGGTGGTGGGCTCGGCCTGGCAGGCCCGCTCGCCCAAGAACCCCTTCACCTGGCAAGAGCGCGAAGCCATGCTGCGCGATGCGCTGCCCCCTGCCGACCGCCACCGCGTGCGGGTGCTGCCCGTGCGCGACTACTACAACGAAGCCGTGTGGGTGCAGGCCGTGCGCCAGGGCGTGGCGCAGCACACGCAGCCCGGCGCCCGCATCGCGCTGGTGGGCCACTTCAAGGACGCAACCAGCAGCTACCTGCGCGCCTTCCCCGGCTGGGTACTGATCGACCTGCCGCGCCAGGGCAGCATGGATGCGACCACCATCCGCGACGCCTACTTTGGCGCCACGGCCGCCACGGTGGACGCTGCCTTGGCGCCGCTGGCCGCGCAGATTCCGGCTGGCACGCTCGGCCAGCTGCAGGCCTTTGCCCACACCCCGCACTACGCCGCGCTGCAGGAGGAATGGCGCATGCTGCGCGGCTACCGCCAGGCCTGGTCCGCCGCGCCCTACCCGCCCGTGTTCGTGACGGTGGACGCCGTGCTGCGCTGCCAGGACCACGTGCTGCTCATCCGCCGCGCGCACGCGCCCGGCAAGGGCCAGCTCGCCGTGCCCGGCGGCTTCATCGAGCAGCGCGAGACGGTGTGGCAGTCCTGCCTGCGCGAGCTGGCGGAAGAAACCCACTGCGATCTGCCCGAAGCCGCCATGCGCGCCGCACTGCAGTCGGTGGCCGTGTTCGACCACCCCGACCGCAGCCAGCGCGGCCGCACCATCACCCACGCGCACTACTTCGACCTGGGCGATGCGCCCTTCCCGGTGGTGCAGGCCGATGACGATGCGATGCTGGTGCAGTGGACGCGCATCGATCAACTGGCGGGCATGGAAGAGGAATTCTTTGAAGACCACTTCCATATGCTGGACCATTTCCTGCACCTCACCGACGCCTAGCGGCCGGCCGAGAGCTGATGCCGTGTCATGCGGATTTGCATGTGATAGCACAGCCGGGCGAATCGACTATCGCGTGCGGTGACAGGCCCATTCGCACCAGTGACCCATTGCACTGCATACCACCCACGATGCTGAATACTGGCGCAGCCGAGGCCAGCGCCCCCGCGCAAGGGCCGCCAAGCTGCACAAGCGGCGCCTCGCTTGCGTGCGCTGGGGGCGTCCCCCTCCCGACTCGCGCAGCGAGTCGAGAGAGGGGGAAGGCGCGAAGCGACTCAGGGGGTGCTTGATGTCACGCGTGGCTACCCAGCCAGTCCGTGAAGGCGCGCACCGGCATGGGCCGCGCATACAGGTAGCCCTGGTACTGCGCAATGCCGCGCCCCGCCACCCAATCGAGCTGCTCCTGCGTCTCCACGCCCTCGGCCACGGCGGTGAGCTTCATCAGCGTGGACAGCGAAACGATCAGCTCGGCCAACGAGCGGTTGGCGTCCGTGTCCTGGATGAAGGTCTTGTCGATCTTGAGCGTGTGGATGGGAAACCGCTGCAGGTAGGCCAGGTTGGAATAGCCGGTGCCGAAGTCGTCCAGCGCGATGGTCAGCCCCAGCGCCGACAGCTCGCGCAGCACGCTCAGCACATGCTGGTCTTCGCCCAGCAGCATGGACTCGGTGATCTCCAGCTCCATGCGCGCGGGGTTCACGCCGGCCTCGCGCAGCACCTCGGTGATGTCGTGCAGCAGGTCGCTCGACACAAACTGGCGCGGCGACAGGTTGACCGACACCACCAGGTCAGAGCCCTGCGCCGCCCACGCCACCTGCTGGCGCGCGGCCTGGGCCAGTACCCACAGGCCCAGCGCGCCGATGAGTCCCATGCTCTCGCAGGCCGGGATGAAATGTGCGGGCGACACCAGGCCCAGGCGTGGGTGGTTCCAGCGCACCAGCGCCTCCACCGCGCGGATGCGGTTGGTGGCCACATCGACACGGGGCTGGAAGTACACCTCGAACTCCCCGCGCTCCAGCGCCTGGCGCAGCTCTTTCTCCAGCTCGGTGCGGCTGCGCACCGTCTCGGCCATGCGCCCGTCGTAGTAAGCCAGGGTGTTGCGCCCGCGCTGCTTGGCCGCGTACATCGCGAGGTCGGCGTTGCGCAGCAGAATCTCGATGCTCTCGCCGTCCTGCGGGTACAGCGCCACGCCGATGCTGGAAGTCACGCGCAGCTGCGTGCCCGCCACCGATAGCGGCGCGGCCAGCGCCACCGAGATGCGTTCGTGCAGCGCATCCAGGTCCTCGCGGATGCGCGGCGAGGTCAGCAGCACCAGAAACTCGTCGCCACCCCAGCGCGCCAGCACCTCGGCGCCATGGCGCGCGTGGCGCAAGCGCTGCGACAGGGCCACCAGCAGTTCGTCGCCCGCCGCATGGCCCAGGGTGTCGTTCACGTCCTTGAAATGGTCCAGGTCGATGAGCAGCAGCGCCGCCTCCAGCGACTGGGCCCGGGCTTCTTCCATCGCCCGCGCAAACCGCTGCGTGAAATGGGCGCGGTTGGGCAGGCCCGTGAGCACGTCGTGCAGCGACTGGAAGTTGGCACGCTCCTCCGTGTGCTTGATGGCGCTGATGTCGGCCTCGCTCACCAGCACGGCCTCCTGGCCGGTGATGGCATCGTTGCAGCGGCGTGCCGACAGCTCGTGCCAGCGGTCGCCCTGCGGGGTGCGCACCGCCAGCGTGAGCGTGCCCACGCCCTGCTGCTCCAGGCTGCGCGACAGCGCCGCAAAGGCCGCCGCATTGCCGATGCGCTCCTGCAGCCGCTCGCCCGGGCTGAGCACGGCAGCCCGCGCCGCGGGGTTGCGGTAAAGCGCCTCGCCATTCGCGTCGTACAGGGTGATCATCACTGCCGTGTGCAGCAGGGCCTCCACCGAGCGCAGCGACTCGGGCGGCACCGCGCCCACGGGCTCGGCCTCGCAGAGCATGCTCATGCGCCCGTCGGGCAGCCGGTGGCCGCTGAAGCGCACGTTCAGCGACACCGGCACTCCGCCGGGGTAGATGGTCCACTGCTCGTTGAAGCTGGCATCGGCGCGCAGCACAAAATCGCTCTGGTACTGCGCCAACCGCCGCGCCACCGATTCGGACATGTCATGCCCCATGTCGCGCCCGCACAGCTCGGCCAGCGTGGTGGCGTTCCATACCGCCATCGCAGGGGTGTTGGCCCAGTGAACGCAGTGGCCGTCGATGTCGAACACCCAGACGGGGCGCGACAGCCACTCCAGCGCCGCATAGCGATCAGCGCGCCCGGCCAGTTCGCTGGCCGGGGGCAGGCGGTCCGCCGGCAGGCGTGCTGCCGGGGTGGGCGCCGACACGGTCATGCCGGCACGCAGCCCAGCGCCAGGCCCGAGGCCTGCGCGCACAAGAGGGTCAGCGGGAGCCGGAGGGACATGGGCGGTGAGAAGGTGGGGGAAAAACGCAGGGAAGGTTGCGCCAGAAGCAATTATCAATTGCATCTTCGCACACTCCCATGGCTTGTCCAGCCCACTTTGACCAGCAGGCCCCAGGCAACCTGCGACCGTGCCCGGCGCGCAGGCCAGGCGGGGCTGCCCCGCCGTCAGCGGCAGCGCCACGGCCTGCGGGCGCAACGGCCGGGGCGCCGCCACAGCGCCTGTTCCAGGGCCGCGGCGTGTAGGCAGGTGGGGCGTGCTCGCCCCGCCCTCGTCAGGTCCCCGCCCGCTCCAGCATGGCATGCAGCAGCACATTGCACCCTGCCGTGATGTGCTCCGGCTTGGCATCCTCGATCTCGTTGTGGCTGATCCCGTCCTTGCAGGGGATGAAGATCATGCCGCTGGGTGCGAGTTTGGCCATGTAGACGGCATCGTGCCCCGCGCCCGACACGGCGGGCATGTGGCTGTAACCCAGCTTCTCGGCCGCGCGGCCCACGGCCTCCACACAGTCCGCATGGAAGGCCTGCGCCGGGTAGCTCGAGACCATCTCGATGTGCACCTGCACACCGTGCTCCTTGGCCACCTGGTCGGCAAAGGCCTTGACCTCGGCGGCCATGGCGTCCACCAGCGCGTCGGTGCTGTTGCGCAGGTCGATGCTGAACTTGACCCGCCCGGGGATGACGTTGCGGCTGTTGGGGTGCACCTGCACCATGCCCACCGTGCCGCGGC
>CAYXSL010000144.1:0-11820 GCA_964466605.1 uncultured Verminephrobacter sp.
GCGAGGGGCGGGGGGGCGTCGCCGATCACCACCAGGCGCTGGTGGCGGGCCATGGCGTCGACGACACGGTGGATCACGCCGTCGTCCCACTGGTTGGCGGTGGGGTTGTTGGGGCAGGCCAGGTACAGCAGCGCGGGCCGGTGCTGGTCTATCGCGGCCAGCATCGCGGCCTCGTCCAGTTCGAAGTCGGCCGTCAGCGGCACGCCGACGAACTTCAGGCCCTGGTAGCGCGCCGACATCTCGTACATCACGAAGCTGGGCAGCGGCGAGAGCACGGTCGCGCCGGGCTGGCTGATCGCCATGCTGAGCATCGTGATGATCTCGTCCGAACCATTGCCCAGCGTGATCGCACAGCCGGCCGGCATGCCGGCATGCGCGGCCAGCGCGGCGGCCAGCACCTGGGTGCGCTCGGCCGGGTAGCGGTTGATCGCCACCTGGCCCAGGCGCTCACCCAGCTGGCGCTGCAGCGCCTCGGGCAGGCGGAAGGGGTTCTCCATCGTGTCCAGCTTGACCATGCCGGCCGCGGATTGCACCGCATAGGCATGGGCGCCGCGCACATCGGAACGGATGCAGGCCAGCGCCTGCTGCAGAGTGTCCTGGCTCATCTGGGTCGTCGTCATCTGGCTCAGCCCCTGGTGTTCGGCTTCAAACGCATCTCGGCCGCCTGTGCGTGCCCCTGCAGGCCTTCGCCATAGGCCAGCTCGGCGGCGATCGGGCCCAGCTTCTGCGCGCCGGCCTCGCTGACCTCGATCAGGCTGCTGCGCTTCTGGAAGTCGTAGACGCCCAGCGGCGAGCTGAAGCGCGCGGTGCCCGAGGTCGGCAGCACGTGGTTCGGCCCGGCACAGTAGTCGCCCAGCGATTCGCTGGTGTAGGCCCCGAGGAAGATCGCGCCGGCGTGGCGCAGCAGCGGCTCCCAGCGGTGCGGCTCGTTCGAGCTCACTTCCAGGTGCTCGGGCGCGATGCGGTTGCTGATCTCGCAGGCCTCTTCCATCGAGCGGGTGCGGATCAGCGCGCCGCGCCCTTCCAGCGAGGCGCGGATGATCGCGGCGCGCGGCATCGTCGGCAGCAGGCGGTCGATCTCGCGCTGCACCGCGTCGATGTAGCTGGCATCGGGGCACAGCAGGATGCTCTGCGCCAGCTCGTCGTGCTCGGCCTGGCTGAACAGGTCCATCGCCACCCAGTCGGGCGGCGTGGTGCCGTCGGCGAGCACCAGGATTTCGCTCGGGCCCGCGATCATGTCGATGCCCACCGTACCAAACACGCGCTTCTTGGCACTGGCCACATAGGCGTTGCCGGGGCCGGTGATCTTGTCCACCTTGGGCACGGTGGCCGTGCCGTAGGCCAGGGCCGCCACGGCCTGCGCGCCGCCGATGGTGAAGGCGCGCGTGACGCCGGCCACGTAGGCAGCGGCCAGCACCAGCTCGTTGCGCTCGCCCTTCGTCGAGGTGCCCTCGCCCGTTCCACCGGTCGCCACGCTGCCGCGCACGGGCGTGGGCACGACCATGATGATCTCCTGCACACCCGCCACGTGGGCCGGGATGGCGTTCATCAGCAGGCTGGACGGGTACGCGGCCTTGCCGCCCGGCACGTAGATGCCCACGCGGTCCAGCGGCGTGACCTTCTGGCCCAGCAAGGTGCCGTCTTCGTCGCGGTAGCTCCAGCTCTCGCCCGAGGCCTTCTTCTGCGCCTCGTGGTAGCTGCGCACGCGCTTGGCGGCGGCCTGCAGTGCGTCGCGCTGGGCCTGCGGAATGGCGTCGAACGCGGCCTTGAAGTCGGCCTGGGTCAGCTCCAGCGCCGCCATGTCGGGCGCCGAGAGGCCGTCGAACCGCGCGGTGTATTCGAGCACCGCCGCGTCGCCACGCTTTTGCACGTCGGCCAGGATGTCGGCCACGCGCTGCTCGATGGCCGCGTCGGTGTCGGCGGACCAGTGCAGGCGGGCTGCGAAATCAGCCTCGAAAGTGGACGCAGCGGTGGACAGACGGGCGGGAGCAGCTACCAAAGTCATAGTGTCAATCGTTGGATGGAGGTCAGTTCTTTTCGGCCGGTATGGCCGAGGCAAACGCATCAATGATGCGGCGCAGCGGTGCCTGCTTGAGCTTGAGCGCGGCCTGGTTCACAACCAGGTAGGAGCTGATGTCCATGATGCGCTCGACCTCGACGAGGTGGTTGGCCTTGAGCGTGTTGCCGGTGGACACCAGGTCCACGATGGCATCGGCCAGGCCGGTGAGCGGGGCCAGCTCCATGCTGCCGTAGAGCTTGACCATGTCCACGTGCACGCCCTTGGTCGCAAAAAAGTCGCGGGCGATGCTGGTGTACTTGGTGGCGACCTTCAGGCGCGCGCCCTGCTTGACGGCACGCTCGTAGTCAAAGTCGTTGCGCACGGCCACGCTCACGCGGCACTTGGCGATCTGCAGGTCCAGCGGCTGGTACAGGCCCTGGCCGCCATGCTCGATGAGGGTGTCCTTGCCCGTGACGCCGATGTCGGCGCCGCCATATTCCACATAGGTGGGCACGTCGGTGGCGCGCACCAGCACCACGCGCACATTGGGCTGGTTGGTGGGCAGGATGAGCTTGCGCGATTTTTCGGGGTCTTCCAGCACCTCGATGCCGGCGGCGGCCAGCAAGGGCAGGGTTTCGTCAAAGATGCGGCCCTTGGAAAGCGCCAGGGTGATCATCATTTCATTTACTCCGATATTCGTCGTTTTGCCCTGCGCTCTTGAAACCGGCGCGCCGCAAACGAGTGTCGCCGTGCAAGGGCCGCCCCGCCGCACTGGCGGCGTCCCCCTTCCCACGCGCAGCGTGAGAGAAGGGGGAAGCGGCAAAGCCGCTCAGGGGGTTGTTCTTCATGCCACTCGTTCGATGTCGGCGCCAATGCCGCGCAATTTGGCTTCCATGCAGTCGTAGCCGCGGTCCAGGTGGTAGATGCGGTCCACCACGGTCTCGCCGTCGGCCACCAGGCCCGCGATGACGAGGCTGGCCGAGGCGCGCAGGTCGGTGGCCATCACGGTGGCACCCGACAGGCGGCCGGAGGTGGTGGCGAGCCCTTCGATCACGGCCACCTTGCCATCGACCTGGATCTTGGCACCCAGGCGCAGCAGCTCGTTGACGTGCATGAAGCGGTTTTCAAAAATCGTCTCGGTCACCGTGGCCGTGCCCTGGGCAATGCAGTTGAGCGCCATGAACTGGGCCTGCATGTCGGTGGGAAAGCCCGGGTACTCGGTGGTGCGAAAGCCCTGGGCCTTGAGCGCGGCGCCGCCCGGGCTCTTCACGCGGATGCCGCCTTCCACCGCCTGCACATCGGCACCGGCTTCGCGCAGCTTTTCGATCACGGCGTCCAGGTGGTCGGCGCGGCCATGGCGCAGCACCACATCGCCGCCCGTGGCGGCCACGGCGCACAAAAAGGTGCCCGCCTCGATGCGGTCGGCCACCACGCGGTGGGTGCAGCCGTGCAGCTTGTCCACGCCCTGGATGCGGATGCGGCTGGTGCCATGGCCCTCTATTTGGGCGCCCATGGCGATCAGCATCTCGGCCAGGTCCGAAATCTCGGGCTCTTGCGCAGCGTTTTCGAGCACCGTCTCGCCTTCGGCCAGTGCAGCGGCCATGAGGAAGTTCTCGGTGCCAGTCACCGTGACCATGTCGGTGGTGATGCGCGCGCCCTTCAGGCGCTTCCAGCCTGCGGGCAGCTTGGCAATGATGTAGCCATGCTCGACCACGATCTCGGCGCCCATGGCGGCCAAGCCCTTGATGTGCTGGTCCACCGGGCGCGAGCCGATGGCGCAGCCGCCGGGCAGCGACACCGTGGCCTCGCCAAAGCGCGCCAGCAACGGGCCCAGCGCCAGCACCGAAGCGCGCATGGTCTTGACCAGCTCGTATGGCGCCTCGGGCGTGTTCAGGCCGCTGGCATCAATGCGCACCGTGCCGTCGTCGGCACGCTCGGCCGCCACACCCATGTTGCGGATGAGCTTGAGCATGGTGCTCACATCCTGCAGCTGGGGCACGTTGAGCAGGGTCACGGGCTCGGCCGTGAGCAGGGCTGCGCACAACTCCGGCAAGGCCGCGTTCTTGGCGCCGGAGACCAGCACCTCGCCCTGCAAGCTGCGTCCGCCGCGAATCAGGAGTTTGTCCATGTCAGGTAACCAAAATATGAATAAAAATGGGCTCTACCGCGCGTCCATCATGCGCAAATAGCTATCAATAAATGAGCAAAAGACCCGGCGCGTTGTGTTTACTGCGCCTGTGCCGCCCACTCGGCGGGGGTGAACGTCTTCATCGACAGCGCATGCACTTCGTCCGTGTGCATTTTCGCGCCCAGCGTGGCGTACACCCGCTGGTGGCGCTGGATGGCGCGCTTGCCTTCGAACTCGGCGGAGACGATGGTGGCGTACCAGTGGCGGCCATCGCCTTCGAGCGTGATGTGTTCGCAGGACAGGCCGGCGGTGATGATGTCTTTGAGTTGGTCAGCGGTCATGGTGGGGCGCTCGGGGTCAGTGAGAACTGACGCAAATCGGGATGCAACATCCGCCTCGCCCTGGAGGGAAGCGCTTGCCTGAACCTTGTTTTGCGTCAGTCATGTCAGTTTCTAATTTTGTAGCCCGTGCGCAGCAGGTGCACGGCCAGCGCGCTCACGGCCAGCCAGGCGATGCCCACGATGCCCAGGCTGAGCCAGGGCGAGGTGTCGCTCTGACCGAAGAAGCCGTAGCGAAAGCCGTCGATCATGTAGAAGAACGGGTTGAGGTGGCTGACGGCCTGCCAGAACGGCGGCAGCGACTGGATCGAATAGAACACGCCCGACAGGAAGGTCATGGGCACGATGATGAAGTTCTGGAACGCGGCCATCTGGTCGAACTTGTCAGCCCAGAGCCCTGCGATCAGCCCCAGTGTGGCCAGCAGCGCCGCACCCAGCAGGGCAAACGCCAGAATCCACAGCGGCGCAGCAAACTCGGGCCGCGCAAACGCCAGCGTGACGATGAACACCCCCAGGCCCACCACCAGCCCGCGCACCACGGACGAACCCACATAGGCCACAAACCAGGCCCAGTGCGACAACGGCGTGAGCAGCACGAACACCAGGCTGCCCATGATCTTGCTCTGGATCAGGCTCGACGAGCTGTTGGCAAATGCGTTCTGCAGCACGCTCATCATCACCAGGCCGGGCACCAGGAAGGCGGTGTAGCTGATGCGGTCGTAGACCTTGACGTGGTCTTCGAGCACATGGCCGAAGATCAGCAGGTACAACACAGCCGTGAGCACCGGGGCGGCGACGGTCTGGAAGCTGACCTTCCAGAACCGCAAAACTTCTTTGTAGAACAGCGTCTGCCAGCCCGTCATAGCGCGACCTCGGACAAGGGGATATTGGAAGCCGAGGTACCCGACATCACCTGCAGGAACACGTCTTCCAGGTCGGGCCGCCGAATTTCCATGTCCTGCACATCGACCCCGGCCACGCGCAACGCGGCCAGGTGGTTCTCGATCTCAGCGGCGTCGTGCGCAGGCAATTGCACGATGCGGCCGGTGACCCGTGCCGCAGCGGCCAACGCTGGCGGCAGCGCGGCATCGGTCTTGAACTGCAGCACACTGCCCGAGGCCGCCTTGAGCAGGTCGGACGTGCGGTTGAGCGCCACCACCTGCCCGGCCTTGAGCATGGCGATGCGGCCACACAGGGCTTCGGCTTCTTCGAGGTAGTGGGTGGTGAGCAGCACGGTGTGCCCCTCTTTGTTCAGGCGGGCGATGAACTGCCACAGGGTCTGGCGCAGCTCCACGTCCACGCCCGCCGTCGGCTCGTCGAGCACGATGATGGGCGGCTTGTGCACCAGCGCCTGGGCCACCAGCACACGGCGCTTCATGCCGCCGGACAGCTGG
This sequence comes from uncultured Verminephrobacter sp., assembly GCA_964466605.1. Classification (GTDB taxonomy): domain Bacteria; phylum Pseudomonadota; class Gammaproteobacteria; order Burkholderiales; family Burkholderiaceae_C; genus Acidovorax. The sequence goes on from CAYXSL010000144.1 coordinate 5,860, forward strand.
CGCATGTTGGCGTTGGCCTTGTCGGCCAAGCCCAGGTTTTCGAGCAGTTCGTCGATCCAGGCATCGTTGTTCTTCACGCCGAAGTAGCCGGACTGGATGCGAAGCGCCTCGCGCACGTTGAAGAAGGGGTCGAACACCAGCTCTTGCGGCACGATGCCCAGCTTGCGGCGGGCCTCGGCATACTGGGCCTGCACGTCGCTTCCTTGCACCAGCACGCGGCCGCTGCTGGCGCGCGCCAGGCCGGCCAGAATGCTGATCAGGGTGGTTTTACCGGCGCCATTGGGGCCGAGGAGCCCGAAGAACTCGCCCTCCTCAATGTCCAAATTCACCTGGTTCAGCGCCTGAAAAGGGCCTTTGGGCGTGGCAAAGGTCTTGGAGATGGCTTGGAAGGAGACTGCGGGCATGAAGCCGTCGATTTTACGGCCTTGCCTTGAACTGCGTTGGTGAGGGGGCAGGCAGCGGCCTTGGGCCCCCTCGGACCTGAGAGCCTGAGCCAGCGTCAGGACACCGGAGTGAGCAAGGTGCCCACGCCATACAACCCCGCCATGCCGCGCAGCGCCGTGGGCAGGCCTTGCACAGCAAAGGTCTTGCCCACCGAAAGCGCCTCGCGCCGGCATTCCAGCAACACTGCCAGCGCCGAGCTGTCGAACACCGTCATGGCGCTCGCGTCCACCACCACGCCGTTTTCGCGGTGCACCCGCAGGCCCTGCAGCAGCATCTGCAGGCAGGCCGTAGCTTGGCGGTGGGTGAGTTCGTGGGGCAGTACCAGCATGGGCGCAACGGTGCTCAGCCCTTGGCCGAGGTGTTGGTCTTGTTGCGCGCCACCAGGGTTTCGATCAGGCCGTCGATGCCCTTGGCGTTGATCTCTTGCGCGAACTGGCCCCGGTAGGTCTCCACCAGCCATACACCCAGCACGTTCAGGTTGTAGATCTTCCAGCCTGCGCCGTCGCCAGGGGTCTTTTCGAGCCGGTAATCGAGCTGGATCGGGTCACCCCGGCCCACGATTTCGGTGCGCACCAGCACGTCCTTGTCTTCGGCCGCCGCGCGCAGGGGCTTGACCTGGATGGTCTGGTCGTTGACCTGGGCCAACGCACCGGCATAGGTGCGCACGAGCAGGATCTTGAACTCCTCCTGGAGGCGCTTTTGCTGCTCGGGCGTGGCCTGGCGCCAGCCGGGGCCCACGGCCGCTGCCGTCATGCGGCGGAAGTTGACGTTGGGCATGACGGTCTTGTCCACCAGCGCGATCACCTTGGACAGGTCTCCGCCCTGGATGGCCTTGTCGGCCTTGACGGTGGAAAGCACATCGGCAGACAGGCGCTTGATCAGCGCATCGGGGGCCTCATCGGCCGCCAGGGCCGGTGCGGACAGGCCCAGAGACAGTGCCATGGCGGCAGCCAGGCTCAGGGCACTGCGCCCCAGGGTACGTCGGTTCATCATGTTCTCGGCTTTCATCGGTGCGGGCTCGTGCCCGTCAAGTCATTGTGGTGGCCATGACAGCCCTGCATGCGTCGCTGCGGTTGCGGATTGCAAGCAAGTGCAACACGGGCTGCGCCCGCAGGCATACCCGGCCGGTCCCTCAGCGCGGCGGCTCCTCGGGCAAGACACCGTTGCTGCCATCGCTCTCGCTCTTTTCTTCGCCGTTGAACGGCGTGCCGGCCTGCTGGCTGCGCACCTGCAGGAACACGTCGCGTGTGAAGCTGTACTTGTCCAGCGCTGCGCTGTCGAGCACCGAGCTGGCACGCAGCAGGTTGGCCCGCGTATCCACAATGCGCAGCGCGTAGAGCGAATTGCGCGCCGAGACTGGGTCCACATAGCTCACCACATTGCCCTTCATGTCCACCGGCAGGGCCAGGGTGTCACGCACCGTAGAGGGCCCCAGGATGGGCAGCACGAGGTACGGTCCGGTGCCCATGCCCCAATAGCCGAGCGTCAGGCCGAAATCCTGCTTGTAGCGGTCGATGCCCAGTTCGCTGGCAATGTCCAGCACACCGCCAATGCCCATGAAGGTGTTCACGTTCACCCGCATGAAGGTGGAGGCGGCGGCTTCGCCACGCAGCTGCAGCACGTTGTTCACGAACGACCAGACATCGCCCAGGTTCGCAAAGAAATTGCTCACCCCGGTGCGCACGGGCGCAGGCGTGACCTCCTTGTAGGCAATCGCCACCGGCTTAAGCACCATCGCATCCACATGCTCATTGAAGTTGGTCATGCTGCGGTTGTAGGACTCCAGCGGGTCACGCGGGTCGGGGTTGGCCACCGTGGCACAACCCGTCAACAGCGCAGCGCCCAGCAAAAACCCCAAGCAAGCCGTCAGGCGCCCTGCCGAGGCCCCGCGTGCTGCATGGGTGGCCGGGGTGGTATCGTGAGAGTTCGTCATTTTTTGCCACCTGTCCCAGCAGGTTTGCTGCCGTCTTCGGCCTTGCTGTAAAGAAATTGTCCGATGAGGTTTTCCAGCACCACGGCCGACTGGGTCGCCGTGACCATGTCGCCCGCTGCCAGGTTTTTCTCGTCCGCACCGGCCTCGATGCCGATGTACTGCTCACCCAGCAGGCCGCTGGTAAGGATCTTGAGCGAGCTATCCTTGGGAAAAGCGTAGCGGTTTTCCATCGCCAGCGTCACCCGCGCTTGGTAGGTCTTGTCATCGAAGGTGATAGCCTGTACCCGCCCCACAACCACACCGGCGCTGCGCACCGCCGCCTGGGGCTTGAGGCCGCCAATGTTGTCGAAGCGCGCCGTGATCTGGTAGCCCGGCTGGAAGTTCAGGCTCAGCAGGTTGGCCGACTGTAGCGCCAGAAACACCAGCGCCACCGTGCCGAGCATCACAAAGAGCCCCACCCAGAGATCGTTTTTTGAACGTTGCATTGTCTTGGATTCCTTCCCGCGCCAGCTTCGCTGGCGTCAGATACTGAACATCAGGGCCGTGAGCACGAAGTCCAGCGCCAGCACCGCCAGCGACGCCATGACCACCGTGCGCGTGGTGGCCCGCGAGACGCCCTCGGGCGTGGGCTTGGCCACGTAGCCCTGCAAAAGTGCCACAAAGGTCACGGTAAAGCCGAAGACCATGCTTTTAAGCACGCCGTTGCCCAGGTCTTTCCAGACATCCACCCCGCCCTGCATCTGGCTCCAGAAGGCCCCGGGGTCGATGCCGATCATGAGCACGCCCACCACCCAGCCGCCGATGATGCCCACCGCACTGAACACCGCCGCCAGCCACGGCATGGTGATCACCCCGGCCCAGAAGCGCGGCGCCAGGATGCGTTGCACCGGGTCCACCGCCATCATCTCCATGGCACTCAATTGCTCACCCGCGCGCATCAGGCCGATCTCGGCCGTGAGCGAGGTGCCAGCGCGGCCCGCAAACAGCAGCGCCGTGACCACGGGCCCCAGCTCGCGCACCAGACTCAACGCCACGAGCAGCCCCAGGGCCTCGGAAGACCCGTAGCGCTGCAGCGTGTAGTAGCCCTGCAGCCCCAGCACAAAACCCACAAACAGGCCCGAGACCGCGATGATGGCCAGCGAGTAGTTGCCCAGGAAATGGATTTGGTCGCGCACCAGGCCGGGCCGCAGAAAGGTCGCCCCGGCCAGCCGCAGCAACCGCACGAACAGGCGCGCGCCCAGGCCGATGTCCGCCAGTTGCTGGCGCACGGCAAAGCCGACATCCGAAGGCTTGTACCAGCTCATGATCTGCGCCCCCCTGCCGGCCCAAAATCCTGGGCCGGCTCCGGCGACGGGTAGTGGAACGGCACAGGCCCCGCAGGCAGGGCATTCACGAACTGGTGCACCAGCGGGTCGCGGCTGGCGCGCACCTCGTCGGGCGTGCCCTGGGCGGCCACCACGCCCTCACCCAGGATGATTACGTGGTCCGCGAGCCGGAAGGTTTCTTCCAGATCGTGCGAAACGATGATGCTGGTCAGGCCCATGGCATCGTTGAGCTGGCGGATCAGCTGCGCGGCGGTGCCCAGCGAGATGGGATCCAGGCCCGCGAAGGGCTCGTCGTACATGACCAGCTCCGGGTCCAGCACGATCGCGCGGGCCAGCGCCACGCGGCGGGCCATGCCACCCGAGATCTGGCTGGGCGCCAGGTCACGCGCACCGCGCAGGCCCACAGCGTGCAGCTTCATGAGCACCACGTCACGGATCAGGGCCTCGGACAGGTCGGTGTGCTCGCGCAGCGGAAAGGCCACGTTCTCGAACACGCTGAGATCGGTGAACAGCGCCCCGAACTGGAAGAGCATGCCCATGCGCCGACGCGCAGCGTACAGGGCGGGGACATCCATGCGCCCCACGTCCTGCCCATCGAACAGCACCTGGCCGCTCTGGGCCTTCTGCTGGCCGCCAATCAGGCGCAGCACCGTGGTCTTGCCACCGCCCGACGCCCCCATGAGCGCCGTGACCTTGCCCCGTGGCACCGAGAGCGAAACGTCGCGCAGGATGGCGCGGTCACCGTACGAGAAGGTGACGTTGCGCAGTTCAGCGAGGAAGGACGGCTCGGGCATGCAAGAAAAGGGGTTGTTGAAATCCGGGACCTGCCCACGCAGCCCCCCGCCCTCTCAGGGGAAGCGAGCGCGATGGTAGCCGAAGACACAAACATACATTCACGCATGTTTGTAAAAATTGGCACGGGGCGCGGGAGCGCAGCGCACCCCAGGCAGAGGCAACCCCGGATTGACAGGACTCCCGATTGTGCCAACAAAGCGCAAGAGCGGCGGGGCCCCCGGTTTTACCTGCGAAGGCGCAGGTCGGCATCTCGTCCAAAGTCCCAACAAAAACGGCGCCCACAGGCGCCGCTTTTGTGTGAACCCGTTGCGGGCGATCAGCGGGGCAGGTCCGAGTAGCCCATCAGGAACTCGTCCACCGCGCGCGCAGCCTGGCGTCCTTCGCGGATAGCCCAGACCACCAGCGACTGGCCCCGGCGGATGTCGCCAGCGGCAAACACCTTGGGCACATTGGTGGCATAACCGCCGTCGAATTCGGTGGAGGCGCGGGCGTTGCCACGGGCGTCTTTGTCCACGCCAAAGGCGTCGAGCACAGCGGCCACAGGGCTCACAAAGCCCATGGCCAGCAGCACCAGGTCGGCCTGGTAATGCTTTTCCGTGCCGGGGATCTCGACCAGCTTGCCGTCCTTGAACTCGACCTGCACCGTGGTCAGGCTCTTGACCTTGCCTTTTTCCCCGGTGAACTCCTTGGTGGAGATCGCGAACTCACGCACACAACCTTCGTCGTGGCTGGAGCTGGTGCGCAGCTTGAACGGCCAGTAGGGCCAGGTGAGGGGGCGGTTTTCGACCTCGGGGGGCTGGGGCATCACCTCGAACTGGGTGACGCTGGCCGCGCCATGGCGGTTGCTGGTGCCCACGCAGTCGCTACCAGTGTCGCCGCCACCGATCACGATGACATGCTTGCCCGTGGCCAGGATCTGGCCCTTGAGCTTGTCGCCCGCATTGACCTTGTTCTGCTGGGGCAGGAACTCCATGGCGAAATGGATGCCATCCAGATCGCGGCCGGGCACGGGCAGGTCGCGCGACTGCTCGGCGCCACCGGTCAGCAGCACGGCGTCGAACTCCTTGTTCAGCTGCTCGGGCGTGATGGTTTCCTTGGCCCAGTTGGTGACCTTGGAATCCTTGCCCAGGCCGTCCTTGGCGGCGCCCACGAACACGCTGGTGCGGATGACCACGCCTTCGGCTTCGAGCTGCTTGACGCGGCGGTCGATGTGCGACTTCTCCATCTTGAAGTCGGGGATGCCATAGCGCAGCAGGCCGCCCACGCGGTCGTTCTTCTCGAACAGCGTGACGCTGTGGCCTGCGCGTGCGAGCTGCTGGGCCGCAGCCATGCCGGCCGGGCCGGAGCCCACCACGGCGACCTTCTTGCCCGTCTGGTGCTTGGCGGGGCGGGGCTTGACCCAGCCCTCTTCCCACGCACGGTCGATGATCGCGTGCTCGATGGACTTGATGCCCACGGCGTCGT
>CAYXSL010000145.1:0-11808 GCA_964466605.1 uncultured Verminephrobacter sp.
ACCCTAAAAATCCCTTTAGAAACAACAACTTATAAATATGGTGGAGCTGGCGGGAATTGAACCCGCGTCCGTAAGCCTTCACCGGGCAGATCTACATGTTTAGCGGTCTGTTTTGAATCTCGCCACCTGTGTCGCGCAGTCGCACGCTACACAAGCTGCCAGCACCCTATTTTCTCGCTCCAACCCAAGGTACCCGGATCGGAGCCAGCCCATGTAATTATCCTTGCAGCCGGGAGGCGCTGATTGCTCAGAACCCCCTTGCCCAGCCCATCGGCCAACTGTTGCAAGGCTCACTGGCAATTAAGCAGCGAGTGCGAAACGTTCGTCGTTTGCAGTTAGTTTGTTAAATCGAGATTTACGAGCGTGACTCAAGCTCGACATGCACCACACCGATTCCGAACCCACGTCGAAACCAGGACAGCCCCAGGCCCTCTATTTTAGGCGTGCACAAGCAATTTCAATAGCTCGGTGGGAGATTTAATTGCGGCATGGGCCCCCCATTCGCCGGGATCGGCCTTGACGCCCAGGTATCCGTAGGTGGCAGCCACCGTGCCCATGCCCGCAGCCCGGCCCGCAAGGATGTCGCGCTCATCGTCACCCACATAGATGCACTGTGCGGGGCGCAGCTTCAGGCGGGACGCCGCCTCCAGCAAGGGCGCAGGGTGCGGCTTTGCGTGCGGGGTCGTGTCGCCGCTGACCACCGCCCCGGCCGTTTCAAAAAGCGGAATCGCCCGGGTCAGCGGTTCTGTAAACCGCGCCGCCTTGTTGGTCACCACCCCCCACAGCAGGTTGCGCTGCAGGAGTTGATGGACCAGTTCGGGCACGCCCTCGAATATGGTGGTTTGCTCGGTCATGCGCGACTCATAGTTCACAAAGAACTCTTCGCGCCAGGCGGGGAAATCGGGATGGTCCGGGGTCATGCCGAAGGCCTCACCCAACATGCCGCGTGCACCAGCTCCCGCCATGGGCCGGTAACGCTCCAGGGGCAAGGAGGGCAGACCGCGATCGGTGCGCATCTTGTCGGCAGCCGCCCCCAGGTCGGGCGCACTGTCGATCAGCGTTCCGTCCAGGTCAAACAAAACAGCACGAATGTCATGAAACATGGACGCCCCCTAGCCCGCACGCCGGGTGGCGAACAGGTAATTCACGCTCGTGTCTTCACTCAGCCAATAGCGCTTTGTCAGGGGGTTGTACTCCAGCCCTTTGGTATGCAGAACATCCAGTTGCGCACTGCGGCAGCTGGCGGCCAATTCGCTGGGGCGAATCATCTTGGCATATTCATGGGTGCCTCGGGGCAGCATGTTCAGCACATATTCCGCACCCACAATGGCCAACAGAAAGGCCTTGGCATTGCGATGGATGGTGGAGAAAAACACCCAGCCCCCGGGTTTGACCAACTGGGAACATGCGCGGACCACGGATGCGGGGTCTGGAACATGCTCCAGCATTTCCATGCAGGTCACCACATCAAAACCCGCTGGCTGCTCCTGGGCCAGCGCTTCCACGCTGATCTCCTGGTAGCGGATATTCGGGGTGCCAGCCTCCAGCGCATGCAATTGAGCCACGCGCAACGCCTTGGACGCCAGATCAATACCGAGCACGTCCGCACCTTTGCGCGCCATCGAGTCAGCCAGAATACCGCCCCCACAACCAACGTCCAGCACCCGCTTGCCATTCAATGGGCTGAAACCGTTGATCCATTCAAGCCGCAGCGGATTGATCTGATGGAGCGGACGAAATTCGCTGTCCGGATCCCACCAACGGTGGGCCAATTCGGAAAACTTGGCCAGCTCGGCCGGATCTGCATTGACGGTGTCACTCATGCTGGCAATTGTCCCTGAACCTGGTGTGATAAAGGATTCAAACGCAAAAAAGCCCCGGTAACGGGGCTTTTTTGTGGAGCAATCCGAAGATTACTGAGCAGCGCGGGTACCGACCACTTCGATTTCCACGCGGCGGTTCTTGGCGCGGCCTTCGGCGGTCTTGTTGTCGGCCACTGGCTGCTTTTCGCCCTTGCCTTCGGTGTACACGCGGTTCTTTTCGATGCCCTTGGACACCAAGTAAGCCTTCACGGCTTCGGAACGACGCACCGAAAGCTTCTGGTTGTAAGCATCAGAGCCCACGGAGTCGGTGTGACCCACGGCGATGATGACTTCCAGGTTGATGCCCTTGACCTTGGAGACCAGGTCATCCAGCTTGGCCTTGCCTTCTGGCTTCAGCACCGACTTGTCGAAGTCGAAGAATGCGTCAGCGGCGTAGGTCACCTTGGTGGCCACGGCAGGAGCGGGAGCGGGTGCTGGAGCAGGAGCGGCGGCAGGTGCGGGTGCAGCGGCTGGAGCGGGAGCGGCGGCAGGTGCGGGTGCAGCGATAGCACCGTCGCAACCAGGGGCAGCCGTAGCAGGCGTCCAGTTGGCATCGCGCCAGCAGTATTCGTTCGTGCCGTTCTTCCAGACCAGATCACCGCTGGCATTGCGCCAGTTGTCAACGGTTTGTGCGCCAGCGGCGGTTGCGAGCGCTGCAGAGGCAAACAACATCGCCACTTTGTTCAGTTTCTTCATGGTTCTCCTCTTGGGGAAAAAGCCGCAGCCGCGCTGCGAATCAGGACGCTAGGATGACCACCACCCAAAGCGTTCAAACGATTGTGCCATACGTAACAGGGCAAAAGCGGTGGTGACGCGCCGAGGTCCGTAGGACAAAACCGGAATTGCTTCGATATGTTGCGCGGTCGCTACACGGTCTTAGCCCTAAAATGACCCTCCTTTGCCGCCACCGCAGCCCCCAATGACCCAGTTTGCCAAAGAAACCCTGCCGATCAGCCTCGAAGAGGAAATGCGGCGCAGTTATCTCGATTACGCGATGAGCGTGATCGTCGGCCGGGCACTGCCCGACGCGCGCGATGGCTTAAAGCCTGTGCACCGGCGCGTGTTGTTTGCCATGCACGAGCTCAACAACGACTGGAACCGGCCATACAAAAAGTCGGCCCGTATCGTGGGCGATGTGATCGGTAAATACCACCCCCACGGCGACTCGGCGGTGTATGACACCATCGTGCGCATGGCACAGGACTTCTCGCTGCGCCACATGCTGGTGGACGGCCAGGGCAATTTCGGGTCGGTGGATGGCGACAATGCCGCTGCCATGCGATATACCGAAATCCGCCTGGCCAAAATTGCCCACGAGATGCTGGGCGACATCGACAAGGAAACCGTCGATTTCGGCCCCAACTACGACGGCAGCGAAAAAGAGCCGCTGGTATTGCCCAGCAAATTGCCCAATCTGCTGGTCAATGGCTCGGCGGGTATTGCGGTGGGCATGGCCACCAATATTCCGCCCCACAACCTCAATGAAGTGGTGGATGCCTGCCTGCACATGCTGCGCAACCCCGAGACCACCATCGACGAGCTGATGGAGATCATTCCGGCACCCGACTTCCCCACCGCCGGCATCATCTACGGCATCAATGGCGTGAAGGATGGCTACCGCACCGGCCGCGGCAAGGTGGTGATGCGCGCACGCTGCCATTTCGAGGACATCGACCGGGGCCAGCGCCAGGCGATCATCGTGGACGAGCTGCCTTACCAGGTCAACAAGAAGACGCTGCAGGAGCGCATGGCCGAGCTGGTGCACGAGAAGAAGATCGAAGGCATCAGCCACATCCAGGACGAGTCGGACAAGTCTGGCATGCGCCTGGTGATCGAGCTCAGGCGCGGCGAAGTGCCCGAGGTGGTGCTCAACAACCTGTACAAGCAGACGCAGCTGCAGGACACCTTCGGCATGAACATGGTGGCGCTGGTGGACGGCCAGCCGCGCCTGTGCAACCTGAAGGATCTGATCGTCGTCTTCCTGCAGCACCGCCGTGAAGTGGTGACGCGCCGCACGGTGTTCGAGCTGCGCAAGGCGCGCGACCGCGGCCATGTGCTGGAGGGCCTGGCTGTGGCCCTGGCCAACATTGATGACTTCATCGCCATCATCCGCAACGCACCCACGCCGCCCGTAGCCAAGTCCGAGCTGATGGCCCGCTCGTGGGACAGCAAGCTGGTGCGCGAAATGCTCACCCGCACACGCGCCGACGGCGGTGTGATCAGCGCCGACGACTACCGCCCCGAGGGGCTGGAGCGCGAATTCGGCATGGGCCAGGACGGCCTGTACCGCCTGTCGGAAACCCAGGCCCAGGAAATCCTGCAGATGCGCCTGCAGCGCCTCACGGGCCTGGAGCAGGACAAGATCGTGGCCGAGTACAAGGAAGTCATGGCGGTCATCGAAGACCTGCTGGACATCCTGGCCAAGCCCGAGCGCGTCTCGACCATCATTGGTGAAGAACTCACCTCCATCAAGGCCGAGTTCGGCCAGCACAAGCTGGGCGCACGCCGCAGCGTGGTGGAGTACAGCGCCCAGGACCTCTCCACCGAAGACCTGATCACCCCCACCGACATGGTGGTGACGCTTTCGCACACCGGCTACATCAAGAGCCAGCCCCTGTCCGAGTACCGCGCGCAAAAACGCGGCGGGCGCGGCAAGCAGGCCACGGCAACCAAGGAAGACGACTGGATCGACCAGCTGTTCATCGCCAACACGCACGACTACATCCTGTGCTTCTCCAACCGGGGCCGCCTGTACTGGCTCAAGGTCTGGGAAGTGCCCGCAGGTTCGCGCGGTTCGCGCGGCCGCCCCATCGTGAACATGTTCCCGCTGCAGGACGGCGAGAAGATCAACGTGGTGCTGCCGCTCACGGGCGACATGCGCACCTTCCCGGCCGATCGCTTCGTGTTCATGGCCACCAGCATGGGTACCGTCAAGAAGACCGCGCTCGATGAATTCAGCAACCCCCGCAAGGGCGGCATCATCGCCGCCAATCTGGATGAGGGCGACTACCTGATCGGCGCAGCGCTGACCGACGGCAAGCACGATGTGATGCTGTTCAGCGACGGCGGCAAGGCTGTGCGCTTCGACGAGAACGACGTGCGTGCACTGGGCCGCAACACCCGCGGCGTACGTGGCATGGACCTGCCGGAAGGCCAGTCCGTCATTGCCATGCTGGTGGCTGAAGATGAACAGCAAAGCGTGCTGACCGCCACCGAGAATGGTTACGGCAAGCGCACCCCCATCGCCGAGTACACCCGCCACGGCCGGGGCACCAAGGGCATGATCGCCATCCAGCAGAGCGAACGCAACGGCAAGGTCGTGGCGGCCACGCTGGTGCACGCTGATGACGAGATCATGCTGATCACCGACAAGGGCGTGCTGGTGCGCACCCGCGTGAGCGAGATCCGCGAGCTCGGCCGCGCCACGCAGGGCGTGACGCTGATCGCGCTGGACGAGGGCTCCAAGCTCAGCGGCCTGCAGCGCATCGTGGAGAACGATGCCAACGTGGTCGATGCCGACACCGATGGTGACAGCAATACCGACGGCGGCGGCTCTGCTGGCTCCGATGCACCACCCGCATCCGACGCCTGACCTGCTCGTTTTGCCTTCGCCGGGTGCTGCGCCAGATGCAGCACCCGAATGCTATTAAAAGTGTAGCTGTCAGCGCTTAACCACCAGGCGCAGGCAGCATTTTTGACTTCCAAAACCATGACCCGCCCCTACAACTTCTCGGCCGGCCCGGCCGCCATCCCAGCCGAAGTGCTGGAGCAAGCCGCCGCCGAAATGCTCAACTGGCACGGCAGCGGCATGGGCGTGATGGAAATGAGCCACCGGGGCAAGGAGTTCCTGTCCATCTACGAGCAGGCCGAAGCCGACCTGCGGGAACTGCTGGCGGTACCTGCCCACTTCAAGATCCTGTTCATGCAGGGCGGTGGCCTGGCCGAAAACGCCATCGTGCCGCTGAACCTCTCGCGGGCCGGTGCGGTGGACTTTGTGGTCACGGGCAGCTGGAGCCAGAAGTCGCAGAAGGAGGCGCGCAAGTACGCGTCCGAAGTCAACATCGTCGCCACGGCTGAAGACACCGGCTTCACCACCCTGCCCGACCCGGCCTCGTGGACGGTGAGCCGGGGCGCGAGCTACCTGCACATCTGCAGCAACGAGACCATCAACGGCATCGAATTCCACCAGCTGCCAGACCTGAAGGCGCTGGGCAGCGATTCGCCGCTGGTCATTGATTTTTCGTCCCATGTGGCATCGCGCCCCGTGGACTGGAGCCGCGTGGGCCTGGCCTTTGGCGGCGCGCAAAAAAACCTCGGCCCCGCCGGCCTGACGCTGGTCGTGGTGCGCGAAGACCTGCTGGGCCACGCCCTGCCCGCCTGCCCCAGCGCCTTTGACTACAAAACCGTGGCTGACAACCAGTCCATGTACAACACGCCCCCCACCTGGGGAATCTACATCGCGGGTCTCACCTTCCAGTGGCTCAAGCGCCAGACCGAAGGGGCCTTCAGCGGTGTGGCCGCGATGGAGCAGCGCAACATCGCCAAGGCCGCCCTGCTCTACAACGCCATCGACAACTCGCAGTTGTATGTGAACAAGGTGGCGGCCAACTGCCGCTCGCGCATGAACATTCCGTTCTTCCTGCGCGACGAAAGCCGCAACGACGCGTTCCTGGCCGGAGCCAAGGAGCGTGGTCTGCTGCAACTCAAGGGTCACAAGTCCGTGGGGGGCATGCGCGCCAGTGTCTACAACGCCATGCCGATCGAGGGCGTACAGGCGCTGGTGGACTACATGCGAGAATTTGAGCAAAAGCACGCCTGAACGCACACCGGCGTTCCCCGTTCGTTCACGCGCCCGCGCACACAGACCCCATCCATGAATACTCCGCAAGCCTCACCCGATCTCGCCAGCCTGCGCGTGCAGATCGACTCCATCGACCAGCAATTGCTCACGCTACTGAACCAGCGGGCTCTGGTGGCCGAGCAGGTGGGTGAAGTCAAGAAGCGTGAAGGCACGCCCTTCTTCCGCCCCGACCGTGTGGCCCAGGTCATCGACAAGATCACCCACGCCAACCCCGGCCCGCTCAAGGGCGCGCATGTGGCAGCCATCTGGCGCGAGATCATGTCGGCCTGCCTGGCGCTCGAATCGCCCCAGCGCGTGGCCGTGCTTGGCCCCGAGGGCACGTTCTGCGAACAGGCGGCCATCGAATTCTTTGGCGGAGCGGCCGACCTGATGTACTGCGCCAACTTCGACGAGGTGTTCCACGCCACGGCTGCAGGCAGCGCCCAGTACGGCGTGGTGGGCGTGGAGAACTCCACCGAAGGCGTGGTCACGCGCTCGCTGGACCTGTTCCTGCACACCCCCACCCATGTGGTGGGCGAAGTCAGCCTGCTGGTGCGCCACAACCTACTGCGCACCACCAACTCGCTCGACGGCATCGAGGCCGTGCTGGCCCACCCGCAGGCGCTGGCCCAATGCCAGGCCTGGTTGTCCAAGCACCTGCCACACGCCGAGCGCCGCCCGGTGTCGAGCAACGCCGAAGGCGCGCGCCTGGCCACCACCAACCCCGCCTGGGCGGCCCTGTCGAGCGAACGCGCAGCCACGCAGTTCGGCCTGCACATCGTCTCGCACGCCATCCAGGACGATGCGTACAACCGCACGCGTTTTGCCATCATCTGCCTGCCGCACACGCTGCAGACGCCTCCGCCCTCGGGCAAGGACTGCACCAGCCTCGTGGTCTCGGTGCCGAACCAGCCCGGCGCAGTGCATGACCTGCTGGTGCCGCTCAAGGCGCACGGCGTGTCCATGACGCGCTTTGAATCCCGCCCCGCACGCACCGGCCAGTGGGAGTATTACTTCTACATCGACCTCGACGGCCACCCCGCGCAGCCCCATGTGGCCCGTGCGCTGGAAGAATTGCGCAGCCTGTGCGCGTTCTACAAGGTCCTGGGCACGTACCCTGTGTCGTCCTGAGGAGCCGCCGCAATGTTCGAACAATTGGGACTCATCGGCTGCGGGCTCATGGGCGGCTCGTTCGCCCTGGCCATGAAGAAGGCAGGACTGGTCAAGCGGGTGGTGGGCTACAGCAAGTCGCCCTCCACCACCGACCGCGCGCGCCAGCTGGGCGTGATCGATGTCGAGGCACCTTCGGCCCTGCTGGCCGTGGCCGGAGCCGACATCGTGCTCGTGGCCGTGCCCGTGGCCGCCACCGAAGCCACGCTGAAAGCCATCAAGCACCTGGTCACGCCCCAGATGCTCATCATGGACGTGGGCTCGACCAAGGCCGACGTGGTGCAGGCCGCGCAGCGCTCCCTGCGCGATCAGGTCGGCTCGTTTGTGCCCGCGCACCCCATCACTGGGCGCGAAGTGTCGGGCGTGGAACATGCCGAGGCCGACCTCTACAGCGGGCGCCAGGTCATCCTGACGCCCACCGAGCGCACCCTCACGGTCCATCTGCAGAATGCAGAGAAGATCTGGAACGCCTTGGGCTGCCGCGTGACCAGCATGTCGCCCGAGTCGCACGACGCGGCCTTTGCCGCTGTCAGCCACCTGCCCCATGTGCTGGCCTTTGCGATGATGAACAGCATCACCGGGCAAGCGCACGGCGATGACTTCCTGTCCCTGGCGGGCCCGGGGTTTCGGGACTTCACCCGCATCGCGGCCAGCGACCCCAAGGTGTGGCGTGACATTCTGCTGGCGAACCGCGAAGAACTCCTGGCCCAGTCCAAGCTGTTCCAGCAGGCCCTGCACAACATCGAGCAGGCCATGGAAAAAGGCAACGCCCAGGCACTGGAAGACATGCTGACCCTGGCCAGCGAAACCCGCGCGCACTGGCGCATGGGCGCGAAGAGAAAATAGCCCCCTGAGTCGCCTGCGGCGCCTTCCCCCAAGGGGGACGCACCCGGTGGCCTGGCGAAGCCAGCTCCACGGGTGCGCTGGTGTCGGGGCGCGCCAGTTGTGCAGGCTGCTGGCCGCACGAACGCTCTTTGAGCCGCAATTGGACACAACACAACGATGTACAGCACCGCATTCCTCGATCTGCCTCCTTTGCAAGCCGCTGCGGGCGAAGTCCACCTGCCGGGCTCCAAGAGCATCTCCAACCGGGTGCTGCTGCTGGCCGCACTGAGCAATGGCACCACCACCGTGCACGATCTGCTGGCGTCCGACGACACGCGTGTGATGCTGGATGGGCTGCGCCAGATCGGGTGCACGGTGGATGAATCCGCAGGCAGCGCCACGGTGCGCATCACCGGCCTGGGTGGCCGCCTGCCCCGCTCCCCCTCCAAGCTGTTCCTGGGCAATGCGGGCACCGCAATGCGCCCACTCACGGCAGCGTTGGCGCTGCTGGGTGGCGAGTTTGAGCTGTCCGGCGTGCCACGCATGCACGAGCGTCCCATTGGCGACCTCATCGACGCCCTGCGCCAGCTGGGCTGCCAGATCGACTACCTGGGCAACGACGGCTACCCGCCGCTCAGGATCGCTCACGGCCAGGGTGTACCTTCTCTGGCGCTGGCGGAGCCCATCCGCGTGCGCGGCGATGTATCGAGCCAGTTCCTCACCGCCCTGCTCATGGCGCTGCCGCTCGCAGCGGGCACGCAGGCCATCGTGATCGAAGTGGTGGGCGAGTTGATCTCCAAGCCCTACATCGCCATCACGCTCCAGCTGCTGGCGCGTTTTGGCATCGTGGTCGAGCACCAGAACTGGCAGCGCTTCACCATCCCGGCAGGCAGCCGCTACCAGTCACCCGGCAGCATTCACGTAGAGGCGGACGCCTCGTCTGCTAGCTATTTTATAGCACTCGGAGCAATAGCGACAGGCGGCGAAGGCCCAAAAAGCATCAAAATCCAGGGCGTAGGCCTGGACTCCATCCAGGGCGACATCCGTTTTGTCCTGGCCGCGCGCGCCATGGGTGCCGTGGTCACGGGCGGCCCCAACTGGCTGCAGATCGAGCGCGGAGCCTGGCCCCTGAAGTCCATCGAGATGGACTGCAACCACATCCCCGACGCGGCCATGACGCTGGCCGTGATGGCGCTGTATGCCCAGGGCACCACCACGCTGACCAACATTGCCAGCTGGCGCGTGAAGGAAACCGACCGCCTGGCCGCCATGGCCATCGAGTTGCGCAAGCTCGGCGCCACGGTGGAAGAAGGTGCCGACTTCATCCGCGTCACGCCCCCAGCCCAGCCAACGGACTGGAAAGCCGCCAGCATCCATACCTACGACGATCACCGCGTGGCCATGTGCTTCTCGCTGGCCGCCTTCAACCCGGCCCGCCTGCCGGTGCGCATCGAAGACCCCCAGTGCGTGGCCAAGACCTTCCCGGAGTATTTCGAGGCGCTGTTCTCGGTCGCCCAGGTCGAGACCGCCCACATCCCGGTGATCTGCATCGACGGCCCCACGGCCTCGGGCAAGGGCACGGTGGCGGCTGCGGTGGCGCAGCGGCTGGGCTACCGCTTTCTCGACTCGGGCGCGATGTACCGCATCACCGCCCTGGCCGCGCTGCGTGCAGGCCTGGCCATCGACGCCGACCACGAAGCGCGCATTGCCACGATGGCGCAGACCCTCCCGGTGCGGTTTGAGGGCGGCAAGGTGTGGCTGGGCAGCGACGACGTGACCGACGCCATCCGCACCGAAGAAGCCGGCATGAACGCGTCCCGCGTTTCGGCCCTGCCCGCCGTGCGCACGGCACTGGTAGACCTGCAGCATAGCTTCCAGCGCCTGCCGGGCCTGGTGGCCGATGGCCGCGACATGGGCACCGTGATCTTCCCAGAGGCCCCGCTCAAGGTCTATTTGACGGCCAGTGCCGCCTGCCGCGCGGAGCGCCGTTATAAACAGTTGATTTCAAAGGGTTTTTCGGCTAGTATCGAAGACCTTCGCGCGGATTTGGAGGCGCGCGACGCACGGGACAGCTCCCGCAGCGTTGCGCCCTTGAAACCCGCGCAGGACGCTCTGGTCCTGGACAACTCCGATTTGACGATTGATGAAGCCGTCGAACAGGTGTTGGCCTGGTGGCAGGAGCGCCAGCCCTTCGCAGCTGCTGCGCAGGGCTGAAACGTGGAGCCCCCGGGCTCCAGGCAGTGCCGAAAGGCCTTGCCACAGGCCCACACAGCCCCTCTCGCGCGCCAGCGCTCAGGTTGTGAGGATCGATAACCTAACCCGCGGTTCTGCCGCAAAAAACCACCGCAAGCAGCTATAAAAACGGTAGCAATGGTGCTGCCGGAATCCTGTTTGTGGCAAGGAAACACATGTCCGAATCTTTTGCCGCCCTTTTTGAAGAATCTCTGCAGCGCACCGAAATGCGCCCTGGCGAAGTCATCACCGCGGAAGTCGTGCGCGTTGAGCACAACTTCGTGGTCGTGAACGCTGGCCTCAAGTCCGAAGCCTACGTGCCGCTGGAAGAGTTCAAGAACGACAAGGGCGAAGTCGAAGTCCAAGTGGGTGACTTCGTGTCGGTGGCCATCGGCTCCATCGAAAACGGGTACGGCGACACCATCCTGTCGCGTGACACCGCCAAGCACCTGGCTTCGTGGATGAGCCTGGAAAAAGCCCTGGAATCCGGCGAATTCGTCACCGGCACCACCAGCGGCAAGGTCAAGGGCGGCCTGACCGTGCTGGTCAATGGCATCCGCGCGTTCCTGCCCGGTTCTTTGGTTGACACACGTCCCACCAAAGACCTGACCCCCTACGAGAACAAGACCCTGGAATTCAAGGTCATCAAGCTCGACCGCAAGCGCAACAACGTGGTGCTGAGCCGCCGCGCCGTGGTGGAAGCCTCGATGGGCGAAGAGCGCGCCAAGCTGCTCGAGACCCTGACCGAAGGCGCCATCGTGCACGGCGTGGTCAAGAACATCACCGAGTACGGTGCGTTCGTGGACCTGGGCGGCATCGACGGCCTGCTGCACATCACCGACATGGCATGGCGCCGTGTCCGTCACCCGAGCGAAGTGG
>CAYXSL010000146.1:0-11777 GCA_964466605.1 uncultured Verminephrobacter sp.
GCCACCCGACCATGGGCCAGATAGACATCGGCACTGGCATCGGTCTCGCGGTGCGCCACTGGACTCAGCAAGGTCTCGGTGACGATGTTGCGCAGTTTCAACTCCTGCCGGCTGCGCTCGGTACTCACGGCGAAATGCCCCAACAAGGCCAACATGCCAAACAGCAGCAGGCTGGGCAAATACAGCCGCCGAAAAGAAGGGCCAGGAAAGGATGAAACGCGGGACATAAAGAGGGGGTGAGTCAAGCAAAAGGTCTGTCGGCAGGACCAGTACCTGTCTATCTCAGTTTAATACCATGGGCCATCAATTTCCTGACGTGGTGGGCGGCATGGTTCTGGGCCAGATTCCCCCCGGCCCAGCGGGCAGGTCAGACCTCAGTCGCCTTGTCGCTGGGCATGTTTTGCGCCAGCCAGGCATCGAAAGTTTCTTGTGCTTTCCTTTGCAAAGTGCGCTTGAAGAGCACTTTGTCGCCCAGGTAGAGGCAATGGCGGATCACCGTGTAAGGGTTGAAGCTGAGGTTTTCGTTGCGTTCTTCAAAAAACTGCTTGTAGCGCTTCACCACCCCGATTTTTTGCCGCACGATGGCGTTGAACTCCGGGCGTGTGATGTCCGGCGACCAGTCCTTGATGATTTCCACAAAACCGTCCACCCTGGAGGGCTCGAACGCGAAATCCTTGAAAAAATGATTCGCAATCTTCAAGAAGGTGAAGGCGTTCAGTTCATCTTTGACATAGCGATCCTGCGCCAGCACCGGCACCTCAACCGGAGAGTCTGGCAAGGCGGTTTCATCGGGCGCGGACTGCAAACCCGCCTCGGTCTCATCGCGGATCTGGCGAAATTCACGGTCCGCCAGCTCGAAGAGGGCCGACAGCACGTTGATGCGGCGCTTGAGCGGCCCCGGGATGGATTTTTTGTATTTGATCTTGTGGTCCAGCACGCTCCAGGAGTCCTGGATGATGGTGCGCACCTGCAACTCGAACGCCCAGTGGGCATAGGCCGCGTGCTCTGGCTGGCTGCGTTCTGGGGCACCCAGGTGCAGATCCAGGTGCAGGCCCTTGTAGCCGAAGGAGGCCTCGGTGCTCTCCACGGCTGTCACCTTGTCCGTGACGTCAATCACGGCAAAACGGGCGCGCACGATCTGCGCCACCTTCTCCAGCTCGTCCTCATACAGGCACACCACCCGCACCCCGATGAGGTCGGTGATGTAGCTCTGGATGTCATAGGGCGTGTTGCTCTCTTCCAGCGCCGGGCGGTACTTGCGGACAAATTTGCGGATGCATTCGTCGGCATCTTTCACGCGGCCTTCCACTTTGGCGATGTCGATGCCCCCCGCCTGTGCCACCGCAGCCGCCACCAGGCCCGTGATGGCCGCGCAGGCGGCCTCCAGCGCGGTGGCCTGTTGTGCATAGAAGGCGCGGAAGTGAGAGGCTTCCAGGTCGAAGTCGAGCGATGGCATGTGCGCGTCTTTGTCGTGTGGGTGCGGGTATCGGGAGGGATGGGACACGGGTGGCCTGAGCATATCCGCCAACACCTGCACACCTGCGGCAGGGTGGGCCGAAGCCGGAGGAAAACGATGGGGACTTCGCCCCTTTGCAGCAAGAGGCAGATGTCCATAATGGTGCAGGCGAGTCCGCCACCGTCTTTTTCCTTGGAGCCTGCCTTTTTCTGATCGTTGGCCGAACCACAATGACACTACACCCCCGCGAAGGCAAGGAGCCATCTGGCGCCGTGCAGGTGGCACCGCAGACGGAGGCCGCCAGCCACCGCTGGTTGCCGGTGGTGCTGCCGCCTTTGATGGCCCTTTTCACGCTGGGACTGACGTTTCTGTACTGGCATGGGGAAGAGCGGGGCACCCGGGCCAAGCGGGAGCAGAACTTCGCCGTGGCAGCCGACCAGATCGCGTCCAACCTCAAAGACCGCATGGCCACCTATGAGGTGGTGCTGCGCGGCGTAAAGGGTTACTTTGAGGGCTCCCAGCGCATTGACCGCAGCGAGTTCCAGTCCTACATCGGAGCTTTGCAGCTGGAGGGCACCCGCCCCGGGCTGCAAGGGGTATCTCTGATCCTGCAGTTTCCCGGCGCCGCGCTGGCCAGCCATGTGCAGGACATGCGCCAGCGCGGTTTTGAGCACTACGCCGTGCGGCCCGAAGGCGAACGAGCAGTGCTGGCCCCCATCACCCACATAGAACCCCTTGCGGGCGACAACCTGAAGGCATTGGGTTTTGATGTTTTGACCATTCCTGCGGCCAAAGAGGCGCTGGACCGGGCGCGCGACACCGGGGCGCTGGCGCTGACCGGGCCGCTCACGCTGATGCAGGATGGCGCGCCGGGGCTGGTGATGTACCTGCCCCTGTACCGGCCCGGCACCGATACCGCCACCGTCGAGGGGCGCCGTGCGGGTCTGGAGGGCTGGGTGTCGGCACCGTTTCGCGTGGCCGATGTGGTGCAGGGCATGGAGGGCGAGTTCGACGCCGACATCGCCCTGCAGATATCCGACAGCACCGAAGGCGGCGCTGCACCGGGCGCCGCAAGCAGCCGCCTGTTCAGCAACGTGGGTGCCGAACATGCGCCTGCCGGCCTGCGGGCCGAACACGAGCTGGAACTGGGTGGGCGCCGCTGGACGGTGCAACTGTCGCCCCACGCTGCCTTTTTGCTGCGTTTTCAGGACGCCGGGCACCATGCCGTCGCCCTGGTGGGGGTGGTGCTCAGCCTGCTGCTCGCCTGGTTCACCTGGGTGCTGGCCACTGGCCGCGAGCGCGCCGTGGCGTTGGCGCATGGCATGACGGCCGAGCTGCGCGCCACGCGCGACGACCTGGAGAGCACGCTCAACGCCATCCCGGACCTGCTGTTCGAGCTGGGGCTGGACGGCCGGATCCACCACTACCGCTCGGCGCGGTCAGACCTGCTGGCCCTGCCGCCCGAGATGTTTCTCGGGCGCTTGATGGGCGAAGTGGTGCCGCCCGAAGCGGCGGCGGGCTGCCAGGCCGCTCTGGACGCCGCGCAACACACGGGGTACTCGGCGGGCCACCAGTACCGGCTGGAACTGGGCGGTGCCACCCACTGGTTTGAGCTGTCGATCGCCCGCAAGGACGCCGCCAGGCCGGGCGACGAGGCCCGCTTCATCGCCCTGTCGCGCGACATCACCGAACGCAAGCAGGCCGAGGCGCGCTCGCACCAGCTGGCGTATTTTGACGGCCTGACCGGTTTGCCCAACCGGCGCATGCTGCTCGACCGTATGGAGCACGCCTTGCATAGCGCCCTCAAGGCCGCCCAGGTAGGGGCGGTGCTCTACATCGATCTCGACAACTTCAAGCAGATCAACGACGCACGCGGCCACACCATTGGCGATGCACTGCTGATGCAGGTGGCGCAGCGCCTCACGCAGCATCTGCGCCCGGGCGACACCGTGGCCCGGCTGGGCGGCGACGAATTTGTGGTGCTGGTGCACAACGTGGCCGCCGACATGGAATCTGCCGGGCGCGCTGCCCTGTTGGTGGCTGAGGAGATCCGCGCGGTGCTGGAGGCGCCCTATACCATCGCCACCCACCTCTACAGCACCACGGGCAGCATCGGCATCACGCTGTTTCCCAAGCGTGGTGAGGGCGTGGAAGACCTGCTGCGCGAGGCCGACACCGCCATGTACCGCGCCAAGGACCTGGGCCGCAACCGCATCCGCTTTTACGAAGCCGCCATGCAGGCCGACGTGCAGGAGCGCCTGGCGCTGGAGCAGGACCTGAAAAAGGCCCAGGCCGAGGGGCAGCTTGCCGCGTTTGTGCAGAGCCAGGTGGACGCCACGGGCGCCGTGGTGGGCGGCGAGCTGCTGATGCGCTGGACCCACCCAGTGCGCGGCAATGTCCCGCCCAGCCGCTTCATCCCCATTGCCGAGGCCTCGGGCCTGATCCTGCGCATGGGCGACTGGATGATCCAGCAGGCCTGCGAAACCTTGGCGCGCCTGCAGGCGGCGGGGCAGGCGTTATCGCTGTCGGTCAACGTGAGCCAGCGGCAGTTCCGCCAGGACGATTTTGTCGAGCGCGTGCGCCATGTGCTGGCCCACACCGGAGCGCACCCCGCCAATCTGATCCTCGAGGTAACGGAAAGCCTGCTCATCGAAGACCTGGACGACACCATCGCGCGCATGACCGAAATCGTGGGCCTGGGCGTGCGCTTTTCCATTGACGACTTTGGCACCGGGTATTCCAGCCTGGCCTACCTCAAGCGCCTGCCGCTGTTCGAGCTCAAGATCGACAAGAGCTTTGTGCAGGACACGCCGGACGACCCGAGCGACACCGCCATCGTGCAGTCCATTCTCTCGGTGGCGCGCCACTTGAACCTGCGCGTGGTCGCCGAGGGCGTGGAGACCCGTGCCCAGGCCGATTTTCTGGTGCAGAACCAGTGCGAATGCCTGCAGGGCTACCTGTTCGGCCGGCCCGAGCCGCTGGCAGCGTGGCTGGCGCGGCAGGTGTAGCGTCGCAGGCTGCGCCCGCCTTTATCCAGCGTCGGCGCCTGCCTCTGCCGGGTGCCCATAGGCAAAGGTGCCGTAGGTCTCCATTGCCAACGCATGCACCTCACGTGCGGGCCGGTCCTTGAGCAAATGGTTGCTCCACACCTGGCGCCAGATGCGGGCGCCCGGCAGGCTGTGGCGCAGGCCCAGCATGTGGCGGGCGATGTGGGGCCAGGGCGTGCCGTGCTGCGCGGCCTCGCGCTCCATGTACTCAACCATGGCCAGCTCCACCTCTTCGCGGGTCAGGGGGCAGGCGGCGCCGCCGTAGTAGAGCTGGTCCCAACGGGCCAGCCACCAGGGGTTGTGATACGCCTCGCGGCCGATCATCACGCCGTCCAGGTGGTCGAGCTGCTGCAGCACCACGTCATCGGTCTGGAAGCCGCCATTGATGGCAATGGTGAACTGCGGAAACTCGGCCTTGAGGCGGTGCACCATCTCGTAGCGCAGGGGCGGGATGTCACGGTTTTCCTTGGGGGAGAGGCCCTGCAGCCAGGCGTTGCGCGCGTGCACGATGAACACGGTGCAGCCCGCCTCGGCCACGGTGCCGACGAAGTCGCGCACAAAGCCGTAGTCCTCCACCTTGTCGATGCCGATGCGGTGTTTGACGGTCACGGGCACGCTGACCACATCTTTCATGGCCTTGACGCAGTCGGCCACCAACTGGGGCGCTTTCATGAGGCTTGCGCCAAAGGCGCCGCGCTGCACGCGGTCGCTGGGGCAGCCGCAGTTGAGGTTGATCTCGTCGTAGCCCCATTGCTCACCCAGTCGCGCGGCCTGGGCCAGCTTGTCGGGTTCGTTGCCGCCCAGTTGCAGGGCCACAGGATGTTCTTCGGCGTTGAAGCGCAGGTGCCGCTCGGTGCCGCCATACAGGATGCCGCCCGCGTTCACCATCTCGGTGTACAGCAGGGTCTGGCGGGTCAGCAGCCGGTGAAAGTAACGGCAGTGGCGGTCGGTCCAGTCCATCATGGGGGCGATGGACATGCGCCAGGGGCTCAGGGTGGGTTCCACGGGGCAAAAACGGAGGGCGGGGAGGGGTGAGGTCTGCAGCGGGGTGCCCGCTCGGTGCGCGAGGCGGCCGCAGGCTGCAGTCGTAAAGCCGCAATTATCCCATTGCGCTCCCGTCCGGCGCCAGCGTGTGGCTTTGCTCAAAATCGGGCTCTACCGCAAATCTGCTGTGTCCAAGGTGCTATCAAATTGAGAGTTCATGTTTGCCTGTGTAGCTGCAGCCCTGGTGGTGCATTGCCTTGTATCAAGGTGGGGCATCGGGGCCATCGGCGACAATTGCGGCGCTTTTGATGCCTGCGCGGCGCCCGGCGCAGCGCCTGGGCCCCGCCTGCGGGCCCTGTTTCGTCACCCGCCCTCCCATGCACCACACCATTTTTGACACGCCGGTTGTCAACACGCTCCTGCGCGCTTTCTCCCTCTTCACCCTGCGCATCACCGGCTGGAAGGTCGAAGGCGCCTTGCCCCCCCATGCCACCAAAAGCGTGCTGATCGCCGCCCCGCACACCAGCAACTGGGATTTGCCATACACGCTGATGCTCGCGTTTTCGCTGCGCCTGCGGGTGTACTGGATGGGCAAGCACAGCCTGTTCAAGGCGCCTTTTGGTGGGGTGATGCGCTGGCTGGGCGGCATTCCGGTGGACCGAAGCCAGGCCAACAACCTGGTGGCCAGCTCGGCCCAGGCCATGCGGGATGCGGAAGGCCCCATGCAGCTCATCGTGCCGCCCGAGGGCACGCGCGGCAAAACGCGGCACTGGAAGACGGGCTTCTATTTCATCGCCCAGCAGGCGGGTGTGCCCATCGTGCTGGCCTTTGTGGACTATGGCCGCAAGGTGGGTGGGCTGGGCCCGGTGTTCGAGCCCACGGGCGATGTGGAGCGCGACATGGCGGCCATCAAGGCGTTTTATGCGCCCATCCGGGGTAAAAATCCGACACAGTTCGAGGCCTGAGTCGGAAATATCTAATAAAAAACGGCCTTTCCGCGCGTGTGGTATGTGTTTTAAGCTATCAAAATAATAGTCATACCCCCACGCTGCGCCGATCGATTTTTCGGCTGAGCACGATGCTGGTCTGCGTCTGGTGCACCCCGTCGAGCTGGCCCACGCGGTCGAGCAGGGTGTCGAGCTGCTCGTGGCTGGTGCAGCGCAAGAACACCAGATAGTCAAACGGGCCGCTCACGGCGGACACCTCTTCGACCTCGGGCATGGCCTGTAGCGCGCGCAGCACGGCGGGCGCGGCCTTGGGCAGCACGCTGATGCTGCACCAGGCCCGCACCGTAGTGGCATCGAGCCGCGCACCCAGCCGCACACCGTAACCCGCCACTACGCCCGAGCGCTCCAACCGCGCAATGCGCGCCACCACGGTGGTGCGCGCCAGCCCCAGCTTGCGGGCCAATTGGGCCGTGCCTTCGCGGGCGTTGGCCTGCAGCAGGCTCAGCAACTGGCGGTCAGTGGCGTCCAGCGCGGGCGGGGCGGTGGGGGTTGTGGGCTCAAAAGTCATAGCGGCCATGATATTCGCCGTTATGACGTCATAGGAACGATTTTTCGACGCTCTGGTGGCTACACATTGACAGTGCCCTTGCCTAGCATCAAGGCATCTTTCACCACTGCTGCGGCTTGGCCGCCAGCACACACGAGGAGCATTGCCATGACCGCCACTTCCACTCGCCACGCCGTCACCATCCTGGGTGCGGGCCACATTGGCTTTGCCATGGCGCTCTTGTTGCAGCAGGCCGGTGACTACGACGTCCTGGTGGCCGACCGCGACCCGGCCCGCCTGGCCGAGGTGGCTGCTTTGGGCGTGGCCACCCGCCTGGCCACCGACGACGCGAGCCTGCAGGCCGCTATCGACGACCGGTTTGCCGTGCTCAACGCACTGCCGTTCCACCGCGCCGTGCCTGTGGCCACCTTGTGTGCTGCGGCAGGTGTGCACTACTTTGACCTGACCGAGGACGTGGCCAGCACCCAGGCCATTCGCGCCCTGGCTGCCAACGCCCGCAGTGTGCTCATGCCCCAGTGTGGCTTGGCCCCAGGGTTCATCGGCATCGTGGGCAACGATTTGGCTCGCCGTTTTGACACCCTGCACACCCTGCGCATGCGCGTGGGGGCGCTGCCCCGCTACCCCCAGGGTGCCCTGCGCTACAACCTGACCTGGAGCACCGAGGGCCTTATCAACGAATACTGCAACCCCTGCGAAGCCATTGTGGACGGCGTGCGCACCACGGTGCCTGCGCTGGAAGGGCTGGAAACCTTTGCGCTGGACGGCGTGGAGTACGAGGCGTTCAACACCTCGGGCGGCCTGGGCACGCTCACCGAGACGCTGGCGGGCAAGGCGCGGCAGGTGGACTACCAGTCCATCCGCTACCCGGGCCACAACGCCATCCTGAAGCTGCTGCTGAATGACCTGCGCCTGCGTGATCGGCGCGATCTGCTCAAGGACATCCTGGAAAGCGCGATCCCCACCACCGATCAGGACGTGATCGTGATCTTTGCCACCGCAGCGGGCCAACGCGGCGGGCGGCTGGTGCAAGAGTCGTACTCGGCCCGCATCGTGGGCACTGAGCTGGCGGGGCACCGGCTCAGCGCCATCCAGCTCACCACGGCGGCGGGCATCTGCACGGCGCTGGACCTGGTGGCCCAGGGGCGGCTGCCGCAGCTGGGTTTTGTGGGGCAGGAGGCGGTGCGGCTGGCGGATTTTCTGGCGAACCGGTTTGGGGTGGCGTATGCGGGGGAGGGGGCGCAGGCGCTGGAAAAAACCGCATGAAGCCGATTGGCCGTATGAATTCAAAAACTGCAGTTCCTACGGCCATGGGGCTTGTCCGTCTCAAGACCGCTCCAGGGGTCCTGCTGGCATGACGCGGCGCTGCCAGACGCTCAGCGCCCGCCCGGCTTCTGGTACATCCCCTCAATCGCCTCTGCAAAGTGCGCCATCAGATTGTTGCGCTTGAGCTTGAGCGTGGGGGTCATGAAGGTGTTTTCGATGGTCCACGGCTCCAAAGTGCAGTGCACGGCGCGGGGCACAGCGTAGCGGGCGAAGCTGGCGGTGTGTTTCTCGATGCGCGCCAGCACGGCACGGTGCACGCTGGGGTGGTTGAGGCTCCCTTCGTCCTGTGGGCTCAGTCCCAGATCGGCGGCCAGGCGCTGCCATTCGTCGCGCTTGAGCACGGCCACGCTGGCGATGAAGGGGCGGTTCTCGCCCACCACGAAGGTCTGCTCCAGCAGCGGGTCGGCCAGCATGGCCAGCTCCAGGTCGCCCGGGGGGATCTTCTCGCCGGTGGAGGTGACGATGATTTCCTTGATGCGGCCCTTGATGTAGATGCGGCCGTTCACGATCTCGGCCTGGTCGCCCGTGCCCAGCCAGCCGTCCGGGCTCAGGATCTTGGCCGTGTCTTCCGGCCGCTTCCAGTAGCCCTTCATCACGATGGGACCACGCACCTGCAGCTCGCGGTTCTCGCCAATGCGCACCTCCACGCCGGGCAGGGCCTTGCCCACGCAGGCGGGGTCGTTGTCGTTCAGCGAATTCACCGATACGACGGGCGCGGTCTCGGTCATGCCGTAGCCCTGCACCAGCGGCAGGCCCAGGCCCAGAAAGCACTTGGCAATGGTGGGCGACAGCGGCGCGCCGCCGCTCACGGCCACGCGCACGCGGCCGCCAAACTGGGCCAGCAGCGGCTGGGCCACCAAGGCCTGCAGCAAGGGCCAGGGCAGGGCGGCCATCCAGCCGGCGGCGCGGCCTTCGTCCGCCGATGGTGCGGGCAGGCCCTGCGCTGCACAAAAGCGTGCCCAGCCCTTGTGCTGCGCGGCTTCGTACAGCCGCATCTTCCAGGGCGTGGGCGAGAGTTTTTCGAGCAGCTTGGCGTGGATGCGCTCGTAAATGCGCGGCACCGACACCAGCACCGTGGGGCGCACGGTCTTGAGGTCGTCCGCCAGCAGCGCCACCGAGCGCGCATAGGCCACGCAGCTGCCCGCCGCAATGGGCAGGTAGTAACCCCCCGTGCGCTCGAAGGTGTGCGACAGCGGCAGGAAGGACAGGAACACGTCGTTCACCGTGGGCGCGATGCGGTCGAGCACCGCCTTCACGTCGCTGACCACGTTGCGGTGCGTCAGCATCACCCCCTTGGGTTTGCCCGTGGTGCCTGAGGTGTAGACGATGGCCGCCAGGTCGTCCGCCCCCGGCGGCGTGATCGCCAAGGCCGGGGCGGCGCCGGCACCCGCCAGCCATTGCACCAGCGAGCCCACCGCCGGGCCATCGGCCGAAGCGGCTGCGGGCGCGAAGGTCGAAGTGTCGTCGTCGGTGATCACCACGGCGCGCAGGGCCGGGAACGGCGTGCCCACGGCGCGGATCTTTTCCCACTGTTCGGCCTGCCCCACGATGAGCATCGAGGCCTCGCAGTCCGCCAGGATGTAGGCAATGCTGCCGGGGTTGTCGATGGCATGCAGCGGCACCGGCACGCAGCCCGTGGCCAGCGTGGCCTGGTCGGCGCACATGGCGTGCAGGCCATTGGGCAGCAGGATGGCCACGCGGGCGGCGGAGGGCAGCTGCAGCGCTGCAAGAGCCCGCGTCCAGGTGGCAATGCACCCAGCGGCCTGTTCCCAGCTCAGGCTTTGCCAGGACCGGCTGGCGGTGTCATAGGCACGGAAGGCCTCGGCCTGAGGGGTTTGATTCACCCGGAAAGCCAGCAGTTGGGGCAGCGTCTGAACGTCGGAAATTCGGGTGGGGGTCGTGGCGGAGGTCATCTGGCTGGCGAAAGGGGCCCGCTGCGGGGATATCAATCGGGCGTGCGTTCGTCCTGGAGCGCGTGCCGGGAGACGTTGGCCCTGATCAGGGCAAACCCGGGGATCATAGCCAGCGCAGCTGCCCGGGGCGCCCATCCAGAGCCTGCTTTGTGAGAAATGGTGCATTCCTAAAGATGGAATGCCGGGGGTCAGATCTGGCCTCGCGCCCGGGCCGTATCGGGTTCCCCCTTGCTGTGGTCAGGTTGCTGCTTCCAGCCCCTGCGCAAAGTGCGCCTGCATGGCCCGCATGGTGGCCTTGCCATCGCGTGCCACCATGGCAGCCAGAATGGCGCGGTGTTCGCCCAGCGAATCCTCGATGCGCCCTTGCTTGAACAGCGAGTTGTGGCGGTTGAGCTTCATCACCTTGCGCAGATCGGCCACCATCTGGCTGCGCCAGCGGTTGTCGGCCATCTCCAGCAGGTGCATGTGAAAGCGCTCGTTGATGGCGAAGAACTTCTCGCGGTCAGCCACGGCCGTTTCCAGCTCGGCGTGCAGGTCCTGCAGCGTCTTCAGCTGCGCTTCGGTGGCGCGTTCGGCCACCACGCCTGCGGCGTCGCTCTCCAGCAGGCTGAGCAGGTGGTACACGTCGCGCAGATCTTTTTCACTCATCTCCGTCACATAGGCGCCACGGCGCACCTTCATCGTGACCAGGCCTTCGGCCGCCAGTACCTTGAGCGCCTCGCGCAGCGGGGTGCGGCTGATGCCGAACTCCTCCGCAATCTTCAGTTCGTCGATCCAGCTGCCGGGCTCCAGCTCGCGGCGGAAGATGCGCTGGCGCAGTTGCTCGGCGACTTCTTCGTACAGGGCGCGGGGCGTGAGGGTGAGGGCAGACATGGGCGGATTGTAAGCTGCGAGGAATATTTTGAATCAATAATTATGAATGATGTAAACTCGACGCCACATCGGCACCAGCCCGCGCGCCCTGAGCGCACCCACACGCCATCTTCGGAGAAGCCTTCGCCATGAGTGACAACGCCCCCCAAACCGCCCCCGAATTCGCTGCTTCTTCATTGGAGGCCTGGGCCAAGGCTGCAGCCAAGTCCGCGCCGGGTGGCGATGTGAATGCGCTGAACTGGGTCACGCCCGACGGCATCACCGTCAAGCCGCTGTACACCGCCGAAGACACGGCCAGTCTGCCGTATGCCAATACGCTGCCGGGGTTTGAGCCCTACCTGCGCGGCCCGCAGGTCACCATGTATGCGGTGCGGCCCTGGACGATTCGCCAGTACGCAGGTTTTTCGACCGCCGAAGAATCCAATGCGTTCTACCGCAAGGCCCTGGCTGCTGGCGGGCATGGCGTGTCGGTGGCGTTCGGTCTGGCTACCCACCGGGGTTACGACAGTGACCACCCTCGCGTGACGGGCGACGTGGGCAAGGCTGGGGTTGCGATTGACTCGGTCGAGGACATGAAGATCCTGTTCGACCAGATCCCGCTCGACAAGGTCAGCGTGTCGATGACGATGAACGGCGCCGTGCTGCCGGTGCTGGCCGGCTACGTGG
>CAYXSL010000147.1:0-11590 GCA_964466605.1 uncultured Verminephrobacter sp.
CCATCATCGAGCACGACGGCGTGATCTTCGGCTGCGCTGCGCTGTACCCGTACCCCGAGGCCAAGACGGCCGAGATGGCGGCGGTGACCGTGTCGCCCCAGAGCCAGGGCACGGGCGACGGCGAGAAGCTGCTCAAGCGCATCGAGCAACGCGCGCGCCTCCTCGGGCTGGACAGCATCTTCGTGCTGACCACCCGCACCATGCACTGGTTCATCAAGCGCGGCTTCTCGCCCGTGGACCCGGACTGGCTGCCCGACGCGCGCAAGCGCAAGTACAACTGGGACCGCAAGAGCCAGGTGCTGGTGAAGAAGCTCTGAAGAACTGGGCTCCAGAACCACACAGCCGTTCGGGCTGAGCCTGCCGAAGCACTGTGCAAGGCTTCGACAGGCTCAGCCCGAACGGTTTGGAGAAATGCTGCTGACCAGGGCCCGCCCTGGTCAAAAAACCTGCAGGCAGACTACCCCTGGCGCGCCGCCGCCACGGCCCGCGCCACCTGCGCGATGGCCGCGTCGCGCTGCTCGGGCGAAGCCGTGGACCGCGTGAGGTAGCAGGTCACCAGCACGGGCGCGCCGCCGTCCACAGGCCAGAGCACCCCGATGTCGTTGGCCGTTCCGCTGTCACTGGCCGTGCCCGTCTTGTTGCCCACCTTCCAGCCCGGCACACCGGCGCGCAGGCGCTTGTCGCCCGTGCTCGTCTCCACCAGCCAGCGCTGCAGCCAGGCGCGGGAGGTGGGGCTGAGCACCTCGCCCAGTACGAGTTTTTGCAGGGTGTGCAGCATGGCCAGCGGCGTGGTGGTGTCGCGCGGGTCGCCCACGCGGGCCTCGTTGAGCGTCGGCTCGGTGCGGTCCAGCCGCGTGGTGGTGTCGCCCAGCGAGCGCACAAAGGCCGTGAACCCGGCCGGGCCGCCATGGCGCGCGAGCAGCAGGTTGGCGGCGGTGTTGTCGCTCAGGCTCACGGTGGCAGAGCACAGCTCGCCCACCGTCAGGCCGCCGCCGTTGCCCGCGCGGGCGCCACTCACGGGCGAATACGCCACCACGTCGGTGGCTGCATAGTGCACGCGCGCATCCAGCCGCTCCCGGCCCTGGTCCACCAGCGCCAGCATCCAGCCCGCAAGCACCGCCTTGAAGGTGCTGGCCATCGCAAAACGCTCGTCCTGGCGCCAGCCCAGGGCCAGGCCCGATCCGGTGTCCAGCATGGCCACGCCCAGGCGGCCCTGGGCGCTGCGTTCGATACCGGCCAGCGTTTCGTTCCAGCGGCGCACCGCCGGGTGGGTGCCCGCCGCGCCCGGCCCGCTTGTGGCGTCGCCGACACCCGCACAGCCCCAGAGGGGCAACGCAGCAGCGGCCATCAAGCCCAAGGAAAACTGTCGTCTTTGCATAGAGATAAGGAGTGAAGTGAAAACAAGGTCCGAACGATAAGGACTCTGAGCCCCCGGCACCATCGACAATAATTGCGGCAAGACCCAACAAAAACTTCCAGCTCCAAGCCAGATGCACCTGCCGCTCAACGCCCTGCGCGCCTTCGAGGCGGCTGCCCGCCACCTGAACCTCACGCGCGCGGCCGAAGAGCTGAACGTGACCCAGACCGCCGTGAGCCAGCACATCCGCAAGCTCGAAGACCGGCTGGGCAAGCCGCTGTTCCGCCGACTGCCACGCGGACTGGCGCTGACCGACGAGGGCCAGGCGCTGCTGCCTGTGGTGGTGGAGTCCTTCAGCAACCTGCAACGCGCACTGGAAAGGCTGGGCGACACCCGCCCGCGTGAGGTGCTCACCGTGGGCGCCGTGGGCACCTTTGCCGTGGGCTGGCTGCTGCCCCGGCTGCGCGACTTTCAGCAGGCCTGCCCCTTTGTGGACCTGCGCCTGCTCACGCACAACAACCGGGTGGACATGGCGGGCGAAGGGCTGGACCTAGCCATACGCTTTGGCGACGGCGCCTGGCACGGCACGCATGCCGAGCGCATCATGGACGCGCCCATGTCGGTGATGTGCACCCCCGCGCTGGCCCACGGCCTGCGCACGGCAGCCGACCTGGCACGCCAGCCTTTGCTGCGCAGCTACCGCACCGACGAATGGGCAGCCTGGTTCGACGCCGCCGGTGCGCCCTGCCCCGTGGTGCGCGGTGCGGTGTTCGACTCGTCGCTCACGCTGGCCGAGGCGGCGGCCCAGGGCACGGGCATGGCGCTGCTGCCGGTGCGCATGTTCACCCGCGAACTGCGCCAGGGCCGGCTGGTGCAGCCCTTCGCGCAGGAGCTGCACCGGGGCGCCTACTGGCTCACGCGGCTGCAGTCACGCCCCGCCACCGGGGCCATGGGGGCCTTCAGCGCCTGGCTTTTGGCCCAGGCCCAATCCAGCGTTGACGAATTTGAATAAATTTGGCCGTTCCCGCGCATCCACATTACCTTTTAAGCTATCATTTTAATAGCAAACACATCCTGGGCAGCGCAGGGCCCAGGCGGTGCCCTACAGCGCGGGCGTTGCCAGCGCTGGGTGCCCGGCCTGCGGCTGGTCCAGGTGGTAGCCCTGCACCATGTCCACGCCAAGCGCCTTGAGCATGTCCCATGTCTCCTCGCTTTCCACAAACTCAGCCACCGTGCGCCGACCCAGCCCGCGGGCCACGTCGATGATGGCGCGGACAAACACCTGGTTGTCGTGCTCGCGGGTGAGATTGCGGATGAACAGACCGTCGATCTTCAGCACATCGACCTTGAGGTGCTTGAGGTAGGCAAACGACGCAAAACCCGTCCCGAAATCGTCCAGGCACACCTGGCATCCGGTGCGGTGCAGGGCGTCGATGAACCGCTCGGCATCGAGCAGGTCTGACACCGCCGAGGTTTCCGTCAGTTCCACCAGCAGGCGCTGGGGCGCCACGCCTGCCGCCTGCAACTGGGCCGCGATGTAGGCGGGAAGGCTGGGGTCATCGAACGAGCGCGCCGAGATATTGATTGCCAGCGCCGGAAGATGGGGCAGCGCGCCCAGCATCGCAATGCTCTCGCGCGCCACCCAGCGGTCGATCTCCAGGATCTTGCCGCTTTTTTCCGCGTAGCCGATGAACTGCCGGGGCGCGATCAGCTGCGTGGCATCAGACTCATCCAGCATGCGGATCAGGACCTCCAGATGGGACAGCTCTCCGGTGGCCGCGTCATACACCCCTTGATAGTGCAGGCGCAGCAGGTCGTGCTCGATGGCCCGGGAGATGCGGTCGTTCCAGGCCAGGCGGGTGATCATTTCCTGCGATGCATGGTGGTCGGGCCGGTAGACAGCCCAGCAGTTCTTGCCCAGGTGCTTGGCCTGGTACATCGCGGTATCCGCATGGGCCACCAGATCCTCGGCGTTGTCTGCGTGCTGCGGCGCCAGGGCGATGCCCAGGCTGGTCGTCAGCCGCAGGCTCTGCCCCTCGATGCAGAACGGGGCCTGCGAAATGGCGCGGACGATGCGCTCGGCCAGGCGCTGGGCGTCCTCCACCGTGGAATTGGGCATCAGCACCGCGAATTCGTCGCCCCCCAGCCGGCACAGGGTTTCTGTCTGGCGCACCAGCGCCTGCACATCGCTGCCCACGCGCACCAGCACCGAGTCGCCAGTGCGGTGGCCAAACGTGTCGTTGATGGCCTTGAACTCGTCAAGGTCGAAGAACAGCAAGGCGCCCTGTCGCTCCTGCCGCTCGCTCCCCCGGAAAAAACGCTGCAGCTCGTCCTCGAACCTGCGCCGGTTGTACAGGCCGGTGAGGGCATCGCGCTCGGCGAGGTAGATCAGCTGCGCCGCCGTCTGGCGCTCGCGCGTCACGTCCTCGTGAATCCAGAGCCTGCCGATGTAGCGTTTGTCGCTGTCGTGCACCGGGTGCGATGTCAGCAACAGGGTCTGCCCGTCGCCCACGTCCAACTCGTACCGGCTGGAGAGCGCGGGTGCCAGCAGCGCCTGCTGCGCATGGCGCGCCACGGCCGCCAGGGACGAGGGCCCATGCCCCACCGCATGGAAGATGTCGCTGGCGGAACGGCCCACAAAAGAGGCTTCGTCGCCCTGTATGCGCCAGATTGTCAGGAACGCGGGATTGCAGTAGGTCACCTGGTTCTCGGCCGTGACGAAGAGGATGCCCAGGTTCATCGCCCCCAGCAGCGCAAACAGGCGGGCACGCTCCTCCTCCAGGCTGACCATGTACTGGCGCCGCTCGTCCACCTCGGTCTGCAGGGCCTGTGCATGCGCAGCCGCCATGGCGCGCTTCTGGACGAGTTCGGACACCATGCCGTCAAAGGCGCGCGCCAGACGGCCAAGCTCATCCGCCGTGCCCAGCGCCACGGGGGTTGGCGTCTGCCCCTGGCCCAGGGTATCGACGGCCTCGGTCAGGCGCTGCAGCGGGCGCACCACCAGCGTGTTCACCCTCCTGCGCATGGACCACAACACCGGCATCAGCCCCAGCAGGCCAATGGCGCACAACCCCAGCATGCCCCACATCACCAGGCCATCCACCCGCGACTGGGGCATGAGGTAGATCTGGTACCAGTTCGGCCCCCGGATGCGCGACCAGGCAATCCATTGCGTTCCGTCGGCGCTCAGGCCGGCGCCCCGGTCGGCCTGAGCGCCCGACACCATGCGGTGCACCTGCTCCAGCAACGGGTCCTTCAGGCTGGCGATCTGGAGCTGCCCATTCGCCGCCGCAATGCGGTCCCTCAGGTCGGGATGGGAGATCAGGTCCCCCTCCGCGCTCAGGATCAGCTGCACGCCCTCCTGGTCACGGCTGGCCACCACGGCGTCGATCAGGGTTTCAATCGACAGGTCGTGCCCCACCGTGCCCACCCAGCGCCCCTGCCAGTCCAGGGGCTGGATCACCGACACCATCCAGGCCTTGGCCTGCTCGTCAAAATACACCGGCGTCCAGAAGATGCGCCGCTCCGAGTTGCGCTGGGGGTCCGCGCCCTGCATGGTGGGGTAGTCGGCGTTGCTGGCGTCTGCGGTGGCGGCACTGCCCCAATCGACACCGCGCGCGTAGACCATGAGGCCGTTCTCGACGAAATCCATGTACGCGGAAAAAAAGGGCGGCACCAGCGCTGGCCCCCGCTCCCTCAGCAGGTCGTAACTCACGGCCGCACGCACGCGCGTGGATTCATCCGGGCCATTGGAGCCGTGGTGCAGGTACAACGTGGGCGCATTCGCCGTGTCCACTTTCCCGGGCCGAAGGCGCCAGAGCCCGTCCGGCCCACGCGCAAACAACTCATCGAACCGGCTGAGCGCGGCCTCGGTATCGGCAGCGCGCAGCCGCGTCAGCAAATCCTGCTGCACCTGCTGGGCGCTCTGCCCCGCTTGCACAAACAGCCCCTCGACCGCCTGCGCACGCAATTCCACCGCCTGGCGCATGACCAGCGGCACCACGTGGTCGGCGACCGCGCTCATCGCTGCATATCCCAGCAGCGAGAGCAGGACCACCAGGCCCAGAAACAGTCCCCATATCGACAGGGACAGCCTGTGAATCACGGAAGTACGAAGCCTGGAGGTCAGCAAGCAAGGCCCCTCAAAAAGGTCTGGACACGATTGGGCGGCGGCTCAAGCGTTTCAATATGTTAATGGCATCCAGCCTGTGTGGAAGCCCGCTCAGCGGCCCTGTGGCGCCTTGCACATCCCAGGCACGTCCTAGAACCCCAGCGCCCCGGGGTCCACCGTATCCACCTGCCCTGCCTCCAGAAACGCCTGTCCGTAGCGCAGGTACACCCCCTCGCGCACAAACACCTCGAACAGGTCGGGGTCGATGTGCCCGTTGTCGCGCATCCGGCACATGATGGCCAGCGCCTGCGACAGGCTCATGCCGCTCTTGTAGGGCCGGTCGGCGGCCGTGAGCGCCTCGAAGATGTCGGCAATGCCCATCATGCGGGCCTGCAGCGACATCTGCTCGCGCGTGAGGCCGCGCGGGTAGCCCTTGCCGTCCATGCGTTCATGGTGGCCGCCTGCGTACTCGGGCACGTTCTTGAGGTGGCGCGGCCAGGGCAGCGTCTCCAGCATCTTGATGGTGGCGACGATGTGGTAGTTGATGGTGTCGCGCTCGGACTGGTTCAGCGTGCCCGCGCGGATGGTGAGGTTCTCTACCTCTTCGGCGGTCAAGAAGCTGGTTTGCACGCCCTGCGGGTTGCGCCAGTGCCGCATGGCGGCGATGTCGCGCACGCGCTGCTGGTCCTCGGGGCGCATGGCCTCGGTGCCGGTGTTGCAGTGGCGCAGAAAGTCACGGTCTTCCTCCAGCGCATGGATCTCGTGCTGCAGGGCCTGCAGCTCCTGGCCCTCGGCACGCGCATCCATCACCGGGCGCAGCGCCAGCTGGCGGCGCAGCGCCGCCAGTTCGGCATCGCGCTTGAGCACTTCAAACCGTGTGTCCACCAGGCCGATGCGGTCGTAGATGGTCTGCAGCTTGGTGGCCTTGTCCACCACGTGCACAGGCGTGGTGATCTTGCCGCAGTCGTGCAGCAGGCCCGCCATCTTGAGCTCGTAGCGGTCGCGGTCGCTCATCTTGAACGCGGCCAACGGCCCTTCGCGCGTGGCATCCACGGCCTCGGCCAGCATCATGGTGAGGGCGGGCACGCGCTGGCAGTGGCCGCCGGTGTAGGGAGATTTTTCGTCGATGGCCAGGTTGATGAGGTTCACGAACGACTCGAACAGGCGTTCGAGCTGCGTGATGAGCAGCCGGTTGGTGAGCGCAATGGCCGCCTGCGAGGCCAGCGACTCGGCCAGGCTCTGGTCGGCCTGCGAGAAGGTGATGACCTCGCCCGAGTCCGGGTCACGCGCATTGATGAGCTGCAGCACACCGATAAGTTCGCGGTCGTGGTTCTTCATCGGCACCGTGAGGAACGACTGCGACCGGTAGCCCGTGCGCAGGTCAAAAGCCCGCGTGCCTGAAAAATCAAACCCCGCCGCGCTGTAGGCGTCGGCGATGTTCACCGTGCGGTCGTGGATGGCAGCGTGCGCGGCCACCAGCGAATCGTTGGGCGCGCCATCGGCCGTGCGCAGGG
The DNA here is from genome assembly GCA_964466605.1 of uncultured Verminephrobacter sp. Taxonomy (GTDB): domain Bacteria; phylum Pseudomonadota; class Gammaproteobacteria; order Burkholderiales; family Burkholderiaceae_C; genus Acidovorax. Next base: position 6,983 of record CAYXSL010000147.1, read on the forward strand.
GCAGCAGCGGCAGGTCGATGGGTTTGCCCGTGGTGCCGCCCAGGCGGATGCCCAGCGAGTCGGTGCGCAGGATCTCGAACTTGAGGGCCGACTGGTCCTCCGTCACGCTGTAGAGCGTGCCCCCGTCGGCGCCGGTGATGGTCTTGGCGGCCTCCAGGATGTTCTCCAGCAGCCGGTCGATGTCCCGCTCGCGCGAGAGCGCCGCACCGATGCCGTTGAGCTGTTCGAGCCGGCGGAACAGATGGATCGTGGATTCCTTGCTCATACAACCACCTTGGAAACAGCGTTGGTGACCCTGCATCGTAACGAAAGGTGACAGCTATCATCACCCCCTTCTTTCAAAAACGCCCATTTCGTGGACCCGGTCACCCCCCGCTTTCTTACCGCCGCGCTCTACCAGTTTGTGGACCTGCCGGACTTTGCCGCGCTGCGTGAGCCCCTGCAGTCCCTGTGCGACACCCACGGCGTGCGCGGCATGCTGCTGCTCGCGCCCGAGGGCATCAACGGCACCATCGCGGGCGAGCCGCAGGGCGTGCACACGGTGCTGGCCTGGCTGCGCAGCGATGCACGGTTTGCCGCCTTGCAGCACAAGGAGGCACTGGCCGAGCGCATGCCCTTCTACCGCATGCGCGTGCGCCTCAAGCGCGAGATCGTCACCTTGGGCGTGCCGGGTCTGAACCCCGCGCGCAACGCCGGCACCTATGTGAAGCCCGAGGACTGGAACGCGCTCATCGACGACCCCAGTGTGGTGGTGGTGGACACGCGCAACGACTACGAGGTGGGCATCGGCACGTTTGAGCGCGCCATCAACCCGCACACCCAGAGCTTTGCGGAGTTCCCAGCCTGGGTGGCGCAGCAATCGCAGCCGGGCGGCGTGCTGGCGGGCAAGCCCCGCGTGGCCATGTTCTGCACGGGGGGCATCCGCTGCGAAAAATCCACGGCCTTCCTCAAATCACAAGGCTTTGACGAGGTGTATCACCTGGAAGGCGGCATCCTCAAATACCTCGAAACCGTGCCAGAGGAAACCAGCCGCTGGCATGGCGACTGTTTTGTGTTCGACGAACGTGTGTCGGTAGGCCATGGCCTGGTGCCCGGCCACCATAAGCTGTGCCGCTCCTGCCGCATGCCGCTGGGCGAGACCGAGCTACGGTCGCCCCACTACGTGGCGGGCGTGAGCTGCCCGTACTGCCACGGCACCCGCACACCCGAGCAAGAGCGCGCCCTGGCCGAGCGCGAGCGACAAATGCAGCTGGCCCGGCAGCGCGGGCAAGAGCACATCGGCGCACAGCAACCCGGCCGCCCCGCGCGCACCGCCGTCAAAGACGGAGAAGACGACGGTATGGGTGGCAGAACGTGACCGCCCTGCCCGTTCTCTACTCCTTCCGCCGCTGCCCCTACGCCATGCGCGCGCGGCTGGCCCTGGCGGTGAGCGGCCAGGCCTGCGAGCTGCGCGAAGTGGTGCTCAGGAGCAAGCCCCAGGGCCTGCTGCTGGCCTCGCCCAAAGGCACCGTGCCCGTGCTGGTGCTGCCCAGCGGCCAGGTGCTGGAGCAGAGCCTGGACATCATGCTGTGGGCGCTGGCGCAGCACGACCCCGAGGGCTGGCTCACGCCGAGTCAAGGCAACCTGGAGGACATGCTGGCGCTGATTGCCGAATGCGATGGCCCGTTCAAGCAGGCACTGGACCGGTGCAAATACCCCAGCCGCTACCCCGATGCCGACATGGCCGCAGAACGCGCCCGGGCCGTGGCCTGGCTGGGTGCACTGGAGGCACGTATCTCCCCGGATCATCCCTTCCTGTTCGGCACCCACGCCGCCCTGGCCGATATGGCGATTGCGCCTTTTGTGCGGCAGTTTGCGGGCATTGATACGGACTGGTGGGCGGCGCAGCCCTGGCCCCACCTGCAAGCCTGGCTGGCGCAATGGCAGGCCAGCGAGCTTTTGGCCAGCGTGATGCACAAGCTGCCTGCGTGGGTGGATGGGACACAGGGTGTGCTGTTCCCGCACGCGGCCGAGAGCACCGACGGAGTCCCTGGCCGAGGTTCTGCTTGACAAGTTCTGCCTGAGATGGGGCTCAGCGCATGATGCGCTTCAGACACCCCGCGCACCACACCGGCTAAAGTGGCTGGAGTGCGCCTTGCTTCAGCAATGCGCCATCCAACACCCTGCCGGGCTTTGCGACTGCACAGCCACACCAAACAACCCTGGATTTGCCAAAGATGAAGATCATCGACGAGATGCTGAACCTGGACCTGCTCACCCACGAGCAGCACCAGCAAATCAGCGCATGGATAGCGCGCTCCTCATCCCCTGACGAAATACTGCAAATGCCTGCGCCACTGTGGCGGGCCGTGGAGCGCGCCAGCCAGACCATGGGCATCGATGAGGACCTGCTGCGTCCACCCTCCCTGGACGCGGGTGGCGCTGTGTTTGTCTGACCGCCTCCCATTGCACCCGCTCAGACACCAGGAGCGGCAGGCGTCTCTTCGGCAGGCTGATCAAGGCCCATAAGCTGCCCTCAACGAAAAAGCGCTCCGAAGAGCGCTTTTTTGCTTTCTGAGCCAGACGGAGCCGATCAAGCCATCGAGTAGCCCGAGCGGCCGTTGTTGCCGCCCTTCACCCCACGCACCAGCAGCGCCAGCAGCACCACCGCAAACCCCACAAAACACACAAACGACCAGTTGGCAATTGATCCGCCCAGGAAGGTCCAGTCAATCGCAGCACAGTCGCCCGAGCCCCGGAAGATCATGGGAATGGCACGGCTGATGGGGTAGTTTTCGATCATGCCGTAGAAGTCGCGGCCGCAGGTGGCGACTTCGGGCGGGTACCACTGCAGCCAGCTCTGGCGGGCCGCCACAAAGGCGCCGAAGCCAGAGGCGATCAGGGCCAGCACGCCCCAACCCATCCACCACCCTTTTGAGGCCCTTGCGCTTGCCAGGCCTGTGAAGATTGCTACACCAATGAGAGCATAACGCTGCACGATGCACATGGGGCAAGGCTCCAGGCCCACCACATGCTGCAGGTACATGCCAAAGGCCAGCATGGCCACACAGGCCGCACTGATCAGCGCCAGCACGCGGCGCGGGGCCTGATCCATCCAGTTCAACAACATCTTTGTTATCCCTCAAGGCCGCGCGGCACCTGGCGCGGCGTCCCAGGGGAAACAGCTCAGATACCAGCGGCGTGATCCAAGAACACTCGGGCGCGGCGCGGTGTGACCACCAGCGTTTCGCCCTCTTTGAAACCCATTTCCTTGAACTGCTGCGCAGGGATCTGCGCTTCGATCAGGGATTCTGGGGACGCATTGTCCGCTGGTTTGTGGTCATCGGTCGGAATAAGTTCCAGCCGCGCAATTGGGCCCACCACAATGGCGCGGCTGAGCTGGGCCACGATGCCGCGCGGGCGGCCTTCGGCGTCCAGGCCCGCGCCAGGGGAGTAGCGCTCCACGTCCAGGTCGTGCGGGCGCACGTAGGCAAACGCCTTGGCGTTCTGCGCCGCCTGGTGCTCGGGCGAGTCGATCTGCATGCCGTCCAGGTGCACCAGGCCCTCGTGGGCCCGGCCGTGGAACAGGTTCACGTCGCCCAAAAAGCCATACACAAACGGGCTCGCGGGCTGGTCCCACACCTGCTGCGGCGAGCCGCTTTGCTCGATGCGGCCCTGGTTGATCACCACCACGCGGTCGGCCACTTCCAGGGCTTCTTCCTGGTCGTGCGTGACGAAGATGCTGGTCACATGCAGTTCGTCGTGCAGGCGGCGCAGCCAGCGGCGCAGTTCCTTGCGCACCTTGGCGTCCAGGGCGCCGAAGGGCTCATCCAGCAGCAGCACCTTGGGCTCCACCGCCAGGGCACGGGCCAGGGCGATGCGTTGGCGCTGCCCGCCGGACAGCTGCGAGGGGTAGCGCTCGGCCAGCCAGTCCAGCTGCACGAGCTTGAGCAGGTCCATGACCTTTTTCTTGATCTGCGCCTCGCTCGGGCGCTCGCTGCGCGGCTTGACGCGCAGGCCGAAGGCCACGTTCTCGAACACGGTCATGTGGCGGAACAGCGCGTAGTGCTGGAACACAAAGCCCACGTTGCGCTCGCGCACATGCACGTCGGTCGTGTCTTCGCCGCTGAAGTGGATGGTGCCCACATCGGCCGTCTCCAGCCCGGCAATGATGCGCAACAGCGTGGTCTTGCCGCAACCCGAGGGGCCGAGCAGCGCGATGAGTTCGCCGGACTGGATGTCCAGGCTCACATCGCGCAGCGCCTGGAAGTCGCCGAACTGCTTGCTGACGTTACGGATTTCAATGCTCATGTTCTGTGTTCCTTCACACGCCAGCGGGCGCGGGGCGCTCGGGGGGCAATTCGGCGGCGGCCTTCATGGCCTGTTCGTTGCGGTGTTCGGCAATGGTCTTGATGACCAGCGTGACCAGCGCCAGCAGGGCCAGCAGCGATGCCGCAGCGAATGCAGCCACCGACTGGTATTCGTTGTAGAGAATTTCGACGTGCAGCGGGATGGTGTTGGTCTGGCCCCGGATATGGCCCGACACCACCGACACGGCGCCGAACTCGCCCATGGCGCGCGCGTTGCACAAGATCACGCCGTACAGCAGGCCCCACTTGATGTTGGGCA
>CAYXSL010000148.1:0-11435 GCA_964466605.1 uncultured Verminephrobacter sp.
TGACGACAGCATCATCAAGGCCGCGCAGGTCGATGGCGCCTCGCTGCCGCGCATTTACTGGCGCATCGTGCTGCCCGCGCTGCGGCCGGTGTTCTTCTCCACGCTCATGGTGCTGTCGCACCTGGCGATCAAGAGCTTTGACCTGGTGATGGCGCTCACCGCCGGTGGCCCCGGTTTTGCCACCGATGTGCCTGCCACCTTCATGTACACCATGTCGTTCTCGCGCGGCCAGATTGGCCTGGGCGCGGCCAGCGCCACCATGATGCTGGCCACCGTGGCGGCCCTGGTGATTCCTTACCTTTACAGCGAACTGCGGACCAAAGCCCATGACCGCTAAGCCCTCTTTGTTCCCCTCCGTGGGCCGTCTGCTCGTCTATGCGGTGCTGGCGCTGGCCACCGCCTTCTTTCTGCTGCCGCTGTACGCGATGCTGGTCACGTCGTTCAAGGACGCCGAGGAGATCCGCAGCAGCTCGCTGCTGGCGCTGCCGGGTTCGCTGAACTGGTCGGCCTGGGGCACGGCGTGGCAGAGCGCCTGCACGGGCGTGGACTGCAATGGCCTGCGTCCGTTCTTCATGAACTCGGTGGCCATGGCCGTGCCTGCGGTGCTGATCTCCACCGTGTGGGGCGCCGTCAATGGCTATGTGCTCAGCCTGTGGAAGTTTCGCGGCAGCGATGCGCTGTTTGGCCTGCTGCTGTTCGGCGTGTTCATGCCCTTCCAGGTGGTGCTGCTGCCCATGAGCCAGGTGCTGGGCTGGCTGGGGCTGTCGAGCTCCATCACCGGGCTGGTGCTGGTGCACTGCCTGGCGGGCCTCGCGGGCACCACGCTGTTCTTCCGCAACTACTACGCGGCCATTCCCAAGGAGCTGGTGAACGCGGCGCGCATGGATGGCGCGAGCTTCTTCCAGATCTTCTGGCGCATCGTGCTGCCGCTGTCCACGCCCATCGTGATGGTCACGCTGATCTGGCAGTTCACCAACATCTGGAACGACTTCCTGTTCGGCGTGGTGTTCTCGGGCACGGATTCGAAGCCGGTGACGGTGGGCCTGAACAACCTGGCCAACACCAGCAGCAGTGTGAAGGCCTACAACGTGGACATGGCGGCCGCCATCATCGCGGGCCTGCCCACGATGGTGATCTATGTGCTGGCCGGTAAGTTTTTTGTGCGCGGGCTCACAGCTGGCGCCGTCAAAGGTTAAGAGAGTAAGAAATCATGGCGTCATCACTCGACATCGCAGGCATCAACAAGCGCTTTGGCAAGGGCGACAAAAGCGTGGAAGTGCTGCGCAAGGTGGACATCCACGTCGCGCCCGGCGAATTCCTCATCCTGGTCGGCCCCTCGGGCTGCGGCAAGTCCACGCTGCTCAACATCATTGCGGGGCTCGATGAGCCCACCGAGGGCGAGATCCGCATCGGTGGCAAAAACGTGGTGGGCATGCCCCCGCGCGACCGTGACATCGCCATGGTGTTCCAGAGCTATGCGCTGTACCCCACCTTGAGCGTGGCCGACAACATCGGCTTTGCGCTGGAGATGCGCAAGATGCCCAAGGCCGAGCGCCAAAAGCGCATCGACGAAGTGGCGGCCATGCTGCAGATCAGCCACCTGCTCGACCGCCGCCCCAGCCAGCTCTCGGGCGGCCAGCGCCAGCGCGTGGCCATGGGCCGGGCGCTCGCGCGCCAGCCGCAGCTGTTCCTGTTCGATGAGCCGCTGTCCAACCTCGATGCCAAGCTGCGCGTGGAGATGCGCGCCGAGATCAAGCGCCTGCACCAGGCCAGCGGCATCACCAGCGTGTACGTCACGCACGACCAGGTCGAGGCCATGACGCTGGGCTCGCGCATTGCCGTGATGAAGGGCGGCGTGGTGCAGCAGCTGGGCACGCCCGACGAGATCTACAACCGCCCGGCCAACACCTACGTGGCCACCTTCATCGGCTCGCCCACCATGAACCTGCTGCGCGGTGCGGTCACGGGCGGGCAGTTTGGCATCCAGGGTGCGGCGTTGAACCTGGCACCGCCGCCATCCAGTGCCAACGAGGTGCTGCTGGGCGTGCGCCCCGAGCACCTGGTGATGCAGGAGACCGCCCCCTGGCGCGGCCGGGTCAGCGTGGTGGAGCCCACGGGCCCGGACACGTATGTGATGGTGGACACCGCTGCGGGCAGCGTCACGCTGCGCACCGACGCCCAGACCCGCGTGCAGCCCGGCGAGCATGTGGGCCTGGCCCTGGCGCCCGCGCATGCCCACTGGTTCGATGCGCAGTCCGAAGAGCGGCTGGTGGCCTGAGAGAAAACGCGTGAACCTGCGGCGCAGACGCCGCCACCCGACTTTGGTCTTTGTCAGGGCAGGGATTTGAAGTAAAAACAGGCTTCTGCGCGCGGCTGGTATGCCTTTTAGGCTATAAATAGTATAGCATTCGAGGGCCGCAGCCGCTGGCTCTCCCGCAACCGGGCGGGTGGCGCATCCTGCCCGCCCGGCCTTTGTTCGGACCCTTTGGGAATCTTTTCGTCAATCTATGCACCCGCAGCGCCTTCTTGCCGACATTGGCGGCACCAACATCCGCCTGGCCTGGCAGGCATCGCCCACGGGCCCGCTCAACGACACGCGGGTCTTGCCCTGCGCGCAGTTCCCCACGGTGGACGCCGCCTTGTCGGCCTACCTTGCCGAGGTAAACATTGCCACCCCGCGCGAGGCCGCGTTTGGCATTGCCAACCCGGTCACGGGCGACGCGATCCGCATGACCAACCACAGCTGGAGCTTCTCGCAGCGCGCCGTGCGCGAGGCCTTTGGTTTTGAGCGCCTGGTGGTCATCAACGACTTCACCGCACTCGCGCTGGCGCTGCCCCTGCTCACGCCCGAGCAACTGCGCCCCGTGGGCGGCGGCGTGGCCGTGCCGGGCGCTGCCATTGGGCTGCTGGGCCCGGGCACGGGCCTGGGCGTGTCGGGGCTGGTGTTTCCGCCCGGCTCCCACCTGGGGGTGCCGCTGTCGGGCGAGGGCGGCCATGTCACGCTGGCCGCGCAGACCCAGCGCGAATTCGATGTGCTGGGTATCTTGCAGGAGCGCTACGGCCATGTGTCGGCCGAACGCGCCGTGTGTGGCGCGGGGCTGGTGGACCTGTACCACGCGCTGCGCCGGCTGGCCCAGCGCGGTGGCAAAGAGATCAGCTCGGCCGCGCAGGTGACCGAACTCGCACTGCAGGCCAACGACCCGCTGGCGCTGGAAGCGCTGGAGCTGTTCTGCGGCTTTCTGGGCAGCGTGGCGGGCAACCTGGCGCTCACGCTGGGTGCGCGTGGCGGCGTGTTCATCGGCGGCGGCATGGTGCCGCGCCTGGGTGCCTGGTTTGACCAGTCCCCGTTCCGCGCGCGGTTTGAATCCAAGGGGCGCTTCCAGTCTTACCTGGCGGGCATTCCCTGCTGGGTGATCGACCCCGGCGCCACGCCCGCGCTGCACGGCGCATCGCGCGCGCTGGACATTGCGGGCTCGGACGCATGAGTAGCGACAGCGCACCACCGCCCATGCTCCGGCCCACCGGTGTGCACCACGTGGCCATCATCGCCAGTGACTACGCGCGCTCGCGCCACTTCTACACCGAGGTGCTGGGCCTGCAGGTGGTGCACGAGCACTACCGCGCCGAGCGGCAGTCGCACAAGCTCGACCTGCAACTGCCCGATGGCACACAGGTGGAGCTGTTCTCCTTTCCAAACCCGCCGCCGCGCCCGTCCTACCCCGAGGCCTGTGGCCTGCGCCACCTGGCCCTGCGCGTAGCCGACATGGCTGCAAGCGTGGCCGCGCTGGTGGCGCATGGCGTGGCTGTGGAGCCGGTGCGCACGGACCCGTTCACGGGGGCGCTGTTCACGTTTTTTACTGACCCGGATGGGTTGCCAATCGAGCTGGTGGGGCCGCAGCCGATATAGGTGTGGACCGCTCCACCTTGCTGAGCGAACACTTCCGGGGGGGCATTGGTGTGGCCATTGCACTGCACGTGAAAACGGCGCGGGCCATGCCAGCGGCAGCCGTGCAAGGGCCGCCCCGCCGCACTGGCTGCGTCTCCCTTCCCGAAATGCGCAGCAATTCGAGGGAAGGGGGAAGGCGCAAAGCGCCTCAGGGGGATGCCCTACATTTCCTCGCTCCAGCAATACCCGTCGCGCGCAATCATCGCGCTGGCCGCACGCGGGCCCCAGCTGCCCGCAGGGTAGGGGCGGGGGCCTGCCGGGTCGTTCTTCCAGTACTGCAGGATGGGCTCCACCCAGCGCCAGGCTTCTTCCTGCTCGTCGCTGCGCACAAACAGGTTCAGCCGGCCCGCAATCACGTCGAGCAGCAGGCGCTCGTAGGCGCCCACGCGCTCTGTGCCAAAGCGCTGGTCAAAATCCAGGTTCAAGTGCACCTGCGAGAGCGCTGGCTCGGTCTGGTGCTGGGCGGCGCCCTGGGCCATCAGGTGCAGCTCCAGCCCGTCCTTGGGCTGCAGGTTGATCACCAGGCGGTTGGCGGCGCCCGCAGGCGTCTTGAAGATGGGGTGGGGCACGGGCCGGAAGTTGATGACGATGTGCGCGTCACGCCCCGCCAGCCGCTTGCCGGTGCGGATGTAGAACGGCACACCCGCCCAGCGCCAGTTGCTGATCTCGGTGCGCAGCGCCACAAAGGTTTCGGTGGTGCTGCCGGGGGCCACGCCTTTTTCTTGCGCATAGCCGGGCACGGGCTGACCCTGGTGGTTGCCCGCTGCGTACTGGCCGCGAATCACATGCTGGCCGATGGTCTCCAGCGTCCAGGGCTTGAGCGATTGCAGCACCTTGAGCTTTTCGTCGCGGATCGCGTTGGCGCTGGAGTTGATGGGCGGCTCCATGCCAATCGCGCACAGGAGCTGCAGCGCGTGGTTCTGCACCATGTCGCGCATTGCGCCCGTCTGGTCGTAGAACGCGCCGCGCGACTCCACCCCCAGCTCCTCGGCAATCGTGATCTGGATGTTGGCAATGGTCTCGCGGCGCCACAGGGGCTCGAACAGCGCGTTGCCAAACCGCAGTGCAAACAGGTTTTGCACCGAGGGCTTGCCCAGGTAGTGGTCGATGCGAAAGACCTGCTCTTCTTTCAGCACACGGCGCAGCGTGTCGTTGATGGCGCGGTTGGACTGCAGGTCGTGGCCCAGGGGCTTTTCCAGCACCACGCGGGTGGTGGGGCCGTTCAGGCCCACGGCGGCGATCTGCTCGCACACGTTGGTGAACAGGCTGGGCGCGGTGGCCACGTACATCACCACCGAGTCCGCGCCGCGCGCCTTCAGCGTCTCGGCCAGGCGCTCGTAGTCCTGGGTTTTGGACAGGTCCATGCGCAGGTAGTTCAGCAGGGACGCAAACCGCGCAAACTCGTCCGGTGTCGGGCGCTTGGCCAGCTCCACGCTGTCAAACCGCGACTGGATCAGGCTGCGGTATTGTTCGTCGCTCAGATCGTCGCGCGCCACGGCGATGATGCGGCCGCCCTCGGGCAGCGTGCCATGGCGGAATGCCTGAAACAATGCGGGCATGAGCTTGCGCCAGGCAAGGTCGCCGGTGCCGCCGAACAGGACGAGGTCAAAACTCATGGAGTCTCCGTGGTAGATGTGTCGTTTTGCTGCGTGAGATTGTAATCACGTTACATGAATTTGTGACTTTCTTTGCTTTGTTCCTGCTGCTTGTAACCCAAAAGAATCTGTGAAACTCGTTGAATTTCTGTAATCAAGTTACCATCCCGACGCATCTCCAACCCCAGACGACATGACCTTCATGCCCACCCGTTGCGACCAGACTGCCCCTTGGCCCCTGCTGGCGGCCCACTTTGACGCCCAAGGCCGCAGCCTGGACATGCGCCAGGCCTTTTCGCAAGACCCGGGCCGTTTTGCGCATTTCAGCCAGCAGGCGCCCCACGTGTTTGCCGACCTCTCCAAGAACCTCTGGAGCCGCGAGACCGAAGCCCTGTTGCTGGACCTGGCCCGCGCCTGCGGGGTGGAGCGGCACCGCGACGCGATGCTGGCGGGCGAGGCCATCAACACCACCGAGAACCGTGCCGTGCTGCACACGCTGCTGCGCCGCCCGGCGGGTGTGTCCCTGCCCGGTGATGTGCCCGAAACCGCACAGCGCCTGGCCGACGTGCACCACACGTTGGATGCCATGCTGCAGTACGCCGAGCAGGTGCGCAGCGATGCCGCCATCACCGACGTGGTGAACATCGGCATTGGCGGATCGGACCTGGGCCCGCACATGGCCGTGCGAGCGCTTGAAGAGTTCCGCATCCCCGGCAAGCGCTTTCACTTTGTGTCGAATGTGGACGGGCACGAACTGCACCACGTGCTCAAGGGCCTGCGGCCCGAGAGCACACTGTTCCTCGTCGCATCCAAGACTTTCACCACGGCCGAGACCATGACCAATGCGCGCTCTGCGCTGGCCTGGTTCGGCGCCCAGGGCGGTCGCGATGTGGCACGCCACTTTGCGGCGCTCACCACCAACATAGAGGCTGCGGCGGCCCTCGGCATCACCACCACCTTCGGTTTCTGGGACTGGGTGGGCGGCCGCTATTCGCTGTGGTCGGCCATTGGCCTGCCGATTGCCATCGCGATCGGTGCCCAAGGCTTCCGCGACTTCCTCGCGGGTGCCCATGCCATGGACGAGCATTACCGCACCGCGCCACTCTCGCAGAACCTGCCCGTGCGCCTGGGGCTGCTCGACCTGTGGTACCGCAATTTCCACGGTTTCACCAGCCGCTGCATCGCGCCGTACCACGCGGCGCTGGGCCGCTACTCGGCCTACCTGCAACAACTGGAGATGGAGAGCAACGGCAAGCGCGTGGCGCAAGACGGCAGCGCACTGGCGTGCGTGACATCGCCGGTGCTGTGGGGCGAGCCCGGCACCAATGGTCAGCACGCGTTCTTCCAGATGCTGCACCAGGGCGCCGATGTGCTGCCGCTGGAGATCGTGGCCGTGCGCAAGGCATCGCACCCGCTGCCGGGCCACCAGCAAAAGCTGCTGGCCAACGCGCTGGCGCAAATGCAGGCGCTGATGGTGGGCAAGGCCAGCGACGACGGTCACCGGCACTTTCCTGGCAACCGGCCGAGCACGCTCATGCTGCTCGAATCGCTCACGCCCACCTCGCTGGGCGCGCTGATTGCGCTGCAGGAGCACCGCGTGTTTGTGAGCGGCAGCCTGTGGGGCATCAACAGCTTTGACCAGTGGGGCGTGGAGCTGGGCAAGGTGCTGGCCAAGGATCTGGAAGCGCGGCTGGAGAGCGGTGAGGTGGCGGGGCTGGATGGCTCCACAGCGGGCTTGCTGGGCTTGTTGCGCAACGGACACTGACCCCGCCCATCCGTTCGGGCTGAGCTTGCCGAAGCCCTGCGCAGCGCGTCTGCTAGCACGCATCTCGCAATCAATATCCGTTCATGCTGAGCGCTGTCGAAGCGCCGCGCGAGGCTTCGACGGGCTCGGCCCGAGCGGTTCTGATTGATCGCACGTGAATCCGTCTCAGGAGACTCCCACAATGACCGCGCCCCTGCCCGACTTCCGATCCCCCGCCTTCTTGCACCAGCACCTGCAGGCCACCATGGCGTTCTACGACCCCGTGGCCACCGACCCGAGCGGCGGGCAGTACCACTTCTTTCTGGACGATGGCACGGTCTACAACACGCACACCCGCCACCTCGTCAGCGCCACGCGTTTTGTGGTCACGCACGCCATGCTTTGCCAGACCACCGGCGAGGCGCGTTACCAGGCGGGCATGCGGCACGCGCTGCAGTTTCTGCGCGCTGCTTTTCTTGACTCCGCCACGGGCGGCTACGCGTGGCTGATCGACTGGCAAGGCGGCCGCGCCACCGTGCAGGACGCTACGCGCCACTGCTACGGCATGGCCTTTGTGATGCTGGCCTACGCCCGGGCCTATGAGGCCGGAGTGCCCGAAGCCCGCGCGTGGCTGGCCGAAGCGTTCGACACCGCCGAACAGCATTTCTGGCAACCCGCTGCAGGCCTCTATGCCGACGAAGCCAGCCCTGATTGGCAGCTGACCAGCTACCGGGGCCAGAACGCCAACATGCACGCCTGCGAGGCCATGATCTCGGCCTTCCGCGCCACGGGCGAGCGCCGTTACATCGAGCGCGCAGAGCAGCTCGCGCAAGGCATCTGCCAGCGGCAGGCCGCGTTGTCGGATCGCACTCATGCCCCCGCTGCCGAAGGCTGGGTGTGGGAGCATTTCCATGCCGACTGGTCGGTGGACTGGGACTACAACCGCCACGACCGCAGCAACATCTTTCGCCCCTGGGGCTATCAAGTCGGCCACCAGACCGAGTGGGCCAAGCTGCTGCTGCAACTCGACGCCTTGCTGCCCGCCGACTGGCACCTGCCGTGTGCGCAGCGCCTGTTCGATACCGCTGTGGAGCGTGGCTGGGATGCCGAACACGGCGGCCTGTACTACGGCATGGCGCCCGACGGCAGCATCTGCGACGACGGCAAATACCACTGGGTGCAGGCCGAGAGCATGGCGGCTGCAGCAGTGCTTGCTGTTCGCACGGGCGACGCGCGCTACTGGCAGTGGTACGACCGCATCTGGGCCTACTGCTGGGCCCACTTTGTGGACCACGAACATGGTGCGTGGTTTCGCATCCTGCACCGCGACAACCGCAACACCACCCGCGAAAAGAGCAATGCGGGCAAGGTGGACTATCACAACATGGGGGCGTGTTATGACGTGCTGGGGGCGCTGGGTGCGCAGAGATTGTTGAGGGAGAGCCGCTCAGCAGCCTCTGGCCGTCCCTGAGCAGCGGTGGCGGCGCTCGCCCGCCGGTTGCGGGGCGTCACGCGCCGCACCGCCCTCGAAGAGCTGTTGCGGCTGCGCCCCGGGCTGCCAGGGTTGCTGCCCCGACTGCCCGGCCGACGCTCAAGCCGCTGAGTTGCGCGCTGCTCGGGAAGGCCAGAACTTGCCAACCCCCACCACCAGCGCTGCGCCCAAGGCAGCTGCGACATAGTGCAGCGCCGGGTGTGCCACCGCATAGTCATGCAGCGCTGCGTCGCTGGCGATCGTTTCACCGCCCACCCATCCAATGAGCGCCGCGCCCAGCAGCACAATGACAGGGAAGCGTTCCATCAACTTGATCATCAGCGTGCTGCCGAAGATCACCAGCGGGATGCTGATGGCCAGGCCCAGCACGAGCAGCACGACACTGCCTTGCGCCGCAGCAGCCACGGCAATCACGTTGTCCAGGCTCATCACCAGGTCGGCGATCAGGATGGTGCGCACGGCGGCCATCAGGCTGCCATAGGTCTTCGATTCGCCTTCGCTTTCTTCATCGCCACTGAGCAGCTGGAACCCGATCCACAGCAGCAGGCATCCGCCCAGTATCTGGAGGAAAGACAGTTGCAGCAATTTGGCCGCTACGACGGTGAGCGCAATGCGCAACACGACGGCCGCGCCCGAGCCCCAGAAAACCGCCTTGCGCTGCTGGTGCGGCGGAAGCGAGCGGGCCGCCAGCGCAATCACCACGGCGTTGTCGCCGGAAAGAATGATGTTGATCCAGACGATCTTCACCAGGCCGATCCAGAAATCGGCACTTTGAACAAACTCCATACTGAACTCCACTGTTATGAATGCAAGAAGCGCCCGGAACACGGTTCCGAGCGCTTCTCTTTTTATGGGAGCGACCAGTCTACTGAGCGGCGTCGCGCTCTGCGTCCGTAATTGTGCTTACGGTGGCTGTTTTGCTGCGTCAGTTGCCTTTGAATGCGTTGACAGGCAGGCCCGCCACAGGGACCCTGGTGCTGAACAGTGCTCCTGCGGGCGTTTCTGCCTCCAGCTCCTCCTGTGGCCTCCCCGCCCTTGCCGATGTAATGAACAGCGTCCGCAAATCTTCCCCCCCAAAACACACCATGGTCGGGCACTGCACCGGCACCACAATGCGTTGCAGCACCTCGCCTGCGGGCGAGAGCTGCAGCACACATGCCCCTTCGTACATCGCCACCCAGTAGTTCCCCTCCACGTCCACCGCAGCGCCATCGGGCCGGCCGCCGTAGGAATGGCCTTCCACCTTGCGGTCGAACTGCACCCAGGGGCGGCGATTCGCGATTTCGCCCGTGGCCACGTCAAAGTCGAACTGGTCGATGCGGTGCTCTGGCGTGTTGGACCAGTACAGCGTGCGGTTGTCGGGACTGAACGCCAGGCCGTTGGCGGTGAAGTTGTCGCCCGCCATGCGGCGCACGCGGTAACCCGTGGCACTGGCGGTGTCGGCCTGCAGGCACCACAGCGCGGCATGGGGGGCCGTGCGGGGCGTGATGACCGAGCCCGCCCAGAAGCGGCCTGCAGTGTCGCAGCGGCCGTCGTTCAGGCGCAGCACCGTGGTGTCATGCTGCTTGGGCGGCAGCAGGGCCAGGCAGGTGAGGGCGGTGGGGTCGGCGCTGTCCTTGGCTGTATCCAGAAGATAGAAACCGTTTCGTAACCCGATTACCAATCGCCCCTCGGCGGCTGGCGCGCAGCAGCCGGGCTCGCTGGGCATGCGCCATTGCCGATGGCGGCCGCTGTCCGGATGCCATGCGTGCACCGTTTGTCCCTGAATGTCACACCAGTAAAGGGATTTTTCTGCGGGGTGCCAGAAGGGCGATTCGCCCAGTTCGGACGGCGGAAGGGGCAGCGTTTGCAGGGACATGGGTTGAAGCGGGGTGGTTATCGAGTTACATTCTAGGGCCTCAGATAACAGGCGCCAGGCACACGCCCTGGGGCCGAGCCCCCCCACCGATGGAGACTTCCATGCACCCAGTTGTAGCGCGCGTGACCGAGCGCATTGTCCAGCGCAGCGCAGACACGCGCGGCGCCTATCTCGCTGGCGTTGACGCCATGATCGCCCGCAAGCCCGCACAAGATCGCATGGGCTGTGCCAACCTGGCCCATGCCTACGCGGCGCTGCCGGGTTCCGAGAAGTTCAAGGTCACTGTCGAAAAGGCGCCCAACATCGGCATCGTCACGGCCTACAACGACATGCTCTCGGCCCACCAGCCGTACCAGGGTTATCCCGCTGTGCTGCGTGATGAAGCCGCCAAGCAAGGTGCCACGGTGCAGGTGGCCGGTGGTGTGCCGGCGATGTGCGACGGCGTGACGCAGGGCACGCCCGGCATGGAGTTGTCGCTGTTCTCCCGCGATGCCATTGCCATGGCCACGGCGGTAGCGCTGTCCCACGATGTGTTCGATGGCGCGCTGCTGCTGGGGGTGTGCGACAAGATCGTGCCGGGCCTGCTGATTGGCGCGCTGCACTACGGTCATTTGCCCTGTGTGTTTGTGCCCGCAGGGCCCATGGGCACGGGCCTGTCGAACAAGGACAAGGCCAAGGTGCGCGAGCAGTACGCACAAGGCCTGGTGGGGCGCGACGAGCTGCTGCAGGCCGAGTCTGCCGCATACCACAGCCCTGGCACCTGCACGTTTTACGGCACCGCCAACAGCAACCAGATGCTG
>CAYXSL010000149.1:0-11215 GCA_964466605.1 uncultured Verminephrobacter sp.
CTCCCAAACTGTCCATGTTCCAGGTGCTGGCCTGCGGCGCGGCCATCGTGACCCTGTCCATGGGCATCCGGCACGGCTTTGGCCTGTGGCTGCTGCCCATCACGCAAGAAATGGGCTGGACGCGCCAGTCGTTCGCGCTGGCCATCGCCATCCAGAACCTGTCCTGGGGCCTGATCGGCATTTTTGCGGGCATGGTGGCCGACCGGTTCGGCGCGTTCCGCGTGCTCATGGGCGGCGCCGTGCTGTATGGCCTGGGCCTGGCGGGCATGGCGCTGTCGCCCACGCCCACGCTGTTTGCACTGACGGCGGGCGTGCTGATTGGCGCCGCGCAGGCGGGCACCACCTACGCCGTGATCTATGGCGTGCTGGGGCGGCAGATTGCGCCCGAGAAGCGCTCCTGGGCCATGGGCGTGGCGGCGGCGGCGGGCTCGTTCGGGCAGTTCCTGATGGTGCCGGTCGAAGGCTGGCTCATCGCGGGCCTGGGCTGGCAGCAGGCGTTGCTGGTGCTGTCGGTGGCGGTGCTGCTCATCGTGCCGCTGGCTTTCGGACTGCGCGAGCCGGGCTTCAAGGGGTCGGCGCCTGCGAAGCGCGAGCAGACCATCGTGCAGGCGCTGGGCGAGGCCTTTCGCTACCCCAGCTTCAACCTGCTGATGGCGGGTTATTTTGTGTGTGGCTTCCAGGTGGTGTTCATTGGCGTGCACATGCCCAGCTACCTCAAGGACCATGGCCTGTCGCCGCAGGTGGCCAGCTATGCGCTGGCGCTGATCGGGCTGTTCAACGTGCTGGGCACCTACGTGGCGGGCACGCTGGGCCAGCGCATGCCCAAGCGGTTCATCCTGGCGTTCATCTACTTTGCGCGCGCTGCGGCCATCACCGTGTTCCTCATCGTGCCGCTGTCGCCGCTGTCGGTGTATGTGTTCTCGGCCGTGATGGGCACGCTGTGGCTGTCCACCATCCCGCCCACCAACGCGACCATTGCGCAGATCTTCGGCGTACAGCACCTGTCGATGCTGGGGGGCTTTGTGTTCTTCAGCCACCAGATCGGCAGCTTCCTGGGCGTGTGGCTGGGCGGTTATCTGTATGACGCCACGGGCAACTACGATATCGTCTGGTACATCGCCATCGGCCTGGGCGTGTTTGCCGGGCTGGTGAACCTGCCCGTCAAGGAAAGCCCCATCCAGCGCTCCGCCCCGCAGCCCGCCTGACCCTCCCTCCCGCCGCCGCCATGCACACACCCCATCCGCCCCCCAAACCCAGGCCACGCGCCCTGCGCTGGCTGGGCGCGGCCGCAGCGGTGCTGCTGTGCCTGGCGGTGTTTGGCCTGTACACCGTGCCCGAGTTCATGGTGATGCTGGCCGACCAGATGTGGGCGTGTTTCTGACGGCCTTAGCTGGTAGATTCAAGGCTTTTTTGGGCCTCTGCGCGCGCTGAACAAGCCTTTGCAGCTACAAATTCAATAGCATCATGCATGGTACCGAAGCCCCCTCCGCATGGGTCCGCCGCTGGGCCCACCTGATTCCCTCCGGCAGCACGGTGCTGGACGTGGCCTGTGGCGCGGGCCGCCACCTGCGCTGGCTGCGCAGCCAGGGCCACCCGGTGGTGGGCATGGACCGGTCCGCCGAGGCCCTGGCCGCCTGCAACGGCCTGGGCGAGCTGCTGCTGGCAGACATCGAGAACGGGCCCTGGCCCCTGGCGGGGCGCCAGTTTGGCGCCGTGGTGGTCACCAACTACCTGTGGCGGCCGCTGCTGCCCACCATCGTGGGCAGTGTTGCCGCCGGTGGCGTGCTGGTCTACGAGACCTTTGCCCTGGGCAACGAAACCGTAGGACGCCCTGCGCGGCCCGAGTTCCTGCTCGCACCCGGCGAGCTGCTGGGCGCCTGCCAGGGGCTGCGGGTGGTGGCCTACGAAGACGGGTTCCTGGACGAACCCGCACGTTTTGTGCAACGCATCACGGCCGTGCGGGAACTCCCGCAGCCTGGCGAGCCTTCCCGGCATCTTTTGTCCACCGCGGCTAGTTAGAATGCCCTTTTACCGTTTTTCACTGCGGACATGACCTCTTCCTCCGTGCCACTCACCGGCAGCATCGTCGCCCTCGTCACCCCCATGCACGCGGACGGCAGCGTGGACTACCCCGCCCTGCGCAAACTGATCGACTGGCATATCGCCGAAGGCACCGACTGCATCGGCGTGGTGGGCACCACCGGCGAATCGCCCACGGTCAATGTCGAAGAGCACTGCGAGATCATCCGCGTGGCCGTGGAGCAATCTGCCAAGCGCGTGCCCATCATGGCTGGCTGCGGCGCCAACTCCACCGCCGAAGCCATCGAGCTGGCCAAGTTCGCCAAGAAGGTCGGCGCCGACAGCCAGCTGCAGGTCGTGCCCTACTACAACAAGCCCACGCAAGAGGGCCAGTACCAGCACTTCAAGGCGATTGCCGAAGCCACGGGCGACCTCCCCATCGTGCTGTACAACGTGCCCGGCCGCTCGGTAGCCGATATGCAGCACGACACCGTGCTGCGCCTGGCCCAGGTGCCCGGCATCATCGGCATCAAGGAAGCCACCGGCAACATCGAACGCGCCCAGTGGCTCATCCGTGACGTACCCCAGGGTTTTGGCGTGTACTCGGGCGACGACCCGACCGCCGTGGCCCTGATGCTGTGCGGCGGCCACGGCAATATCAGCGTGACGGCCAATGTGGCCCCGCGCCTGATGCACGAGCTGTGTGTGGCGGCCCTGTCGGGCGATGCACGCCGCGCCATGGAAATCCAGTTCAAGCTGATGCCCGTGCACAAGAACCTGTTTGTCGAAGCCAACCCCATCCCGGTCAAGTGGGCCATGGCCCGCATGGGCCTGTGTGGTGGCACCATGCGCTTGCCCATGACGCCGCTGACCAGCGGCAACGAAGCCGTTGTCGAAGCTGCATTGCGCAGCAGCGGCCTGCTGGCCTGATCCAACCCGGGCCACGCCCGGCTCCCTGAGACACTTCTTCCCGAGGATTTCCGCGTGAAAGCTGCTACCACCCGCCTGAGCCTGCTGGCCCTCGCCATGGCCCTGTCCGCCTGCGCCGCCCTCGAAGGCGACAAGATCGACTACAAGAGCGCCGCCAAGGGCTCGACCCTGGAAGTCCCGCCGGACCTGACACAGCTGTCGCGCGACTCGCGCTATGCCGTGCCAGGGGGCACGGTATCGGCCGCCGCCATGCAGGCAGGCCAGGCCGCGCAGCCCTCCGGCACGGCCAACGCCGCGGCCCTGCAGCTGGGGGATGTGCGCATCGAGCGCGACGGCAACCAGCGCTGGCTGGTGGTCAACCGCCCCGCCGACAAGCTGTGGGAGCCCGTGCGTGACTTCTGGCAGGAAAACGGCTTCAACCTTGCCCAGGCCGAGTCCAACGTCGGCATCATGGAAACCGACTGGGCCGAGAACCGCGCCAAGCTGCCGCAGGACTTCATCCGCTCCACGCTGGGCAAGATGCTGGACTCGCTTTACTCCACCGGCGAACGCGACAAGTTCCGCACCCGCCTGGAGCGCAATGCCAATGGCAGCACCGAGATCTACATCACCCACCGCGGCATGATCGAGGTCTATGGCACCACCACCAAGGACAACACGGTGTGGCAGCCCCGCGCCTCTGACCCGGAGCTGGAAACCGAATTCCTGCGCCGCTTGATGGTCAAGCTGGGCGTGAGCCAGGAGCAGTCCCGCGCCGTTGCCGCAGCCCCGGCGCCACGCACACAGGCAGCGCGCATGGCCACCGTCAACAACCAGCCTGTGGTGCAGCTGGACGAGGGTTTTGACCGCGCATGGCGCCGCGTGGGCCTGGCGCTGGACCGCACCGGCTTCACGGTGGAAGACCGCAACCGCAATGAAGGCACGTACTTCGTGCGTTATGTGGCTCCCAACGCCGACAAGAAGGAGCCAGGCTTCTTCGGTAAGCTGTTCAGCAGCTCCTCGGCCGCCACACCCCCGCTCAAGTACCGCATCGTGGTGCGCAGCCAGGGCGAGTCCACCACGGTGTCCGTGCTCAACGAGGCAGGCGCCCCCGACACCTCGGCCAATGCCGAGCGCATCGTGCGCGTGATCACCGACGACCTGAAGTAACCCAGAAGGCACACCGCCCTCCCGCCAGCACCCTGCCCCGGGCTTCGCGCCCTCGGCAGGGTGTGGTGTTTTAAGCGCCCCCCCATCTACCATGCTGCGCTTCAAGAATCTGGGCAGCGGCAGCTCAGGCAACGCCACCGTGGTCGAAGGCCGCAGCGGCGCACAGGTGCACCGCCTGCTGATCGACTGCGGGTTCGGCATCCGCCAGCTGCAAGCCCGGCTGGCCCAGGCCCAGCTGCAGCCCGAAGACCTCGACGCCGTTTTCATCACCCACGAACACTCCGACCACATCGGCTGCGCCCAGGCCCTGGCCGTGCGCTACCGCATTCCGGTGTGGATGAGCGAAGGCACCTACGCGGCCCTGGGCTTCCCGGACTTCGACGGCCTGTTGCATGTGGCGCGTGACCTGCACGCCCTGGACCTGGGCAGCTTCGAGGCCCTGCCCTTCACCGTGCCCCACGACGCCCGGGAGCCGCTGCAGCTGCGCTGCTCCGACGGCCATGCGCACTTGGCCGTGCTGACCGACCTGGGGCACGCCAGCGCCCATGTGCTGGAGCAGCTCACGGGCTGCCATACCCTCATGATCGAAGCCAACCACGACCCTGGCATGCTGCAGGCCTCGCGCTACCCGCCTTTTCTGAAGCGGCGGGTGGGCGGCCCCTATGGCCATCTGGCCAACGCCGCCACGGCCGAGATCCTGCGCGCGGTGCAGCACGCGGGCCTGGGACAGGTGGTGGCAGCCCACCTGAGTGCCCAGAACAATGCTCCGCACCTCGCGCAAGAGGCCCTTGCCGCAGCACTGGGCTGGCTTGCCGAGGACATCATCGTGGCCAGCCCCACCCAGGGGACCGACTGGCTGCGCGTGGGCGACGGCGCCCCAAGCCACTGAACAGGCCTGACCTGGTCAGGTGCGGGCCGTCTCCCCGCCGCAGACAAAAAGAAAAAGCAAAAAAAAGCCCCGAACCTTGCGGTGCGGGGCTGTGGCACAGGCCGACCACAGGGTCAGCCCGGAGCCTGCAGCGATTTACTTGGCTGCGGAAGCGCCGGTAGCGGCGGTGGCAGCAGCGTCAGCAGCAGCCTTGGCAGCGTCGGCAGCAGGCGCTGCAGCAGCGGCGTCAGCAGCAGGAGCTGCAGCGGCGTCGGAAGCAGCAGGAGCGGCGGGTTCGGCGGCGGGAGCGGGTGCAGCGGCAGGAGCTTCCACGGGTGCGGGAGCTGGTGCTGGAGCGGGCTCTTCCTTCTTGCCACAAGCGGCGAGTGCAGCAGCAGCGATCAGGGCGGCCAGAACGAGAGAGTTCTTCATTTCGATTTTCCTAGTTGGACAGACAGAATCTTGAAAAGCCACGGCGTCAGGCCCTCGGAAGCCCTGGTACGCATTGGCACAAAGCGTTGATTTGCACCTTTTTGGCGCAACCGCCGATTATATTGATTTTTAGTCAATACTGACTAACACTGACGAAAGCTTTACACCCGCTTGACTTCGCGCAGGGCGCGCAAAGCCGTGGCGGGCTTGCCACAGAGTCGCCCGCTCTGCTCGACATGCCCGCGCCACTTGCTGCGGCGGGTTTACAGGCCCAGCGTGGTCGATGGAAACCCGGGAGTGCTTTTGCCGCGCACCCATTCGTTGAGCGACTCCCGCAACAGCACCCGGCGGTCGGGCTCGCTGCCCGACACCCCCACACAGCGCTCCGGGTCCAGCCGGTGCATGACCCACTCGGGCGACCACAGGGCGCTGGGCAGATCCAAGGGGTCGGCCGCAGGGCTGCGGCGGCACGTAATGATGTGGTCCCAGGTGCCGCGCCAGCGCACGAACCGCGCGTGGCGCCGGATCACGTCGTCATAGCTGCAGGCCAGCATGGTGAAACGCCGGCCGCTGCGGGCCCAGGCCTGCAGGGATTCGACCACGCTGCGTTCGCCCAGCGGCCAGTCGTGGAAATGGGCATCGCTGATGACGATCTCCTGCCAGCCATCCTGCGCCGCCGTAGCGAAGGCGTCACGCACCATCTGCTGGAACGCGTCCCGGCCACTGAACCGCCCGGCGGGCAGGTCGTGCAGAGGCTCGGGCGAAGGGACTGCCACATCGGTCATCACGTTCTCCTGTTCAGTGGCTGCCGGTCCAGACATGGGCCCAGCCCGCATCGCACCAGGAGGACAGCAGCTCCAGCGCATCGTCGCTGGCGCGGGCCAGCTCGCGGGCCGTCAGCTGGCGCTCGTCGGCCAGGCGCCGCATCAGGGTGGCGTCGCGCCCGGCGGCGCGGTAGCTCTCGCCATTGATGAAGATGTGCTGCGCGTCGTACATCATGCGGCTCTTGCGGTCCAGGCGCACCCCCTCCAGCATCACCCCCACGTCCCCGGGCTCAAACCACACACTGGGCTTGGGCTCGGTCAGGTATTCGCCGAGCGCACGCTCCAGCACCAGGGGCTGAGCCAGTGCGCGGGCAAGCGCTTCACGCGCAAAGTCATGCAACCCGGCAGGAATGTGGGCGGGCTGCGCGACGGCTTCCTGGCCTGCGTCGCGGTACAGCAGAGGCTGACCCTCGTCGGCATCCCCTGCATCCTCCGCCAGGCGCACCAGCAGCTCCTGGGCCAGCTCTGCACGCGCCGGGGCGCGGAACCCGATGGAGTAGGTCATGCACTCGCCCTCGGCAATTCCGTCGTGGGCATAACGCGGCGGCAGGTACAGCATGTCGCCCGGCTCCAGCACAAACTCTTCTTCCGGTTCGAACTGGGCGAGCACCTTCAGGGGAATGTCGTCGCGCAGCGTCAGGTCCTTCTGGCGGCCAATGCGCCAGCGCCGCTTGCCATGGGCCTGCAGCAGAAAAACGTCATAGCTGTCGAAGTGCGGCCCTACGCCGCCTCCGTTGCTGGCATAGCTGATCATGAGGTCGTCCAGCCGCGCCTCGGGCACGAAACGGAACTGTTGCATCAGCGCATGGGCCGCATCGTTGTGCAGGTCCACTCCTTGCACGAGCAAGGTCCAGTCGGGCTGCTGCAACGCAGGCAGCGCACGGCGGCTGAAGGGGCCGTGGCGCAGCTTCCAGGCGCCCTTGACCAATTGAACCAGGCGCGACTCCACGCCTTCCTGGGCAGCCAGTGCAAACAGCTCGGAGCGCAAGACGGGCGGTGCGAACTGGGGAATGGCCTGGCGCACCAGCAGCGGCTTTTTCTGCCAGTGGCGGCGCATGAATTGCGCGGGGGTGAGGCCACCGAGCAGGGAAAGGGGTTGCTGGATATCCATAGGAAAACAGGGCCCCTGGGCGGGGCAGTTGGTCAAACTGCGACAATTCTCCTATGGAAATTACCCAACAATGTGTGGTCGCACTGACCTGGACGCTCAAGGACACGCTGGGCGAAGAACTGGATGTGCTCGATGAGCCCGTGGAGTTTCTGGTCGGCGGCGATGATCTTCTGCCCCGTATCGAAGAGGCCCTGCAAGGCCACGGCCCCGGCGCCACCCTGGCGTTGCACCTCGAACCCGAGGACGCCTTTGGCGACTTCAACGACCAGTTGCTGTTCCTGGAGCCCCGCGCGCTGTTCCCCGCAGAAATCGAAGAAGGCATGACCTTTGACGGAATGGCCCTGCCGGAAGGCTGCAATCCGGACGCCCCCCGCACCGCGCTCTATACCGTGGCCGAGATCTATCCCGAACATGTGGTGCTGGACGGCAACCATCCGCTGGCGGGCATCGCGCTGCGCCTGCAGCTCACCGTACAGGCCGTGCGTGAAGCCACCGAGGACGAAATTGGCCGCGGCACGGCCGGAACAGGCTTCTTTCGCGTGCAACCCCAGGCCCCCGGCAACTCGCTGCTGCACTGATCCTCTCGCAGCAAGGCTGTCATAGCAATCGGGTGCTCTGATGATTTTCAGAGCGCCCGTTTTACTTTAGCCCCTCACCCGACGTGGGAGTGAACTTGGTGTGCCCACGCAGGCCGTGAAAACGCCCGCAATTGGGGGCAAAGCGCAGCCACCGCGTGGGCCATGGCGAGCACCTGCAACGGTGGATGGGTGTGTTCTGGCCAGACGTGCGGGCGCGGGGAATCTGCCCCATCCCCCCCAGATCAAAGGCGCGATATCTGGCCGTTGTACAGGCGCACACGGTCACCAATGCGCAAATCACCCGGGCTGCTCACGTCGTACACACGATAGCCGCCCTGGTCCAGCTGCACAGACAGGCGGTAGCCTTGGGCGGACTCTTGGTTATTGCGCCCCTCAATGGCGTTGCCTGCCACCGCACCTCCGAGCACCCCCACCGCCGTGGCTGCTGCACGGCCGGAGCCCTTGCCCACCTGGTTGCCCAGAACACCGCCGACCACGGCGCCCAGTACAGCTCCCGCCCCGGAAGTCTGGCCTTGGGAGCGCCCCTGCATCACCTCAATGTTCGACACGCGACCATATTCGGTGCCTGCCGGGTTGTTGGGATAGGCGGGGGCGGTCTGATAGCCACTCGAATATCCCCCTGAATAGTGGGGAGCAGGTGCGGGGCGGTTGTGGCCACAGGCGGCCAAAGAGCCAGCCAGGGCAACTACACCAGCAATGGCGAGAGGGCGGCGGGTGAATTGCAGCATTTCAATCTCCTGAAGTCGTGTGAACCAGTCCGGTGCGAAGCGCCAAAGCGAGGCGCGAAGCAGGCTTTTCGGACACATGGTTGATTGGAACAACGCGGCAGGGTTCTATGGCGTAGACACATGGCCTCCCGCCTTGTGGGTAACAGACACGCAGAAAGGTAAGCGCCGTCTTACAAATGCCCCTGCCAACCCAGCGGCGCCGTGGACTTCAGGCCTTGCCCGTCGAGCCGTAGCCGCCTTCACCCCGCTGCGTTGCTTCGAACTCGGCGACGACGTTGAACTGCGCCTGCACTACCGGCACGATGACCAGTTGGGCCAGGCGCTCCATAGGCTCCAGCGTGAAGGCCAGGCTGCTGCGGTTCCACGCACTCACCATGAGCTGCCCCTGGTAGTCGCTGTCGATCAAACCCACGAGGTTGCCCAGAACGATGCCATGCTTGTGACCCAGGCCGGAGCGCGGCAGGATCAGGGCGGCGTACCCCGGGTCCTTGATGTAGACGGAAATGCCGGTGGGCACCAGCTGCCACGCATTGGGCTGCAAGGTAAGCGGCGCATCGAGGCAGGCTCGCAGGTCCAGCCCGGCGCTGCCGGGCGTGGCGTAGGTGGGCAATTGGTCCGCCATGCGCGGATCCAGAATCTTCACGTCAATCTTCACGGTTGTTTCTTCTTTCCAGTTGTGCGCTGCTGGGCCACTTGCCGCAGACGCTCCTGCAAGGGCTCCACGCCTGACGTGGCCCCGGGGGCTGCGGATGATAGGGCCTTGGGAGCCACTTCCATCAAACGCCCCAGCCCCCACCAGAAGGCCGCCATGACCACCAGCCCTGGCACAGACCCTTGGCTGAACACGAACAGCGCCACGCCGTGCAGCGCAATCAACACCAGCAGCACGGCGCGCACCGCGCGCACCACACCCAGCAAAGGCTTCAGGACCAGCGCGAGATCAGGCGGAACGGACTGTGGCGCCGGGCGCCCCCCACCTGCCGCAGCGGGCTTCTGCGTGGCGGCGGAGCCAGGCACTGGAGCCTGTGTGCCTCGGACAGGTGTCGGCGCAGTCAGCCGCTCCACATAGCGCGCGAAATCGCCGTCGGGCGGCGTATCCCATTCGGGCTTGGTGGCACCAGTCTTCATACAGCCTCCCGGCAAAGACCTCTACGACCCCAAAGGCGGCAACCGCGCCGCAATCTCCCCGATCAGTTGCCGGGCCAGCACCCGCTTGGAGGCACGGGGCAGCTCGCGGTGCCCATGCGCGTCCACCAGCAACAAGGCATTGTCATCCTGCCCGAAGGTGGCCGGGCCGATGTTGCCCACCAGCAGCGGCACCCCCTTGCGCGCGCGCTTGGCCGTGGCATGGGCCAGAAGGTCATGGCTTTCTGCGGCAAAGCCCACGCAGAACAGGTCGCCCTGCAGGGCATGTGATGACTTGGCGACCGTGGCCAGGATGTCCGGGTTCTCGACGAACTCCAGGCTCGGCGTCTGGCCCGAGCCGTCTTTCTTGATCTTCTGTGAGGACTGGCTGGCAGGCCGCCAGTCCGCCACGGCGGCCGTGGCAATGAACACCGATGCCGCTTGCACATTCCGCTGCACGGCCGCCAGCATCTCCTGGGCCGACTGCACGTTCACACGGTGCACCCCACGGGGCGTAGGCACATGCACGGGCCCGGCCACCAGCGTGACATCCGCGCCCGCCTCGCGGGCGGCACGCGCAATCGCGAAACCCATTTTCCCGCTCGACAGGTTGGTGATGCCCCGCACCGGATCGATGGCTTCAAAGGTGGGGCCCGCCGTCACCAGCACCCGGCGCCCGGCCAAAGTCTTGGGGGCAAAGAAGGCGATCAGTTCCTCCAGCAGCTCCCCGGGCTCCAGCATGCGGCCATCACCCGTTTCACCGCAGGCCTGGTCGCCATGGCCCACACCCAGCACCACGGCACCGTCCTGCGCCACCTGGGCGAGGTTGCGCTGGGTGGCGGGGTGCGCCCACATTTCGCGGTTCATGGCCGGGGCCAGCAGCAGAGGCACTGTTTGCGCCGGGCGGGCCAGGCACAGCAGGCTGAGCAACTCGTCGGCCCGCCCCTGCACCAGCCGCGCGATGAAGTCCGCGCTGCAGGGAGCAATCAGGATCGCATCAGCCTCACGGCTCAGGTTGATGTGGGGCATGTTGTTGGGCTCGCGGGCATCCCACTGCGAACCATAGACCGGGCGGCCGGACAGGGCCTGCATGGTCACTGGCGTGATGAATTGCTCCGCCGCCTCGGTCATCACCACCTGCACTGTGGCGCCCTCCTTGATGAGCTGGCGGCACAGATCGGCCGCCTTGTAGCAAGCCACGCCCCCGCTCAGACCCAGAACAATGTGTTTGCCAGCAAGCTCATTCATGGGGCGAATTTAGCAGACGGGGGTGCCCCTGCCCCCGGGGTGTCGCCGGGGCGCCATCTATAATCCCAATTTCCCACCACCAGGAGACCTCTCGCGAGAGGCCCCCTTCAGACATGACCAAATTTGTCTTCGTCACCGGCGGTGTGGTGTCTTCCCTTGGCAAGGGAATCGCCTCAGCCTCC
>CAYXSL010000150.1:0-11214 GCA_964466605.1 uncultured Verminephrobacter sp.
GCCCACGCCCACAAACGACGCGCCCGTGCGCACCGGCACCCCCGGCGTGGTGCCGCGCCACATGATGGCGCCGCCCCACTGGATGGGCGGCTGCGCGGGGTGCATCTGCGCCCGCACGGCCGAGTGCAGGCCATCGGCCGCAATCAGCAGCGATCCCGCTACTTCACGCTTCTCCCCGTCGCGTGTCTCGACGATGGCTGTGACGCCGTTCGCATCCTGCCGGTAGCCCACCACACGCTGCCCCAGCTGCACGGCATCGTTGCCCAGGCGGGTTTTGACGGCGTGGTACAGCATCATCTGCAGCTGCCCCCGGTGCACGGAGTACTGCGGCCAGTGGTAGCCCGCCTCCAGGCCGCGCGGCTCGGCGTACACCTCGTTCCCGTTGCGGCCCACCAGCGCCCATTCGCGCGCCTGCAGGCCAATGGTGTCCAGCACGTCGTTGCCAAATCCCAGGTCGTGCAGCTCCCGCACGGCGTTGGGTTGCAGGTTGATGCCCACGCCCAGCGGCTGCAGCTCGGGCACCGATTCAAAGACGACACAGGGCACGCCGATCTGGTGCAGGGTGAGGGCTGTGGCCATGCCACCGATGCCGCCACCGGCGATCAACACGGGGCGGGCGGAAGAGGGGGGTGAAGTGGGAGTGGGTGCGCCAGACATGCCAGGATTGTCCATGCAATGGCGCGTGGAGCTTGTCGCGCACGCCGCAGGAAAATGTGGCGCTGGCGCGTGCTGGGGCGGGGGCTGCGGGCAGGGCCACCCGTTCAGAAAGCCGTTCTTGTCAGGCGTAGGTATCGACGTTGTGGCCCAGCCCAGCGGGTTGATTCTTTGCGGATACGGCCTTCTGCTGCTGTGCGGCACTGGCCGCAGCGCCTTCGGCCTTCGCTGCCTGGGCCCGTTGCTGCTCTTGCTGCTGCGCGCGCTGTATCGCCGTGATCTGGGCTTGCACCATCTGAATCTGGGCCTGCAGCAACTTGGCCTTCTGTTGCTTGGCCTTGGCATCCATGTCGGAGCTGGCCAGGCCCTTGAGCTGCTCGGTCAGATCGCGCAACTGCTTTTGCAGCTTGGCGATGTCGCTGCTGCCACCGGAGGAAGAGACCGGGCCGACGGAGGAGGTGGTGCTGCCAATTTGCATCTCCGGTTATCGGCAGGGCGCCGGAAAAGTTGACCATACCCCTCGCGCTGCGGGCTGTTGAACGCCGCCAATCCAAGCGATGGAGGTAGTGACCACACCCTGCGAGCCATTGCCTGCCGACGGGCGGCCTGCTTCAGCCTGTGGCACCATGCCCCGATGCAGAACGATGAAGACCTGAGGGCGCTGGTGAACGCCAGCCGCAGTACCCTGCTACGCGCCGCCACGCGCCTGCTGGGCCCGGCCGATGCCGAGGACGTAGTGCAGGACGCCTATGTGCGCGCGCTGGAGGCCAATGCCACCACGCTCAACGCCGCCCAGGCCTGGCTGCTGACGGTGGTGCGCAACCTGGCCATCGACCGCTTGCGGCGCCGACAGTGGATGGCGCAGTGGTTGGCAGAGGCCCTGCAGGCGGCCCAGGGGGATGCCGCCGGTTCGGTCGCGCCCTCGGCGGAGGCCGATGCCGCGCTGGCGCAGCAAGCCACGCTGGCGCTGCGACGGCTGGCGGTTTGCGTGGCGCCTGCACAGGGTGCTGCGGTGCTGCTGCATGCGGTGTTCGATGCCAGCCATGCCGAGCTGGCGCAGGCCACCGGCCGGTCGGAGGCGGCCAGCCGCCAGCAGTTGCGCCGTGCGTTGCAGCGCCTGCGGCAGGCCCGGGAAAGCGACGACGCCCGCCATGGCGATGGGCGCGATGAACCCAAGGGAGCCGACCCTGCGGTGCTGCGGCTGTACCTGCAGTCGCTGCAATCGCGCAACCCGCAGGCACTCTGGGCTCTGCTGCGCCAGCCGCCCGTGAGTGCGCTGGCTATGCAGGGCTCCGCGCAACCCGTGCCACCGCGTGCCTCGCGCACACCGGCCACGGTGGGTGGTGTGGTGCAGGTGGGTGGGCAGTTGGGGCTGGTGCTCACGCTCGATGGTGTGACGCTGTGCGTGGTGCCGCTGGGGCAACGTGACGAGCCAGTGCATGACGCCGTGGTGGCCTGACCGGTGCGCCAGCTGCAGTCGGCAGGAAGAAGGCTAGACGGAAGAACGTTTGCAGCACCATGACCCAGCCGCCCGCGCCCACTTTCTTTGCCAGCCCACAGGCGTTCCGCCAGTGGCTGGAGCGCCATGCCGCCAGCGCGCCGGAGTTGCTGGTGGGCTTTCACAAGGTGGGCTCGGGCCGCCCCAGCATGGGCTGGTCGGAGTCGGTGGACGAAGCCCTATGTTTTGGCTGGATCGATGGCATCCGGCGGCGCATCGACGAGCACACCTATTCGATCCGCTTCACCCCGCGCAAGCCGTCGTCGATCTGGAGCGCGGTCAACATCGCCAAGGTGGAGCAGCTGCAGGCGGCAGGCCGCATGACGCCTGCGGGGCTCGCGGCCTTTGCACACCGCAAGGCAGACAAGTCGGCCGTCTACTCCCACGAGCAGGCGGGGGTGGCCGAGCTGCCCGCACCCATGCTGCGCGCGTTCCAGCGCAACAAGGCCGCGTGGCGGTTCTTTCAGGAATCCACGCCGCCCAGCTACCGCAAGAGCATGCTGCACTGGGTCACGTCGGCCAAGCGCGATGCGACCCGCGAGGCGCGGTTTGCGGAGCTGGTGGCAGCCTGCGCTGCGGGCGAGCGCATTGAGCTGTGGGCCAAGCGGCCGCCCGCCGCAAAGTCTTAGCTCCCAAGTCCGAGCCTCCCGGTGGGTTGGCACGCTTGCCGTAAGCTCGCGGCATGCAACAAAGAACCCTCGGACCTTCCTCCGTCTCGGCCATTGGCCTGGGCTGCATGAACCTCTCGCACGCTTATGGCGCGCCGGTGTCTGCCGAGCAGGGCGAGCGTGTGCTGCTGGCTGCACTCGATGCGGGCGTGACGCTGTTCGACACCGCCACGCTGTACGGCTTTGGCGCCAACGAAACGCTGGTGGGGCGTGTGATGAAGCCGCACCGCCACCGCTTCACCCTGGCCAGCAAATGTGGCATGCAGGGTGTGGACGTGAATGGTGACGGCAAGCTGGTGCGCGTGATCGATGGCCGCCCCGCCACGCTGCGCCAGACCTGCGAAGACAGCCTGCGCCGCCTGCAGACCGATGTGATCGACCTGTACTACCTGCACCGCTGGGACAAGAGCGTGCCGATTGAAGACAGCGTGGGTGCGCTGGCCGACCTGGTGCGCGCGGGCAAGATCCGCAGCATTGGCCTGTCGGAGGTGTCGGCCGCCACGCTGCGGCGCGCCCACGTGGTGCATCCCGTCGCGGCGGTGCAGACCGAATATTCGCTGTGGACGCGCAACCCCGAGATTGCGGTGCTGGACGCCTGCCGTGAGCTGGGCACGGCCTTTGTGGCCTTCAGCCCCGTGGCACGCGGGTTTTTGTGTGGGGACTTGCGCGATGTGAGCGCCCTGGACGCCAAGGACATCCGCCGCGCCATGCCGCGTTTTGCCCCCGAGGCCTATGCCGCCAACCTGCAGTTGCTGGACGGCTATTTGCAAGTGGCCCGCGATGTGGGCTGCACGCCTGCGCAGCTCGCTCTGGCCTGGCTGCTGCACCAGGGCGAGCACATCATCCCCATCCCGGGCACGACCAGCGTGGAGCACTTGCACGATGACCTGGGAGCTGTGGATGTGACGTTGGACGCGGCGACGGTGCAGCGCCTGGACGGGCTCATCAACCGGCACACGGTGGTGGGCGAGCGCTACAACGCGCAGAACGCGAGCGAGGTGGATACCGAGGCTTTTGCGGGCTGAGTGAGTTCCGGGCAAAAAAAAGCCGGTGGCCTTGGCAGGCGACCGGCTTGAACAGGGTAGTTGCTTCTAGCGCTTGTTCATCTCATCTCCAGCAGCAGGGGGCTGCACGGCGTGTGGGCGCGCGCAACCCCGTGGTGTGTTTACTTGGACACCACGCGCACCATTTCCAGGCACTTGTTCGAGTAGCCCCATTCGTTGTCGTACCAGGACACGATCTTGACGAAGGTGCCATCGAGCGCAATGCCGGCGTCGGCGTCGAAGATGGAGGTGCGGGTGTCGCCACGGAAGTCGGTGGCCACCACCTTGTCTTCGGTGTAGCCCAGCACGCCCTTCAGCGCGCCTTCGGACTGTGCCTTCATCTCGGCCTTGATTTCATCGTACGTGGCAGCCTTGTCCAGCTCCACCGTCAGGTCCACCACCGACACGTCGGAGGTGGGCACGCGGAAGGACATGCCGGTCAGCTTCTTGTTCAGCGCAGGGATCACCACGCCCACGGCCTTGGCAGCGCCAGTGCTCGAAGGAATGATGTTTTCCAGAATGCCACGGCCGCCGCGCCAGTCCTTGTTGCTCGGGCCGTCCACGGTCTTTTGCGTGGCGGTGGCGGCGTGCACGGTGGTCATCAGGCCGCGCTTGATGCCCCACTTGTCGTTCAGCACCTTGGCCACGGGGGCCAGGCAGTTGGTGGTGCACGATGCGTTGGAGATGATGGCCTGGCCCGCGTAGGTGTCGTGGTTCACGCCGAACACGAACATGGGGGTGTCGTCCTTGGAAGGAGCCGACAGGACCACCTTCTTGGCGCCAGCGTCGATGTGCTTCTGTGCCGTGACCTTGTCCAGGAACAGACCGGTGGATTCGATCACCACGTCGGCGCCGACTTCGTTCCACTTCAGGTTGGCGGGGTCGCGCTCTTGCGTCAGGCGGATCTTCTTGCCGTTGACGATCAGCGTGTTGCCTTCCACGGCCACGGTGCCTTCAAAGCGGCCGTGCACCGAGTCGTACTGCAGCATGTAGGCCAGGTAGTCTGGCTCCAGCAGGTCGTTGATGCCCACGACTTCGATGTCGCTGAAGTTCTGGATGGCCGAGCGCAGCACGTTGCGGCCGATGCGGCCGAAGCCGTTGATACCAATCTTGATCGTCATAGGGAGCCTCTTCAAAGTTGCAAAGTCGAAATCGGGAATCTGCCGCTGCGCGCCCGCTGGCAGCGGGGCACAGCGGGCAGGAGAAGTTTTAGCGGGCCTTCTTGGCGGGCTTCAGGCGTGCAGCGCCGATGGCGACCAGCACCGCGTCGGCCACGTTTTCTTCGGTGAAGCCGAAGTGCTTGAACAGCACAGGCGCGGGGGCCGATTCACCGTAGGTGTCGATGCCCACCACAGCGGCGCAGCCGTATTTCCACCATCCGTCGGTCACGCCCATTTCCACGGCCACGCGGGGCACGCCGGCGGGCAGCACGCTGCTCTTGTACTTGGCGTCTTCGCGGTCGAAGGTGGTGGTGCTGGGCATGGAGACCACACGCACGGCGATCTTCTTGTCGGCCAGCAGACGCTGGGCCTTCAGGGCCAGCTGCACTTCGGAGCCGGTGGCGATGATCACGGCCACGGCCTTCTTCTTGAGGCCCACATCGGCAGGCTCGCTCAGCACATAGGCACCGCGCGAGATCTCGCCCAGGTCGCGCTTGGGCGCGTAGGGCAGGTTCTGGCGCGACAGGGCCAGCACGGTGGGCTTGTTGCGGTTGCTCAGGGCCACGCTCCAGGCCACGGCGGTTTCGGCCGTGTCGGCGGGGCGCCAGACGTCGAGGTTGGGGATCATGCGCAGGCTGGCCACATGCTCGATGGACTGGTGCGTGGGGCCGTCTTCGCCCAGGCCGATGGAGTCGTGCGTGAACACGTGGATCACGCGCTGCTTCATCAGCGCAGCCATGCGGATGGCATTGCGGCTGTAGTCGCTGAAGGTCAGGAAGGTGCCGCCGTAGGGGATGAAGCCGCCGTGCAGCGCCACGCCGTTCATGATGGCGGCCATGCCGAATTCGCGCACGCCGTAGTTGATGTGGCGGCCGCCCACGCCAGCCTCGTTCTTCACGACATGGCCTTGCATGTCAAAGCGCAGGTTGGGCGTGCTCTTGGTGTTGGTGAGGTTGGAGCCGGTCAGGTCGGCGCTGCCGCCCAGCAGTTCGGGCAGGGCGGCGGTGAAGGCTTCCAGCGCCAGCTGGCTGGCCTTGCGGCTGGCCACGGTTTCGCCCTTGGTGTGGGCGGCTACCACGGTGTCCACGGCCACTTGCGCAAAGTTGGCGGGCAGGTCGCCGTTCATGCGGCGGGTCAGCTCGGCAGCCAGCTCGGGGAAGGCGGCGGTGTAGGCGGCAAAACGCTCGTTCCAGGCGGCTTCGGCGCCTTGGCCGTTGGCCTTGCAATCCCAGCTGGCGTACACGTCTTCGGGGATCACGAAGGGTTCGCTGGTCCAGCCCAGGGCTTCGCGGGTCAGCGCGATTTCCTCGGCGCCCAGGGGCTCGCCGTGGGCCTTGGCGGTGTTCACGCGGTTGGGGCTGCCCTTGCCGATGTGCGTCTTGCACACGATGAGGGTGGGGCGCTCGGTCTGCTTCTTGGCCTCGACGATAGCCTCGGCCACCTTGTCGGCGTCATGGCCGTCGATGGGGCCGATCACGTTCCAGCCGCTGGCCACAAAACGCAGGGGGGTGTTGTCGGCAAACCAGGGCGCGACCTGGCCGTCGATGCTGATGCCGTTGTCGTCGTACAGGGCGATCAGCTTGTTCAGCTTCCAGGCGCCGGCCAGGGACACGGCTTCGTGGCTGATGCCTTCCATCAGGCAGCCGTCGCCCAGGAAGGCGTAGGTGTGGTGGTCCACCACGGCGTGGCCTTCGCGGTTGAACTCGGCGGCCAGCAGCTTTTCGGCCAGCGCAAAGCCCACGGCATTGGTGATGCCCTGGCCCAGCGGTCCGGTGGTGGTTTCCACGCCAGCGGTGTAGCCCACTTCAGGGTGGCCGGGCGTCTTGCTGTGCAGCTGGCGGAAGTTCTTCAGTTCGCCGATGGGCAGGTCGTAGCCCGTGAGGTGCAGCAGCGCATACAGCAGCATCGAGCCGTGGCCGTTGGACAGCACAAAACGGTCGCGGTCAAACCACTGGGGGTTGGTGGGGTTGTGCTTGAGGTGGCGGCTCCACAGGGCCACGGCCATGTCGGCCATGCCCATGGGGGCGCCGGGGTGGCCCGAATTGGCTTGTTGAACGGCGTCCATGGCCAATGCGCGGATTGCATTTGCCATCTGTTGGGATTGCTGGGTGTTGGCCATGGGGTCGGGGGTGGGTGGTTCAGGGGAAACCCGGCATTTTACCGGGGCGGCTTTCACGCCCTGGAATTGGCCTGGCAACGCCCCGGGGCACGGCGGCAATGCACTACAGTGCGGGCCATGCAAGGACTGCACCTCACCGCTGATCTCCAGGGCTGCCGCTGCGCCAGCGCCTGGCTGCTGGACGCCGCCGCCCTGGGGGGCGCCTGCACCGACGCCGTGCGCGCCGCCGGGCTCCAGGCCGTGGGGCAGTTGTTTTATGAATTTCCGGCCACTGCGCGCGGCCCTGGCGGGGTGACAGCTACTGTTTTGCTAGCAGAGTCGCACCTGTGTGTGCACACCTGGCCCGAGCAGCGGGCCGTGACTCTGGATGTGTATGTGTGCAATTTCGGTGCCGACCATTCGGCCGAGGCGCACGCGCTGCTAGACGCGCTGCTGGCCTTGTTCCAGCCCACGGCCGTGGACCGCCACGCGCTGCAGCGGGGCGTGGTGAGCGAGGCCGCTGCATGAGTTCCTCCCACCATCAAGTGCCTGCCCTGCTGCTGGCCGCTGGCCGGGGCGAGCGCATGCGCCCCCTGACCGACACCACACCCAAGCCCCTGCTGCAGGTGCAGGGCCTGCCGCTGCTGCAGTGGCACCTGCAGGCTTTGCTGGAAGCGGGTGTAGGGCGTGCGGTGATCAATACCGCCTGGCTGGGCAGCCAGATCAGCGACCAATTTTCAGATGTTTTTGGCCCTTACCGCGCGACTGGTAAGCCTGAGCAGCTATCAATTTCATACTCTCACGAGGGCGTGGACTTTGGCGGAGCGCTGGAAACCGCCGGGGGCATTGCCCGCGCGCTGCCCCAACTCGGCCCGGTGTTCTGGCTCGCGGCGGGCGATGTGTTTGCACCCGACTTCGTGTTCGACAGCGCCGCCGTGGCGGCCTTTGCAGCCGGCACCCACCTGGCCCACCTGTGGCTGGTGCCCAACCCCGCCCACAACCTGCGCGGCGACTTTGGCCTGTCGGCCGACGGCCTGGCGCTGAACCTGCCCGCCGACGACCCTGCGCCGCGCTACACCTACAGCACCATCGCCCTACTGCGCGCCGAGCTGTTTGCGCCGCCCTGGTGCGACATCCCGCCGGGCAACCCCGGCGGCATCCAAGCCCCGCTTGCGCCGCTGCTGCGCAGGGCGATGGACAATGGCCGCGTCAGCGCGCAGATCTACACCGGCCGCTGGACCGATGTGGGCACGCCCGAGCGGCTGGCCGAACTCAACTCCCTTGCTTGCGACCCCCGCCCATGACCACCACCGTGCCTGCTTCCGTCTACGCCCAGCGCCGCGCGCACCTGGCTGCCCAGTTGGGCCCAGGGGGTATCGCCATCATCCCCACGGCGCCCGAACGCCCGCGCAACCGCGATACGGACTTTCTGTACCGCCACGACAGCTACTTCTATTACCTGACCGGCTTCACCGAGCCCGGCGCCTGCCTGGTGCTGGCCGAAGGTGGCCGCAGCACGCTGTTCTGCCAGCCCAAGGACCTGGAGCGCGAGATCTGGGACGGCTACCGCCTGGGCCCCGCCGCCGCGCCTGCTGCCCTGGGAGTGGACGCCGCGCTTTCGACGGCCGAGATGGACAGCAAGCTGCCGCGCTTGCTCGAAAACACGGCCTGCGTCTGGTACCCGTTTGCCACGCACAGCGGCCTGGCCGCACGCGTGGAGGGCTGGCTCAACGTGGTGCGCGGGCGTGTGCGCTACGGCGCGCTGTGCCCCGCCGCACAGAACGACGTGTGCACGCTGCTGGATGAAATGCGTCTGTTCAAGGACGCTTACGAGCAGGACATCATGCGCCGCGCCAGCAGCATCAGTGCGCAGGCCCACATCCGCGCGATGCAGCGCGCCGCCCGCATGCTGCGCGCCGGGGAGGATGTGCGCGAGTACCACCTGGAAGCCGAACTGCTGCACGAGTTCCGTCAGCACGGGTCGCAGTACCCCGCCTACAACTCCATCGTGGCCGCCGGGGCCAACGCCTGCGTGCTGCACTACCGCGCCGATGCCGCGCCCGTGCGCGACGGCGAGCTGGTGCTGATTGACGCGGGCTGCGAGCTGCACGGCTACGCGAGTGACATCACGCGCACCTTCCCGGCCAATGGCAAGTTCACCGGCCCGCAGCGTGCGCTGTACGACCTGGTGCTGGCCAGCCAGGATGCGGCCGTGGCGGCCACCAGGGCTGGTGCCCGTTTCAACGACCCGCACGACGCCACGGTGGCCGTGCTGGCACAGGGCATGCTGGACCTGGGCCTGCTCGACAAGAACAAGGTGGGCACCGCGCAGGATGTGATCGACCAGCGCGCCTACTTCCAGTTCTACATGCACCGCACCGGCCACTGGCTGGGCATGGACGTGCACGACTGCGGCAGCTATGTGGAGCCCGGCGAGGTCGGCCAGACCAGCGAGCGCAAGGACCCGCTCTCGGGCGAAACCATCACCAACCGCCCCAGCCGCATCCTGCGGCCCGGCATGGTGCTGACCATCGAGCCCGGCCTCTACGTGCGCCCGGCCGAAGGGGTGCCCGAGCAGTTCCATAACATCGGCATCCGCATCGAGGACGACGCGATCGTGACCGACACCGGGTGCGAGCTGATCACACGCGGCGTGCCCGTCAAGGCCGACGAGATCGAGGCCCTGATGCGATGAGCGGGGCGCAAGGGGCCTTGGCCCGCCCGCCCGGGTGGCGCCTGGGGGCGCTGCTGTGGCTGCTGGGCCTGCCTGGTGTGGTGGCCGTGGTCTGGACGCTGCTGCCGCCCCTGCAGGCCAACGCGGCCTTGTTGCCCTTGCCCTTGTGGGCGGTGCTGCTGCTCAGCGGGTTGCAGACGGCCGTGCTGTTGGCGCTGGCCGTTGCCATCGGCGTATGGCTGGCGCCCCGCGTGGGGCTGCAGGCGCCGGTGCTGTCTGCGTGGCTGGGCGGTGAACCCGTGGGCCCTGCGCTGCGTGCGGTGGTAACCCCTGGCGTGATGGGCGGCGTGGCCGGCGCCGCGTGGCTGTGGGCGTTGGCCCGGGTAGCGCCGCAGGCGCTGCAGCCGTCCGACCCCGCCAGTGCGGTGCCGCTGGGGGTCAAGCTGCTCTATGGCGGCATTACCGAGGAGCTGCTGGTGCGCTGGGGCGTGATGACCCTGCTGCTGTGGCTGGGCTGGCGCGTGGTGCAGCGCGGGCAGGGCCAGCCCGGCAAGGCCCTGGTGGCTGTGGCGGTGGTGCTCAGCGCCCTGCTGTTTGCGGTGGGGCACCTGCCAGCTGCCCAGGCCATGGCCGGGGTGTTGACGCCGCAGGTGGTGCTGTTTGTGCTGGTCGGCAACACCGCATTTGGCCTGCTGGCCGGTGCGCTCTACGCCCGCCGTGGGCTGGAGGCGGCCATCGTTGCGCACATGCTGGCGCACCTGTTGTCGCACCCCCTTCGGTGACGGGCGCAGCGGGTAACCCGCATGTAACCGCTTCGTGTGAGAATTGAAACTCGATTACATCCTCAACGACCAAGAGAAAGAGACATGTCCATGCCTACCCGCCGCGCCACCAAGATTGTTGCCACCCTGGGTCCTGCGTCGAGCGACCCGGCGCTGCTGGAGGCGATGATCCGAGCGGGGGTGAACGTGGTGCGGCTGAACTTCAGCCACGGCAAGGCGCAGGACCACATCGACCGCGCTGCCACCGTGCGCGCTGCCGCCCAGCGTGCGGGCCGCGAGGTGGCCATCATGGCCGACCTGCAGGGCCCCAAGATCCGCGTGGGCAAGTTTGCCGAGGGCAAGGTGCAGCTGGAGCCGGGCGCCAAGTTCGTGCTCGATGCCTCGCGCACCGAGCTGGGCGACATCGATGGCGTGGGGCTGGACTACAAGGAACTGCCGCGCGACGTGAAGGCGGGCGACCTGTTGCTGCTCAACGATGGCCTGATCGTGCTCACCGTGGATGCGGTGCGCGGCGAAGAGGTGCACACCACTGTCAAAGTAGGTGGCGAGCTGTCCAACAACAAGGGCATCAACAAGAAGGGGGGCGGCCTCACAGCGCCAGCCCTTACGGCCAAGGACATGGAAGACATCCGCACGG
>CAYXSL010000151.1:0-11155 GCA_964466605.1 uncultured Verminephrobacter sp.
TGGACAGCCAGAACTTCGAGAACAAGATGCTCAAGGCCTACATCCGCGACTGGCCTGAAGAAGAACGCGGTGGTTGAAGAGGTTGTTGCCTTCAACCCGCTGACGCCGTGGAGGGGCCTGGGCGTGCGGCAGCACGGTTCAAGGTTTCCCGCCCAGTTGCCCGGCTGAATCCAGACCTGCAGGGCCCTTTGCCGGGTGGCCAGTCTGCCTGGAGCCGGGCTGCCACTCTGGGATAATCGCGCCCCATGAGCGGCAACACCATCGGTACCCTATTCGCAGTCACCAACTTTGGTGAATCCCACGGCCCGGCCATTGGCTGCGTGATTGACGGCTGCCCGCCGGGCATGCCGCTCTCCGAGGCCGACATCCAGGCCGACCTGGACCGGCGCCGCCCTGGCACCAGCCGCCATGTCACGCAGCGCAACGAGCCCGATGCGGTCGAAATCCTTTCCGGCGTGTACGAGGGCAAGACCACCGGCACGCCGATTGCCCTGCTGATCCGCAACACCGACCAGCGCAGCAAGGACTACAGCAACATCGCCGAGAGCTTCCGCCCCGGCCACGCTGACTACACCTACTGGCACAAGTACGGCATCCGCGATCCGCGTGGTGGCGGCCGGTCATCGGCGCGCCTCACGGCGCCCACCGTGGCCGCAGGTGCCGTGGCCAAGAAGTGGCTGGCTCAGCAATATGGCGTGCAGTTCCGCGCCTGCATGACGCAGCTGGGCGAGCTGCCCATCCCGTTCGAGAGCTGGGACCATGTGCGCAACAACCCCTTTTTCGCCCCCGTGGCCGATGTGCAGCAGTACGAGGACTACATGGACGCCCTGCGCAAGGCTGGCGATTCGTGCGGTGCCCGCATCCGGGTGCAGGCCACGGGCGTGCCGGTGGGCCTGGGCGAGCCGCTCTATGACAAGCTCGACGCCGACATTGCCCACGCCATGATGGGCCTGAATGCGGTCAAGGGCGTGGAGATTGGCGCTGGTTTTGCCAGCGTGGCGCACCGGGGCACGATGCACGGCGATTCGATGACGCCGCAGGGCTTTCGCACCAACAACGCGGGGGGCGTGCTGGGCGGCATCAGCACCGGCCAGGACCTGGACGTGAGCATTGCCATCAAGCCCACCAGCTCCATCATCAGCCCGCGCGAGTCCATCGACATCCACGGCAAGAGCACCGAGGTCATCACCAAGGGCCGCCACGACCCCTGCGTGGGCATCCGCGCCGCGCCGATTGCCGAAGCCCTGCTGGCGCTGGTGGTGATGGAGCACGCCCTGCGCCACCGTGCCCAGTGCGGCGATGTGGTGCCGCCCGTGCCGCCCATCCAGGCTTCGTTTCTGTAATCCCTTTTTTTGCCGCTCTGGGGGCGGCCACTCGCTATGAGCAACCGCTTGTTCAAGGCCGTGGGCAGCCTGGCGCTGGCCACTGGGGCACTGTCGCTGGTGGGCTGCAGCAGCACGACGGCACCCGCGCCTGCATCGGGTGATGCGGGCGGTGCGCCGTCCCACATCGACATCACCCTCATCGGCTTCAACGACTTGCACGGCAACCTGGAGCCGCCGCACATGGCGCACCGGGTGCAGGGGCCTGCAGGCCCGGTGCTGGCGCCTGCCGGGGGCATGGCGTATTTCGCCAGCGCCATGGCCGCCCTCAAGGCCCAGTCGCCGCACCATGCGGTGGTGTCGGCGGGTGACATGGTGGGGGCATCGCCGCTGGTGTCGTCACTCTTCCTGGACGAGCCCACGATCGAGGCGGTCAACCGCATGCAGATTGACTTCAATGCGGTGGGCAACCACGAGTTCGACCGGGGCTGGCGTGAGCTGCTGCGGTTGCAGCAAGGGGGCTGCGAAAAATTCACGACCCGCGAGCCTTGCCGCATCAGCAAGCCGTTTGAGGGCGCAAAGTTTGGCCTGCTGGCCGCCAACACCGTGCGGGAGGACGGCCACACCCTGCTGCCCGCCACGGGGCTCAAGCGGTTCACCGAAGGGGGCGTCACCGTCACCATGGGGTTTATCGGCCTCACGCTGCAGGCCACACCCACCATGGTCAGCCCCTCGGGCGTGGCGGGGCTGCGGTTTGAAGACGAGGCGGCCACGGCCAATGCGCTGATTCCGCAGCTCAAGGCCCAGGGTGCCGATGTGATCGTGGTGGCCATCCATGAAGGCGGAAGCACCACAGCGGGCGTGCAGGAGACCAGCTGCGCAGGCCTGTCGGGCGACATCGTGCCCATCCTGGAGCGCCTGGACCCGGCCGTGGACGTGGTGGTCTCGGGCCACACGCACCAAGCCTATGTGTGCGACTACAGCCGCGTGAACCCGGCCAAGCCCTTCTTGCTGACCAGTGCGGGCCAGTACGGCACGCTGCTCACCGACATCCAGCTGCGGGTGGACACGCGCACCCGCCGCGTGGTGCGCAAGACGGCGCGCAACGTGGTGGTGCAGGGCGAGGCCTTCACCGGCGCCCAGGGCCCCGTGCCCATGACCACGGCCGTGCCCGCGTTCCCGGCAGACCCGGGCGTGCAGAAGATCATCGACACCTACCGCGCGGCCGCCGTGCCCCTGGCCCAGCGGCCCGTGGGGCAGGCCAAAGGGGCCATGCGGCGCCAGCCCAATGCGGCGTTGGAGAGCGCACTGGGCAACCTGGTGGCCGA
Organism: uncultured Verminephrobacter sp.; assembly: GCA_964466605.1. Lineage (GTDB taxonomy): Bacteria > Pseudomonadota > Gammaproteobacteria > Burkholderiales > Burkholderiaceae_C > Acidovorax. Next base: position 2,651 of record CAYXSL010000151.1, read on the forward strand.
CGCCCAGCTGCTGGCCACGCGGGCGCCCGAAGACGGCGGTGCGCAGCTGTCCTTCATGAACCCCGGTGGCCTGCGTGCCGACCTGGTGCCGGATGGGCAGGGGCTGGTGCGTTACGGCCAGTTGTATGCGGTTCAGCCCTTTGGCAACCAGCTGGTGGTGCGCAGCTTTACCGGGGCGCAGATCCGTGCGGTGCTGGAGCAGCAGTTCGCTAGCGGCGGCAACACGGTGCAGCGGCCCCGGGTGCTGTCGGTGTCCAGCGGCTTCAGCTACCGCTACGACCTGAGCCAGCCTGCCGGGGCGCGCATCAGCCAGATGGTGCTGAACGGTGCGCCATTGGCCGACGCGCAAACGGTGCGCGTGGTGATGAGCAGTTTTCTGGACAGCGGCGGCGACAACTTCACGGTGCTGACCCAGGGCCGGGACCGGCAGGTGGGCGCGCTGGACCTGGACGCACTGGAGGCCTACTTCCGCCAGCAAAGCCCGGTGGCGCCGCCCGCCACGGACCGCATCACGCGCGTGGGCCGCTGAGGCGGGGCCGCGCTGCAGCTGTGGTGTGGCTCAGCTGCGGCGGCGCAGCGCCCCCAGCCACTGCAGCGGGTTGAAGCCGGTGACCAGCCCGGTCGCCACCAGCACCAGCGCGCCGCCCCAGAGCATGCCCGGCCCCAGGGCCTCGCCCAGGAACACATGGCCCCAGGCCACGCCAAACAGCGGGATCATGAAGGCCGAACTCATGGCGGCCACGGGCGAGACATGCTTGAGCACCCGCAGATTGAGCCAGTAGGCCAGGCCCGAAGTCACGATGCCCATCACGGCCACGGCAGCCAGGGCGCCCGGCGTGAAGCGCGCCTCGGGCAGGCTCCAGGCCGCGCCCGGCAGCAACAGCACCAGGGCGGCAGCATGGATGCCTGCGGCAATCGACAGCGGGGACATGCGCTGGGTGGCACGTTTCATCCAGGTGGTCGAGATGCCATAACAGGCCGATGCCGCCACACAGGCTGCAGCCGCCAGCAGAAGGGCGGGCGTGGGCTGCACGGGGCCCAGCTGCACGATGAGCGCCACGCCCGCAAAGCCGCAGAGGCAGCCCAGCCATTTGCGCGCGCTCAGCGTGTCTTCCTTCATCCATGCGGCAGCGATCACGCCAAACGGCACGGCCATGGTGTTGAGCAGCGAGCTGTAGCCCGCTGGCAAATGCAAGGCCGCCCAGGCGTACAGCAAGAAGGGCAGGGCGACGGTGAGCGTGCCCAGCCCGAACAGCTCGCGCCAGTGGCGCCAGGGCCAGGACTCGTTGGCGACGCGCATGATGCCGATCAGCGTGAGCGTGGCCAGCCCGATGCGCAGGGCCGCCATCACGTTGGGGCCCAGCACGGGGCTGGCAATGCGGATAAAGAGGAACGAGGCGCCCCACAGGGCAGACAGCAGCACCAGCTGCAGGAAGTGGCGTGGTTTCACCGCAGCGATTGTCAGGCACGGGCGCAGGGCGTGCCGCGTGTACGGGTGAAAAATATAAGGCAAAAAATGCCGTTTGCGCGCGTCCAGTATGCCTTTGCAGCTATTGTTTCAGGAGCGTTGTGTCCTGTAGCCTTGGTGACAGCGCTGCTGGCGGAATCAGTTGAGAAGCTCTGGGGCTGGTTGGTTGCTATGCTATTGATAGCTATCAAGGCATGGTGGGCGCGCGGCAGGCTCCCAAAAGGCTTGAAGTCCATGCCCGGTAGGCCGGGTGGAAACGGCCCCGCCGCCTGGCCTGGCAGCTACCTACTTGCGCACTTCATCGACCATGGCGCGGAAATCGTCGATGTCTTCGAAGCTGCGGTAGACGCTCGCAAAGCGGATGTAGGCCACCTTGTCGAGCTTCTTGAGTTCGCGCATGACAAGTTCACCGATGCGACCCGACAGCACCTCGCGCTGGCCCAGATTGAGCAGCTTTTCTTCGATGCGTTCGATGGCGCTGTCGATCTGCTCCGTGCTCACCGGGCGCTTGCGCAATGCGAGGCTGAACGAGCCGAGCAGCTTGCTACGGTCGTAGTCAATGCGGCGGCCGTCCTTCTTGACGATGGCCGGGAAGTTCACTTCCGGCCGCTCGTAGGTGGTGAAGCGCTTGTCGCACGCGCCGCACTGGCGGCGGCGGCGGATGAAGACCCCATCCTCAGACACCCGCGTTTCAACGACTTGCGTTTCGAGGTGGCTGCAGAAGGGGCACTTCATGGACTTCCAGGACCGGCTTGCTTAACGGTAGACCGGGAAACGTGCGGTCAGGGCGTTGACCTTGGCGCGCACGGCGGCGATGTTGGCCTCGTCGCGGGGGTTGTCCAGCACGTCAGCAATCAGGTTGGCCGTGATGCGGGCTTCTTCTTCCTTGAAGCCGCGTGTGGTCATGGCGGGGGTGCCAATGCGCACGCCGCTGGTCACCATCGGCTTTTCAGGGTCGTTGGGGATTGCGTTCTTGTTGATGGTCATGTGGGCGGCGCCCAGCACGGCCTCGGCTTCCTTGCCCGTGATGCCCTTGGCGCGCAGGTCCACCAGCATCACGTGGCTTTGGGTGCCGCCCGACACGATGCGCAGGCCGCGTGCGGTCAGCGTCTCTGCCACCACCTTGGCGTTCTTGGCCACTTGCTCTTGGTAGGCCTTGAACTCGGGCTGCATCGCTTCCTTGAAGGCCACGGCCTTGGCGGCGATCACGTGCATCAGCGGGCCGCCTTGCAGGCCGGGGAAGATGGCGCTGTTGATGGCTTTTTCGTGCTCGGCCTTCATCAGGATGATGCCGCCACGGGGGCCGCGCAGGCTCTTGTGGGTGGTGCTGGTGACCACGTCGGCGTGGGGCACGGGGTTGGGGTACACACCGGCGGCGATCAGGCCCGCGTAGTGGGCCATGTCCACCATGAAGATCGCGCCGATTTCCTTGGCGATCTTGGCAAAGCGGGCGAAGTCGATGTGCAGGCTGTAGGCAGAGGCGCCGGCCACGATCAGCTTGGGCTTGTGCTCGCGCGCCTTGGCTTCCATTGCGTCGTAGTCAATGGCTTCGTTCTTGTCCAGACCGTAGCTGACCACGTTGAACCACTTGCCCGACATGTTCAGCGGCATGCCGTGCGTCAGGTGGCCGCCTTCGGCCAGGCTCATGCCCATGATGGTGTCGCCGGGCTTGAGGAAGGCCAGGAACACGGCCTCGTTGGCGGACGCGCCGCAGTGGGGCTGCACGTTGGCGGCATCGGCGCCGAAGATCTTCTTCACGCGGTCGATGGCCAGCTGCTCGGCCACGTCCACGTGCTCGCAGCCACCGTAGTAGCGCTTGCCAGGGTAGCCTTCGGCGTACTTGTTGGTGAGCTGGGTGCCCTGCGCCCACATCACGGCGGGGGAGGCGTAGTTCTCGCTGGCGATCAGTTCGATGTGGTGCTCTTGCCGGGCGTTTTCAGCCTGGATGGCGGCAAAGAGTTCGGGGTCGGTTTGTTCGACAAGAATATTGCGGTCGTACATGGTTTGGCAGTCCTAAGAACTTGTGTCCCTTGAAACAAGGGCTGCCCAGGCGAACGGCTGAACGCAGCGGGTAGACCCCGTGCGGCACGCTTCCCAGTGGTTTACAAGGGGCAGGCCCTTGCCGGTTTCCACGTCAGCGGCAGCACCCTGTGCGGTTGCTGCGCCTATCGCCAGTCGCGTACTTCGCTAGTGTAGCCGACACGGTGGCGTGCACCTACCAGGTGCATTGCACAAATTCCGGGTGGGCTGCGGGATTCAAAGACCCGACAGCAGGGCCACCTTGTCCGCTGCTGCCGTGGGGGGCGTGCGAGGGGCGGCAGCCGGAATGCTCTGCACAGGTGCCTGCGTGGACAGCGACGGGGGCGGGTTGAAAGGCATGGACCGGCCATTGGCGACCTGGCGCAGACGGAAATGCTCTGCCATCACCTTGGCTGCGTAGCCACCATCGTCGGGCATGTTGGCGGCGCCCACGTAATAGCGCAGGCCGCCTTCGACGGAACCAGCGCGCGCAATACATTCCTGCAGCACCTTGACGCCCACGCGCAGGTTGCTCACCGGGTCGAAGGCCGCAAAGTGACCGCCAAAACTCTGGTACTTGTCTGTGTGCACACGGGTCATGACCTGCATGAGCCCCTGGGCGCCCACGGCGCTCTCCGCAAACGGATTGAAGCTCGACTCGATGGCCATGATGGCCAGGATCAGCGTGGGGTCGATCTTGGCGCGTGTGCCGATCTCATAGGCCTCGGCCACCAGCACGCTGAGCGGCTCGGGCGCCACGCGGTACTTCTTGCTGAGCCAGAACGCCACTGCGGCCTGCTCCTTGGGCAGGTCCTTGGGGTTGGCGGCCGTGGCGCGCTCGCTGGCTTCGGGCTCGATGGGCATGCCCAGCATTTCCACCTGGCGGGCCTGCAGCCAGCCCATGAGACGCTCTTCGCCAGCCTGGCGCAGGTCGGGCCGGGCCGTGAGGGCAATGATGATGAAGGCAACGGCCAGGCCGATGAGGGCAAAGCTGTTGTGGGTGATTTCAAGAAAACCTTCGGTCACATCGGCCACGAAGGTTCGTACGCCGGAGACTATTTTTCCTGACGCTGTCATAGCTCTTCCTTTCTGAGGCGCAGCGGGAGCTTGGAGCAGTCGCTGGGACTGCACCTTCCCGGCAAGTCGCCTGGATTGGTACGCCATCAAGTCCGGGCTGCACGTCTGTGGAGTGCTTGTCGCCTGGTTTGACTTAGCCGGGTTCGGCAGCGGGTTGGGGTTTTTACTAGCCCGTTTTTGGGGCTGGCGGATTCTAGAAGCTCTCTAAATTCATAGTCAATACTAACAATTGAATTTGTTAGACACTTAAATTATGAAAAATATGTAAAAAATCACAGTTTTTGCGATCTTGGAGGGGCTCGAGAGCACCTGGGGCGGGTGGTGGTTGTGACGCCCTCGTGTCAAATTCAATCGGCCATCCGGCCGTCATTGAGAATCCGATTTGAGCCCCGGGAGCGACTTTGGTAAGGTGGAGGCGCCTGTAGATTTCAGGCATCGCCAGAAGAAGCGAAATCTCCCTCCGAGGGCATTCAGTGCCAAGGTGCAGCAGATGCCGCTTCCAAGGCAACCCCTGGGGGCAATCCCTTGCCTCCTCGCCATGCGGACCTTCATCTCCGTATCGCGACCGATGGCAAAGACCGTTGTGTCAGCCGTCAAGCCCGGTGGGCAGGCCATGAGGCCTTGTCCGCCGGGCTTTCTTGTTTGTGCTGGACCCCTTGGGCATTGGGCATTGGCGTCTATATATAGATAATGGGGGCTGTCCCTGGTGGGGCGACTGTTCGCCTGCACTGGAGCGGGGCTCCCATAGAGGGCCGCAGCCTGTCTGCCGCCTGTCCAAGCCTTGTGCCAGATCACCTGTTGAAGGTTGGTGTGGCGCACGCAAAGGCGCCCGCTCAGAACCCGGTGAAAATAGCCCCTTTGTTGCCCCGGCATGCATGCAGTGCGCTTGCCGTGGCAGGCCCCCTGTTGGCAATGCGCCAGGGGCGCCTTCGTTATCCATTGGATCCATGTTTCCATTTTTTTCCCGCAGCAAAATGTCCGACGCACCTGAAGTGAATCCGGCCCCGGCCAAAACCCAAGAGCCGCATCCGCTCGACGCGCTGACCGGTGGCGCTTTTTCTGCCGCCACGTCTGGCGAGCGCGCCTCCCGCATCCGTGACTGGCTGGCCACCCAGCCCGCGCCCGAACAGCTGCAGGAAGTCTTCAAGGAGCTGAGCGGCCGCGACAAGGGCGCCGCCCGTGCCGTGCGCGAGCGTCTGGATGAAATCCGCCGCGCCAAGGGGCAGGAAGCGATCGCCGCTGAATGGGCTGAAAAAGCCCAGGCGCTGCTGGCCGCCCCCAAGCTCAATATTGCGGACGCCCTGGCCTGGCAGCGTGATGCGGCCAAGGCCGGTGCGCCCTTGTCGCGCGAACCGCTGTCGCTGCTCAAGGTGCAGGTCGCTGACCGCGTGAAGGTCATCGAAGACCTGCAACACCGCGTGCAGGTGCAGCGCGAGGCCGCTGTGCTGCTTGCACAACGCATCGAAGTCTTGTCTACGAAGCCCTGGCGCGATGCGCATGCGGCACTCGAACTGCTGCGCGCCGACGTCGCACGCTGGCAGGAGCAGGCCCAGGAACTGACCGGGGACGCCAGCTGGGTGAGCGTGGAAGCCCGCTTCCCACCGCTGCTGGATGCCTCGCGCACCCAGTTGCTGGTGGTGTGGGAAGCCTTCCAGCCCGCCGTGGCCCAGGCGGCCGCCGCTGCCGAAGATGCTGCTGCGCCTCTGCCCCCGGTACCCGTGTGGGCCGACGAGCTGCGTGCCGCGCGGGGCCTGCCTACCGAGGCGGCCGCCGCTGCGGCTGCGGCCAAACCTGCACGGGCCCCCAAGCCCAAGGTGGCCGCTGAAGTGCTGGAGAAGGCCGCACAGGTGGTGCGCGAAGCCCTGGCAACGCTGGAAAAGGAAACTGCCGAAGGCCATGGCAAAGCCAGTGCCGGTGCTGCCGCTGCTTTGCGGGCCGTGCTCAAGGTGCATGGCAAACACATCGACAACGCGCTGGAGCAGCAGGTGCACACCGCACTGGTGGCTGCGGGTGAGTTGGAGGGCTGGCAGCGCTGGAGCGCCGACCAGGTGCGCGAAGACCTCGTCGCCAAGGCCGAGGCATTGCTCAATCGCCCCGAAGGGCAGGCCCTGGGGGGCCGCAAGATGCAGGAGACCCTGCGCAACCTGCGTGACCAATGGAAGCAGGCAGACCAGGGCGGCGCCCCCAACCATGCCTTGTGGAAGAAATTCGACGAAGCCTGTAACGCGGCGCACAAGGTCGTCGAGGCCTGGCTCGACAAGATCCGCAGCGAAGCGGCTGAGCACAAGGCGCAGCGCCTGGCGCTGATCGAAGAGGTCAAGGCCTGGGCACAGGAACACGCCGCATCGACCGACTGGAAGGGCATCAACCGGGCCCTGTACCAGTTTGGTGACCGCTGGCGCGAGGGCGGCCATGTGGGCGAAAAACTGTTTGCCGAGCTGCAGCCGCAGTGGAAGCAGGCCATTGCCCTGGCCGCCGCACCACTGGAAGCCGCTCAAAAAGACAGCCTGGCACGCCGTCACGCCATGATCGATGAAGCGACGGCACTGGGCGCAGCGCCCACGCTGCGCATCGATGCGGTCAAGGCGCTGCAGCAACGCTGGCAAGCCGAGGCGCAATCCGTGCCGCTGGATCGCAAGCACGAGCAAAAGCTGTGGGATGCTTTCCGCAAACCCATTGACGAAGCGTTCAATCGCAAGTCGGCCGACCGTGAAAAGGCGGCCACCGAACTGAGCGCACGCGACCGCGCGGTGTTGGACGCCTCCAAAGCCCTGGAAGCTGCCAATGCCACGGGCGATGCGCAGCAGATCCGTGCCGCCGTGCAGGCGCTGGAGGCTGCATTGCGCGGTCAGGCCCAGGCGGCCGAAGCAGCAGCTTCCGCGCAGAAGGCGGAGGCTGTACAAAGCGCAGCCGCGCCTGCAGAGCAGGCTGTTGGGGGCGAGGCCCCTGCGGCGGCGGATGCCCAGGCGAGCGAGGCGACGGCAGATGGCGAAGCTGCCGCACCTGCTGCGGCCCCTGTTGCGCCCCCCAAGCCGGCCCGCCCCGTGGTGGCTGTGCGTGGCGACGACCGCCCCGGCATGAAAAAAGACGCACCGGCAGCTCCTGGCCGTGGTGCGCGGCCGGGTGACCGCCGCGATGGCCGCCCTGGCGATCGTGATGCAGGCCGTGGCCCGCGCACCGAAGGCCGTTTTGGCGAGCGCAATGATCGTGGCGGCCGCATGGGCGAGCGTCCTGCTCACGAAGACCGCGGTCCCCGCCTGGGCGATGCGGCTTTCAGGGCACAGCGTGACGCCATGGAGCATGCTCAGCTGGCACTGAAAAAGCTGGCAGCCCAGGCCCACGGTGAAACCCTGACCCAGCTTCTCACGGCGTGGGACAAGCGCGATCCGTCCCAGGTCCCAAGCGCTCAAGACCTGGGTGGCCGCGTGACGGCATCCGTGCGCGCCGCGTGGGCCCAGGCACTGTCCGCCGCACCCCAGGGCGATGCCTCCGAAGCGTTGCTCCGCCTGGAAATGGCCGCCGAAGCCCCCACGCCCGCAGAGCACATCGCTGCCCGGCGCATGCTGCAGCTGCAGCTGCTGACGCGCCGCAACGACCCCGCCCCGGCCCAGACCTGGGGTCAGGACGCTGCCCGTGTGCTGGCCAGTGCCAGCGACGCTGCCAGCGCCCGGCGTTTGCAGAACGTGCTGAAGACGCTGCTGCGCAAGCAGTAAATGAAGGACGGTGCTGCTCGGGCGGCCCGAAGGGGCTCCCGGGCATGTGCTGCTTGTCCGTGCTGGCGAATGCGCAGATGCACGGACGGGCTGTGTGGTGGTGAGTGATTAGCTGCGGCGGGATGTATGCAGCAGAAATGAAAAATCCCCGGCAAGCGGGGATTTTTTTGCGTTTTCAAAGCGCTGAATGGCTCAGAAACTATGCATATGGCGGAGAGGGCGTCTGCC
>CAYXSL010000152.1:0-11147 GCA_964466605.1 uncultured Verminephrobacter sp.
ATCCATCACCGAATTTCAGCGCATAAGGAGCATCCACATGCAACGCAGAACCACCCTGAGCGCGGCCCTGGCCGTGCTGGCCGCCACGTCGCTGGCCTGGGGCACCGCCGCCCACGCCCAGAACGCAGCGCCCAAAATCGCCGTCACCGACCTGGCCTATGCCCAGCGCGTGTCGGAATACTTCATGGCCGGCCAGTATCAGCGCAGCAGCCAGATGAGCGCGCAGGGCAGCCACAGCGGTGGCTACAGCCATGGCGTGTATGGCGGCTCGGGCTCGCACTCGGGCCAGCAGTCGATGCAGGCCTCCGAGCAGGCCAGCGGTACCTACGTGGCCGGCCGCTACAGCTACATCGAGCAGCGCGAGCTGGGTGGCTACACCAACGACATCAAGGGCGCGATCCTGCAGGGCACCTACTTCCGCCTGATCCAGGGCAAGGGCTTTGATGCCGGCAAGCCCCAGCCGAGCAAGGCTGAGCAGGTGCTCAACCAGGTGCAGGGCGGCAAGATGGCCACGCCCCAGGCGCAGCCCCAGGTGGCCGATGTGATCAGCCGCATCAAGAAGGGCGAGTTCAATGGCGCCGACTACGTGCTGTTCGGCGTGGTGTCGAGCATCGACTTCACCGACGCGCTCTCGCCCCTGCAAGGCACCACCAGCGCCACGCGCCAGTACGGCCTGCAGCTGCTGGCCGACTTCTCGCTCATCAACACCAAGACCTACGAGATCAAGGCCGCGTTCTCCGCCCAGGGCGAAGGCAACGACACCAAGATCCTGTCGATCCGTGGCGACATCGCCCCGCCCAACCGCGCCAAGGTGATGCGCGAAACCTCGCTGTCGCTGGCGCAGGACGTGTACCACCAGCTCGCCGGGCAACTGGGCTACACCGACGCCAACCTGGCGCGCGGCGTGCGCCCGCCGCCGGTGTACCAGCAAGGCGGCCAGCCCATGCCCGTGCCGCAGCCGCAGCAGCCCGAGCAGGTGCTGATCCTCAAGTAAACGCAGCTCTTTGGGGTGTTGTACGCCGTGGCGCACTGCTTCGTCGCACCATCCCCATCGCGCCAGGCCAGCCCCGTGCTGGCCTTTTTGTTGGGCGCGTGGCGGTGGGCCACAGGGGCAGTGCTGGCCGCCGCTGTGGGAGCGGCGGTGGCCCAGCCCACGGCCGTTGCCCAGCCCCCTGGGCCTGTTGCGCCTGCGACTGCGGCCCCCTCGGGCCACTTTGAGCCCCTGGTTTTGCCCGGCGAACACGGCGAGGTCCTTCGGGCCCTGCAGCGCAGCGAACGGGTGCCGCCCCTGCGCTACCGGGTGATCGTGCTGCCCGGCTCGGGCTGTGCGGGCCTGGGATCGTTGGCCGACCGCTACTTTGCCGGGCTGCTGCACGCCCAGGTGCTGGTGCTGCACAAGCCCGGAGTGAGCCCCGGCGACCGCACTGCGCCCGCAGACTGCCCGCACGACTTTGTGTCGCGCGACCGGCATTCCACCTGGCTTGCACACGCCCGTGCGGCCTTGCGTGCCGATGCTCTGCAACGCCAGGGGCAGCCCGCGCTGCCGCAGCTGCTGGTGGGCATCTCCGAAGGGGCCGAACTGCTGCCCGCGCTCGCGCCCGAGGTGCCGCAGCTCGCCGGCCTGGTGCTCATCGGCTCCAGCGGGCTGGACCCGCAAGAGGCCGGGGCCCTGCAGGCCCGCCGCCTGGGTGTGGCAGGCGACTGGGCCGCGCTGGCGCAGATTGTGGCGGGTGCTCCGCACGACAGCGTGGTGGTGCAGGGGCGCAGCCTGGGCTACTGGCGCGACCTGTGGAGCTGGCCTTTGGCCCTGCCCCTGCTGCGCAGCCCCTGGCCGCTGCTGCAGGTGTGGGGCGGTGACGACGCGCTGGTGCCCGCCGTGGCCTACACGCGTTTTGAGACGCTGGCGGCCCTGCGCACCGCGCCCTATTGCGCGCGGCGCATCGAAGGCGCCGACCACGGCCTGCAGCAGCCCGGGAGGGACGGCGTGCAGCAGGTGTGGGCCTGGGCCGAGCAATGGGCGCGTGCGCCGGGTGCGGGGCTGTGTGGGCCGGTGAACCGCTGAGCGGCCCCACGGGCAGGACGGTACAAGGGCCAGAGCCTGCAGGTGCTGAGTGCTATATTATTAATAGCTTAAAACGCATGACCAGAGCGCGGTAACGGCCTATTTTCTTTGGATTTCTGGGCCCGAGACCCTACCGCAGCGCCGCTGGCGCAGGGGAGGGCTGCTGCTGCCCCAGAAACCGCCCCGGCGGCTGCCCCACCGACTTGCGCACCATGGCGCTGAAGGCGCTCGCGCTGTAGCCCAGCTCGGCGGCGATCTGGCCCATGGGCATGCGGCCAGCGGCCAGCGACACGGCCTTGGCCAAAATGACCTGCTGGCGCCACTGGGTGAAGGTGCTGCCCAGCTCGGAGCGGAACAGCCGCGCCACGGTGCGGGGGCTGGCGCCCGTGTCCTGCGCCCAGTCGGCCAGGGTGTCGTGGCGCGTGGGGTCGGCCAGCACGGCCTCGCACAGATGGCGCAGGCGCTTGTCCTGGGGCAGGTCCACGCCCAGCTTCACGGCGGCGGCGCGGGCCAGTTCGCCTTTGACCAGGGCGCTCAGGTGCTGCTCGCGCCGCAGGTCAGCGGTGCTGATCGCGGGGCCGCCGTCGGGTGCGGTGGGCATCTCGCGCACCAGGGCGCGCAGCAGGTCGGACACCTCCAGCACGCGGCACTGGCGCCAGGCGTCTTCCTGGTCGCGCGGCACGCCGGGGCCGCAGCGGCCCCGGGGCTGGTGGAAGTACAGCGTGCGCAGGTCCGCGTCTTCCACCATGGTCACGGCATGTTCCACGCCCGGCGGAATCCACAGCGCACGCGAGGGCGGCACGATGTAGGTGCCGTGGTTCACCGTGAGCCGGATCACACCCGTGGTCGATATCGCCACCTGCGCCCAGGGGTGGCTGTGCGGCATCACCTGCGTGTCGGCGGCCAGCCAGCGCAGCTTGGCGCGCACCGGGCGGGCGGGGGTGGGCACAAACAGCTCGGGTGTGAGCGAGTCCACATACGACAGGCCGCGTGGCTTGCCGGCCTGGGGGCGCGGCACGACCTGGGCGGCAAAGTGTTCCACCACCGGTTCGGTGGGCTCGGTGGGCAGGGCGCGCGGGTTTGGCATGTTTGCGACAAAAGTTGTCTGCCTATCGTAAACCTGCCGGGGGCGCCCTGCCTAAGATCAGCCCATGACCGCTTCCTCTTCCTCTGGCACCCTTGCCAACCCTGTCCCGTTGCGGCAGGACGCCCGCACCATTGGCCTCGTCGGCCTGGCCCATGGCAGCTCACATTTCTTCCACATGCTGCTGCCGCCGCTGTTTCCGTGGCTGATCGGCGAGTTCGGCTTCAGCTACTCCGAGCTGGGGCTGCTGGTGTCGGTGTTTTTTGTGATCTCGGGCGTAGGCCAGGCGCTGTCCGGCTTCATCGTGGACCGCGTGGGCGCGCGGCCGGTGATGTTTTTTGCGCTGTCGAGTTTTGCGGCGGCAGGCCTGGCGGCGGGCACGGCGCAGGGCTACTGGGGCCTGCTGCTGGCGGCCGCGCTGGCCGGTCTGGGCAATGCGCCGTTCCACCCGGTGGACTTCACCATCCTGAACAAACGCGTGTCGCCGCAGCGCCTGGGGCATGGCTTTTCGGTGCACGGCATCAGCGGCAACCTGGGCTGGGCCACGGCGCCGGTGTTCATGGCGGGCATTGCCACGGCCACGGGCTCGTGGCGCACGGCCTGCCTGTGCGGGGGGCTGTTCGCCCTGGTGGTGCTGGCCATCATGGTCTGGAACCGCGACGCGCTGGACGACCGCCAGGGCACCTGGGCGCACCAGGGCAAGGGCGGGGCAGGGGCGGCCAAGCCCGAGCACCCCATGGCCTTCCTCAAGCTGCCCTCGGTGTGGCTGTGTTTCTCCTTTTTCTTCTGGAGCACCTGCGCACTGAGCGCCATCCAGAGTTTCGCCAGCCCCGCGCTGCAGTCCATGTACGGCCTGCCGCTGAGCATCACGGCCATGGTGGTCACGGGCTACATGCTGTGTGGGGCGGCCGGCATGCTGGTGGGCGGGTTCCTGGTGGGACGTGTGCAGCGGCTCGAGAAGATCATCTCGGTGTGCCTGCTGGGCTCGGCGGTGCTGCTGGTGGTGGTGGGTCTGGGTTTCTTGCCCGGGATGGCGGCGGTGGCCGTGGCCTCGGTGGCCGGGCTGGGCACGGGCCTGGCGGGCCCCTCGCGCGACATGCTCATCAAGCGCGCGGCCCCGCCCGGTGCCACGGGCCGGGTGTATGGCACGGTGTATTCGGGGCTGGACCTGGGCTTTTGCCTCGCGGCCCCCGCGTTTGGCGCCATGCTGGACCATGGCATGACCTCGGGCATCTTCTATGGCTCGGCCTTCACGCTGGTGCTGAGCGTGGTGTCGGCAGCGCTGGTGGGCGTGGGCGTGGCGGCGCGGGCCATGCGGCCCGTGGCATCCGCAGCCTGACCGGAGGGGCCGGGGAGGCGCGGCTACAGGCCGGGCGCGCCAGGGGTTCTGCGCCCCGTCCAACGCGCGGAGCGGGCTTGTGTTGCAATCACGGCGGCTGTGCCGGGCTCCCGGCGCGCAGCCCACTCCAACCCTTCCCAGGACCCCCCATGACCCACCCCATCTACAACGCCAGCATCCCCGTTTTCCGCCAGATGCTGGGCTCTTTGAAAGACGTGCTCGCCAAGACCGAGGCCCATGCCACGGCGCGCAAGATCGAGCCCGACGCCTTGCTGCAGGCGCGGCTGTTCCCCGACATGTTCCCCCTGGCGCGCCAAGTGTTGATTGCCTGCGACTTTGCCAAGGGCGTGGCCGCGCGCCTGGCCGGTGTGGAGGTGCCGTCCTTCCCCGACGCCGAGCGCCCCGGCTTTGCCGAGCTGAACGAGCGCATCGCCACCGTGCTGGCGTTCATCGAAGGCCTGCCGCAGGCCGCGTTTGCCGATGCCGCCACGCGCGCCATCACCATCCAGCCCGGCACGCCGCGCGAAAAGCAGTTTGTGGGCGAACACTACCTGCTGCACTACGGCCTGCCGCAGTTCTTCTTTCATGTGAACGCGACCTACGCCATTGCGCGCCACAACGGCGTGGAGCTGGGCAAGCGCGACTACATGGGCCAGTACTGATCCGGGTATCGCGCAGGCGGCAGCCCACAGGGTGGCTACTGCGCGTAGTTCAGCGGCAGCGCGGTGGTGAACTTGATCTCTTCCATCGCAAAACTCGAACTCACATCCGACAGCGCCACCGCCTGCGTGAGCCGCTTGTAGACCGCGTCGTAGGCGCGGATGTCGGGCACCACCACCCGCAGCAGATAGTCCACGTCACCGCTCATGCGGTAGAACTCGACGATCTCGGGGATGCCCATCACCACGTCGCGCAGGGTGTCGAACCACTGCTGGTGGTGCTGGCTGGTTTTCATCGCCACGAACACCGTCACGCCCACATTCACCTTGCGCGGGTCCACCAGGGCCACCTGGCGCGTGATGTAGCCCTTCTCGCGCAGCCACTGGATGCGGCGCCAGCACGGGGTGTTGGAGAGGTTCACCGCATCCGCCAGCTCGGCCAGCGGGGTTTCGGCGTCCTGCTGCAGCAAGGCCAGCAGTTGGCGGTCAATGGAATCCAGATTCTGTTTCACGGCAGATATGAAAAATCGTTTCTCGTATTTGGCGATATACGGGGCATAAAAGCAAAATGATTTTCATGCGGGTGTCACATACTGGACGGGCATCTCTGGCACGGAATCTGCGGTCCAAGTGCTGCAGTCCGGGGCCGGGCACCCACGTGGTGCGGCGTGCTCTGTGTCCACCTTTCCTTTCCTTCTCTTCCAAGGACTTTCACCCATGACGGCTTCTGTTTTCCGACGCAAACCTTATGCCCTGGGCCTGAGCATCGCCGCACTGGCGGTGCTGGCGGCCTGTGGCGGCAGCGATGGCCCCGCCACGCCGGTGGCTACGCCCGAACCCGTCGAGCAGTACGTGCCACCCGAGCCGCCCTCGGGCTACACGCCCAAGGCCATCAGCTATGCCAACAAGGACATGGTGGCGGCGGCCAACCCGCTGGCGGTGAAGGCGGGCGTGGACATCCTGGCCAAGGGCGGCACAGCCACCGATGCCGCCATTGCGGTGCAGATGGTGCTGAACCTGGTGGAGCCGCAGTCTTCGGGCATTGGGGGCGGCGCCTTCATGCTGCACTTTGACAAGGGCGCCAACAAGCTGCTGGCCTACGACGGCCGCGAGACCGCGCCCAAGGCCGCCACGTCCAACCTGTTCATCGGCGCCGATGGCAAGCCGCTGGCGTTTCTGGCAGCGGTGGACGGTGGCCTGTCGGTGGGCACGCCGGGCGTGCTGCGCATGCTCGAGGCCGCACACAAGGCCCATGGCAAGCTGCCGTGGAAGGACCTGTTCGAGCCCGCCATCAAGCTCAGCGAAGACGGCTTTGCGATCTCGCCGCGCATGAGCGTGTCGATTGCCGGATCGGCCGCGCGCATCAAGGCCCAGGGCGAGCCCGGCGCGAGCTACTTCCTCAACGCCGACGGCACGGCCAAGGCGGCGGGCACGCTGCTCAAGAACCCCGAACTCGCGGCCACCCTCCGGGCCATTGCAGCGGGCGGTGCCGACGCGTTCTACAAGGGCGACATCGCCAAGGACATCGTGGCCAAGGTCAGCGGCCACCCCACCAATCCCGGCAAGCTCGCGCTCGATGACCTGAGCGGCTACACCCCCAAGGTGCGCGAGCCCGTGTGTGGCGTCTACCGCGTGCAATACCGCGTGTGTGGCATGCCCGCGCCCAGCTCGGGCGGCATTGCGGTGCTGCAGACGCTGGGCCTGCTGCAGGGCTTTGACCTGGCGGCCATGAAGCCCAACACGCTGGATTCGGTGCACCTGGTGTCCGAGGCCTACCGCCTGGCCTATGCCGACCGTGCGCTGTATGTGGCCGACCCCGACTTCGTGAGCGTGCCCCAGGCGGGCCTGATCAACGCCGACTACCTCAAGGAGCGCGCCAAGCTCATCAGCATGAGCAAGAGCATCGGCACACCCGTGGCGGGCACACCACCGGGTGTGAGTGGTGCCAAGGGGCTGGACAACTCGCTGGCCCTGCCATCGACCACCCACCTGTCCATCATCGACAACGCAGGCAATGCGGTGTCCATGACCACCACGATCGAAAACGGCTTTGGCAGCCTGCAGATGGTGCGCGGCTTCTTGCTGAACAACCAGCTCACCGACTTCTCGTTCACGGCCACCGATGCGGCGGGCAACCCCATTGCCAACAGCGTGCAGCCCGGCAAGCGCCCACGCAGCTCCATGGCGCCCACCATCATCTTCAATGCCGCTACAGGTGATCTGGAGGGTGTGGTTGGCTCGCCCGGCGGCAGCGCCATCATCCAGTACACCACCAAGACCATCCTGGGCATGACCGACTGGGGCCTGAACGTGCAGCAGGCCATCAACCTGCCCAACTTTGGCGCGCAGACCAACGCCACCACATCCATCGAAAAGGGCTCGGTGATCGACACCGCCGCCATCCGCGACGGCCTGAAGGCGCGCGGCCACACCGTGGCGCAGACCGACACCTTCACCAGCGGCCTGCATGGCGCGGTGTTCAACGGCCTGCGGTCCAACGGCAACGCGGGCCTGCTGTCGCGCAACCCGGGCGCGGGCACCTATGCCGGTGGCGCCGACCCCCGCCGCGAGGGGATTGCGCAGGGCAACAACTGACCCGCGCTGTGGTGATGTTGTGATGATTGGCGGCCGCACCCGAACCGGTGCGGCGCCGATGCAGGAAGAGGCTGCCGGGTGGACTACCGGGCAGCCTTTTTTTGTGGAGGCTCCGTGACCGCCACCGGGTGTGGTTCGCCTGCCAGTGCGCGCAGCAGGGTGGTGAACGTCGCCGTGGGGCCCACGTTGTCCTCGGCGCGGTAGACCAGGGTGAGCGGTACATTGAGCCGCCCGCCATCCACCAGCGGCCGGTAGGCAATCGCATGCCGGTGCACGCCCAGCATCGATGAAGGCACCACGGAAATGCCCGTGCCTGCCGCCACCAGGTTCAGGTTGGTCAGCATGCGCGCCACCTCGGCCACCACGCGGGGGCGCACGCCTTGCTCGGCACACAACGCCAGCAGGTTGGCATACAGGCCCGGCGCGCCCGGGCGGCGCACCAGGATCATGGGCTCGCCTTCCAGGTCGGCAATCTGGATGGGCAGCGGTCTGCCGCGCCGCTGGCGCTGTGCCAGCGGGTGGTCGATGGGCAGGGCCACCATGGCGGGCTCGTGCTGCAGGGTCTCGAACACCAGGCCCGCAGGCCGCGCCACGGGTACGCGCAGCAGGCCGCAGTGCAGGCGGCCATCGGCCACGGCCTCGGTGATTTCGGCGGCGTTGTTTTCGCCAATCTCCAGCACCAGGCCGGGGTGGCGCGCGCGGCACTCCCGCAGGGCAAACGGCGTGAATTCGTGGGCCGCGGCCGAGCTGGTGAAGGCGATTACCAGCCGCCCGGTCTTGCCCTCGGCCAGCAACTGCATGCGGCTGTGCAGCGCGTCGAAGTCGTGCACCAGGCGGGCGGCATCGGCCTGCAGCGCATGCCCGGCCTCGGTCAGCGTGACACCCTTGGCGTGGCGCTTGAACAGCAGCAGGCCCACCGCGCTTTCCAGGGCCTTGATCTGCTGGCTGAGCGGCGGCTGGGCCATGCCCAGCAGCTCGGCCGCGCGGGTCATGTGCCCGGCCTCGGCCACGGCCAGAAAGTAGCGCAACTGGCGGATGTCCATGTCAGTGCCTGCGGGTGGCTGGGAGGGTGGTCATATGTAAATCGTATCGCCGGGGCCATTTTTGCCTATTTGACGTATTGGAAGCCGGTTTCTACGATGCAGCGGCATCCGGCTCGCACCGCCAAGAACCTTTCAGGAGACACCCCCGCCATGACTGCACTGCAGCCCCATTCCCTGCCACCCTTTTTGCACCTCGTGTCCCGGGGGCCCCGCTGGGCCCTCGCGGGCTGGGCCTGCCTGGCGATGGCGGCCTGCGCACCCATGGCCACCACCCCCCCGCCTGCGGCCACGGCCGAGGCGGCGCCTGTGGCGGCGGCCTGCCCCAAGGAGTTGGCGCCCATCGCGCGCTGCCTGGCGGGCCAGGACTCGGCCGGGGCCTATTACCTCATTGCCATTCCGCAGAAGTGGAACGGCCACCTGGTGCTGCACGCACACGGCGGGCCCACGCTGGGCGCGCCCAAGGCCGAGCGCGCGGTGGAGGACCTGGAGCGCTGGTCCATCATGGTCCGAGCGGGTTATGCCTGGGCGGGCAGCACCTTCCGCCAGGGCGGCGTGGAGGTGCGCGCCGCCGCCGAGGACACCGAGCGCCTGCGGCAGATCTTTGTGCAGCATGTGGCCCAGCCGCAGCGCACCATCCTGCACGGCCAGTCGTGGGGCGCCAGCGTGGCGGCCAAGGGGGCCGAGATGTTCCAGCG
Organism: uncultured Verminephrobacter sp.; assembly: GCA_964466605.1. Lineage (GTDB taxonomy): Bacteria > Pseudomonadota > Gammaproteobacteria > Burkholderiales > Burkholderiaceae_C > Acidovorax. Next base: position 9,478 of record CAYXSL010000152.1, read on the forward strand.
CACGGCCGACGGCAAGCGCCCGTACGACGCCGTGCTGCTGACCAGCGGCGTGCTCGCGGGCGGCAGCCGCTCGTACGACGTGCGCACCGACCTGCGCGTGGTCTACCAGTACCTCTGCCACAACCACCCCCGGCCCACCGAGGCGCAGTACCCGCTGAACACCGGCCTGCCGCGCGACGCCGCGATGACCCAGGCCGACCTGGCGGCGCGCCTGAACGAATGCCTGGCGCTGAACAAGCCCGCAGCCGAGCGCACGCCCGAGCAGCAACGCAAGGTGCAGACGCTGGTGGATGTGCTGCGCATTCCGGCCAACTCCATCGCCGGCCACATGAACTGGGCGACCTTCCACTACCGCGACGTGGTGCAGCACCGCACCGGCGGCGCGAGCCCGTTTGGCAATGTAGGTGCGGTCTACAAGGGGTCGGCGGACGATGCGGCGCTCAATGCGGGCGTGCTGCGCTACCGTGCCGACCCGCAGGCCGTGGCACGCTTTGCCGCCGACACGGACCCGACCGGCCAGATCCCCGTGCCCGTGCTCACCGTGAAGGGCGTGGACGACCCCACGGCCTTTGTCGAGCTGGACGCGCAGTTCAAGGCCACCATGGACAAGGCGGGCAGCGGCGCGCGCCTGGTGCAGACCTTCACGCGCCACAGCGGCCACAGCTACCTGAGTGACCCCACCTATCCCACGCTGATGGCGGCGCTGCTGCGCTGGGTGAACGAAGGCGAGGGTGCCAAGCCCACGCCCGCAGGCATCGCCCAGCGGTGTGCTGCCTACGAGGCCGAGTTTGGCAAGGGCTGCGCCTTCTTGCCCGCCTATGTGCCTGCGCCGCTGGCCAGCCGGGTGGTGGACCGGGACCGGCCTTGAACCACAGGCCTGAAGGGTCCCACAGCGATCCAACAACGGCCCAACAGCGGCCCAGCATGCCAAAAAACAAAGGGCCCCGCGTTCCGGCGGGGCCCTTGGGCTATTTGCTATCAAATGTATAGCTTTATTCGCTTGATGGTCGCGCGGTGGCGGCCTTTTTTGCCTAAAAACCACCAGCGCTCCCTTCGCGCGGGTGCTGGACGCCTTGCGCAAGCTCAGGCGTTCAGCGACCCGGGGGCCGCTTCACCGCTTACTTCACCGTGTTGAGCGCGTCGTTCAGCGTCTTGCTGGGGCGCATCACGGCGTCCAGCTTGGCGACGTCGGGCATGTAGTAGCCGCCGATGTCGGTAGGCTGGCCCTGCACGGCGTTCAGCTCGTCCACGATCTTCTGCTCGTTCTCGGTGAGCAGCTTGGCCAGGGGCGCAAACTTGGCGGCCAGCTCTGCGTCGCTGGTCTGCGCGGCCAGTTCCTGGGCCCAGTACATGGCCAGATAGAACTGGCTGCCGCGGTTGTCCAGCTGGCCGGTCTTGGGCGAGGGGTTCTTGTTGTTGTCCAGCAGCTTGCCCGTGGCGGCGTCCAGCGTCTGGGCCAAGATCTTGGCCTTGGCGTTGCCCGTCTTCAGGCCCAGGTCTTCCAGCGACACGGCCAGCGCCAGGAACTCACCCAGCGAATCCCAGCGCAGGTGGTTTTCTTCCACCAGCTGCTGCACGTGCTTGGGGGCCGAGCCGCCCGCGCCCGTTTCGTACATGCCGCCACCGGCCATCAGCGGCACGATGGACAGCATCTTGGCCGAGGTGCCCAG
>CAYXSL010000153.1:0-11118 GCA_964466605.1 uncultured Verminephrobacter sp.
GCCCACGGTGGTGGGGCTGGCGGTCTGGCCGTGGGTGCGGCTGAGCATGGGCACGTCGGCAAAGGCGTGGGCCATTTCGCGCAGCTTGAGCACGATGCGGTCCAGGCCCGGCAGCACGACCTGGTCGCGGCCCGAGCGCAGCTGCAGCGCATGGCTGGTGTTGTTGATGTCTTCGCTGGTACAGGCAAAGTGCACAAATTCGGAGGCCTTTTCCAGCTCGGGGCGGGCTTCGAACTTGCTCTTGATCCAGTACTCGACCGCCTTCACGTCGTGGTTGGTGGTCTTTTCGATCTCCTTGATGGCGGCCGCGTCGGCTTCGGAGAAGTTCTTGACCAGGCCCAGCAAGTAAGCGCGCGCTCCGGTGGTAAGCGGCTTGAACTCGGCAAAGCCTGCGTCCGACAGCGCGATAAACCAGGCCACTTCCACCTGCACGCGGCGGTGCATGTAGCCATGCTCGCTCATGATCGGGCGCAGGGCGGCAAGTTTGGTGGCGTAACGGCCGTCAAGCGGCGACAGGGCGGTGATGGTGGACAGGCTCATGGCGCGCAATTGTAGGCGGGGTGTGTAGGCGCCACGCATCAGTCAGCCTCACGCTCGGTCGCTGTCGATAGAATCAAACCCGAATTGTTCAGCATCCCCCGCGCACTGGAAGACACACCATGAAATTGATCGGAGCCACCACCAGCCCCTACGTGCGCAAGGTACGTATCGTGATGGCTGAGAAAAAGCTCGACTACCAGTTCGTGCAGGAAAACGTCTGGGCCGACGACACCCACATCGCCACTTCCAATCCGCTGGGCAAGGTGCCCTGTCTGGTGATGGAAGGCGGCGAAGCAGTGTTTGACTCCCGCGTGATCGTCGAATACCTGGACACCCTCTCGCCCGTGGGCAAGCTGATCCCCTCACAAGGCCGCGAGCGCGCCGAGGTCAAGACCTGGGAGGCGCTGGCCGACGGCGTGATGGACGCCGCCATCCTGGCCCGCCTGGAGGCCACCTGGGCCCACCGCAAGGACAGCGAACGCAGCCAGGCCTGGATCGACCGCCAGCTGGCCAAGGTGAACGACGGCCTCAAGTCCATGAGCCAGGGCCTGGGCGACAAGCCGTTTTGCAGCGGCATTCACCTGAGCCTGTCCGACATCGCCGTGGGCTGCGCCCTGGGCTGGCTGGAGTTCCGCTTCCCCGAGATCGCGTGGCGCAGCGAGTACCCCAACCTGGGCAAGCTGCTCGACAAGCTGATGCTGCGCCCGAGCTTTGCCGATACCAAGCCCTCCTGAGCGGCCCGCGCAAGCAGCTCCGGCTTGGTGAAGACCCCGCGCCGGGCTTGGCGTATGCTTGGGCGCCTATGAACGAAATGGTTCAAAACCCTTCAAAGCCCGGCAATGTGCGGGCCTCCCGCCAGCGCGCGGCGCGCGAGGCCGCCACCACGCCGGGGGCGGACCGGGTTCGCGTCAACGACCCCGACCGCACCATGGCCAACATCCTGCAGGTGGCCACGGCGGAGTTCGCAGACAAAGGCCTGGCCGGGGCGCGCATCGACGAAATCGCCGCGCTGACCAGCACCAGCAAGCGCATGATTTACTACTACTTCGGTAGCAAGGAAGGTCTGTATGTGGCGGTGCTGGAGGATGCCTATCGGCGCATCCGGCGCATCGAATCGGAACTGCACCTCGAAGACCTGGCGCCCGAGCAGGCCCTGCGCACGCTGGTGGGCTTCACGGTGGACTACCAGCTCGCCAACCCCGACTTCATCCGCCTGGTGATGAACGAGAACATGCACCGGGGCGAATTCATCAGCAAGTCGGCCACGATCCAGGAACTCAACATCCCCGTCATCCATGCCGTGCGCGATGTGTACCAGCGCGGTGTGGCGGCGGGCGTGTTCCGCCCCGATGTGGACCCGGTGGACCTGCACATGTCCATCTCGGCACTGTGCTTCTTCAACGAGGCCAACCGCCACACCTTTGGCGCGATCTTCAAGCGCTCGCTCGACACCCCAGCCGCCACGGCGCAACGCCGTGAATCGATCATCGAAATGATCGTGCGCTTTCTGCGGCCCTGACCTTCCCGGTCCTGGCGCACACACCGGCCCGCGTCAAAAAGCTCCTCATCAGCCCCTGCGCGCGCGCCGTGCATGGCTGCGTGCTGCCATGACAAACCATGCAGGGTTTGCACCTAGATCAAATACTAACCAGTTCGTACAAAATTCTTTCAGCGTTTCAATACAACGACTGGAGACACCATGTTTGCACTGGCCGACCGCGTGCTGCGGGGATACACCCGTGTGCTAGATGTACTGTCCGGCCTGTGCCTGGCGGTGATGGTGGTGCTGGTGTTTGGCAATGTGGTGCTGCGCTACACCCTGAACTCCGGCATCACGGTGTCGGAAGAGCTCTCGCGCTGGCTGTTTGTGTGGCTGACCTTCATGGGCGCCGTGGTGGCGCTGCGCGAACACGGCCACCTGGGCACGGATGCGCTGGTGTCGCGCCTGCCCGCTGTGGGCAAAAAGGCCTGCCTGGTGCTGGCGCAACTCGCCATGCTCTATGTGTCGTGGTTGCTGCTGAGCGGCAGCTGGGCCCAGATGCTGATTAATTGGGACACCGAAGCCCCTGTGACCGGCGCCTCGGTGGGCATCTTCTACGCCAGTGGTGTGCTGATGGGCGGGTCAGGCATCGCCATCCTTCTGCACGACCTGCTGCGCACGCTGTTCGTTCCGCTGGCGGAGCATGAGCTGGTCATGGTTCAGGAGAGCGAAGAACTGGCGGCCCTGGCGCACCGCCCTGCGGGCGCCGATGCATCCCACGAAGCGCCCGGCAGCCAGCGCCCCTGAACCCTCCGCACAGGCTCTCCACCATGACCGTCACCATCTTCCTCGGCTCCCTGCTGCTCGCCATGGCGATCGGCATTCCCATCGCGTTTGCGCTGCTCATCAGCGGCGTGGCGCTGATGTGGCACCTCGACCTGTTCGACGCCCAGATCCTGGCGCAGAACGTGATCAACGGCGCCGACAGCTTCCCGCTGCTGGCCGTGCCGTTCTTCATGCTCGCCGGTGAGATCATGAACGTGGGCGGCCTGTCCAAGCGCATCGTGAAGCTCGCGCTCACCCTGGTCGGCCATGTACCCGGCGGCCTGGGCTACGTGGCCATCATGGCGGCGGTGATCTTGGCCGCCGTGTCGGGCTCGGCCGTGGCCGATGCCGCTGCGCTGGCCTCGTTGCTGCTGCCCATGATGGTGGCAGCGGGCCACAACAAGGAGCGATCGGCCGGGCTCATAGCCTCCGCAGGGATCATCGCGCCGGTGATTCCTCCGTCCATCGGCTTCGTGATCTTTGGCGTGGCGGCCAACGTGTCCATCAGCAAGCTGTTCCTGGCAGGCATCGTTCCCGGCGTCATGTTGGGGCTGGCGCTCGCCATCACCTGGTGGTGGCTGGTGCGGCGCGAAGATGTGGCGCCCCCAAAGCGCGCCACCCGCGCCGAACTGGCCGTGGCGCTGCGCGAAGCCGTGTGGGCCCTGGGCTTGCCCATCATCATCCTGGTGGGCCTGCGCATGGGTGTCTTCACTCCCACCGAGGCGGCCGTGGTGGCCGCCGTGTATGCGCTGTTCGTGTCGATGGTGGTCTACCGCGAGCTGAGCTGGCACCAGCTGGCCGACATCTTCCGCGCCTCGGCCCGCACCAGCGCCGTGGTGATGTTCCTGGTCGCTGCCGCCATGGTCTCGGCCTGGCTCATCACCGTGGCGGACCTGCCTTCCAAGGTCATTGGCATGCTGGAGCCCTTCATGGGCAACCAGACCCTGCTGCTGATCGCGATCATGGTCCTGGTGATGATCGTCGGCACGGCCATGGACATGACGCCCACCATCCTCATCATGACGCCCGTGCTGATGCCCGTGGTCAAGGCCGCAGGCATCGACCCGGTGTACTTCGGCGTGCTGTTCATCATCAACAACGCCATCGGGCTCATCACCCCGCCCGTGGGCACGGTGCTCAACGTGGTGGCCGGGGTGGGGCGCATCTCCATGTCGCAGGTCACCCGGGGCGTCATGCCCTTCATGCTGGCCCAGTTCGCCGTGATGTTCCTGCTGGTGCTGTTCCCCGCCATCGTCACCGTGCCGCTGCGCTGGCTCGGGGGCTGACCCGCCCTTCCACCTGTTCCGTCGTTGCCTCGCCCCAAAACCAAGGAGACATTTCCATGAAGCTGCTCAAAACCCTGCTCGCCACCGCACTCGTCGCCGCGTCGCTGCTGCCCGCTGCACAGGCCCAGGAGCGCACCATCAAGTTCGCCTTCCAGAACCAGAAAGACCACCCCCAGGCGCAGGGTGCACAAAAGTTTGCCGACCTGGTCGCGGCCAAGACCGGCGGCCGCATTGCGGTCAAGCTCTTCCCTGGCGGCACCCTGGGGGGCGACCTGCAGACCGTGTCGGCGCTGCAGGGCGGCACGGTGGAAATGACGGTGCTCAATGCCGGCATCCTGGCTGCGCAGTCCAAAGAGTTCGGCATCTACGACTTCCCGTTCCTGTTCGCCACGCCGCAAGAGGCTGATGCCGTGACCGACGGCCCCTTCGGCAAGAAGCTGCTCGACAAGCTGCAGGCCAAGAACCTCGTGGGCCTGGGCTACTGGGAGCTGGGTTTTCGCAACCTCACCAACAGCAAAAAGCCCATCACCAAGGCCGAGGACATCGCGGGCCTCAAGATCCGCGTGATCCAGTCGCCGATCTACATCGACCTGTTCAACGCGCTCGGCGCCAATGCCGTGCCCATGCCTTTCCCCGAGCTGTACACCGCCATGGAGCAAAAGGCCGTGGACGGCCAGGAGAACCCGTTCTCCACCATCCTGTCGTCCAAGTTTGCCGAGGTGCAGAAGTACCTCACCGTCACGCGCCACATGTACAACCCCCAGGCCGTGATCGTGAGCAAGAAGTTCTGGGACAGCCTGAACCCCGCCGACCAGAAGGCGCTGAACGACGCCATGGCCGAGGCCACCACCTTCCAGCGCGGCGTGTCGCGCGTGCAGGCCAACGTGGCGCTCGACGACCTCAAAAAGGCGGGCATGCAGGTGTCCGAGTTCTCGCCCGCCGAGCTGGACAAGCTGCGTGCCAAGGTCAAGCCCGTGGTGGAAAAACACAGCGAGAAGGTGGGCGCAGAAACCGTGCAGGAGGTCTATTCCACGCTGGCCAAACTGCGCGGCGGCAAATAAGCCGCCGCTGCAACCCCTGCGCTGCCGGGCGGTGAACACACCACCACCCCGGCAGCCCGCCCACCCCGCATTCCGCCCGCCCCATGAGCCTGCAGCTCCTTGATCCCCCGGTCATCATCCCCACCCCCTCCACCATGTCTTCCACAAGCCCCCGCAAGGTGCTGATCGGGCTGATCGGTGCCGGTATCCAGAAGTCGCTGTCGCCCGCGCTGCACGAGGAAGAGGCGCGCCACCACGGCATGCGCCTGCACTACCAGCTCATCGACCTGGACCACTCAGCCTCCTCGGTGGAACATTTGCCCACGCTGCTGTCGGCGGCGCGCATCATGGGCTACGCCGGCTGCAACGTGACCTACCCCTGCAAGCAGGCCGTCATCCCGCACCTCGACAGCCTGTCCGAAGAAGCGCGCGCGATGGGCGCCGTGAACACCGTGGTCATCCGGGGCGGACAACTGGTGGGCCACAACACCGACGGATCGGGCTGGGCCTGGGGCTTCACCCGTGCACTGCCTGGCGCTGACCTGGGCCGCGTCGTGCTGCTGGGCGCGGGCGGCGCAGGCGCCGCCATTGCGCACGCCGTGCTGCGCATGGGTGCACAGCACCTGAGCATCGTCGATGCACAGCCCGAGCGCGCCGCCCAACTGGCGGCCGACGTGAATGCGTTATATGGCGCACGCGCCGAGGCCGGGGAGATCCGCTCGGCCATGGCCCACGCCACCGGGCTGATCCACGCCACGCCCACGGGCATGGACAAGCTGCCCGGCCTGCCGCTGGATGTAGCTCTGCTGCGGCCCGCGATGTGGGTGTCCGAAGTCGTGTATTTCCCGCTCGACACCGCGCTGGTGCAGGCCGCACGCGCGCTGGGCTGCCGGGTGTCGGACGGTGGCGGCATGGCCGTGGGCCAGGCCGTGGGCGCGTTTGAGCTGTTCACCGGCGAGGCCCCTGACGCCGCGCGCATGGACGCACACTTCCGCCGCCTGGTCAGCAGCGCCCGCTGACCCTTTCGCGCGCGACAACACAAGGAGCCGAACCCATGAGCACCCCGATGGTGGCCACCCGCGAAGCGCTGGGCGACATGCCCAACCCCCTGGGCCTGCAGGGCATCGAGTTCATCGAATACGCCACCGGCCGTCCCCAGGCACTGGGCCAGGCGCTGGAGCGCATGGGCTTTCAGCCCGTGGCGCGCCACCGCTCGCGCGAAGTGCTGCTGTACCGCCAGGGCGACATGAACATCATCGTCAACGCCCACCAGGACAACGAGCGCACCGGCGTGCATGCGCCGCCCGCACTCACCGAAACACCGGTGCTGGCCGCCATCGCCTTCCGCGTGGGCAACGCCGCTGCAGCATTTCGCCGCGTGCTGGAGCAAGGCGCCTGGGCCGTGCACACCGAGGTCGAGGTGATGGAGCTGAACATCCCCGCCATCCACGGCGTGGGCGCGAGCCGCATCTACTTTGTGGACCGCTGGAAAGAGTTCTCGATCTACGACGTGGACTTTGTGCCCATCCCCACCGTCAACCCCCGCCCGCCCGCACTGCAGGGCCTGCACCTGTTTGGCGTGGTGCAGTACATCGGCCTGGGCCGTGCGGCGGACTGGATCCACTTCTACGGCGAGCTGTTCGGCTTTGCCGAGCTGGCGCCCGACCAGTCGTTTGGCGTGCTCACACATGGCCGCATCCTGGCCAGCCCGTGCGGCACGCTGCACTGGCAGCTGATCGAGCCCCTGGTGGACGCGCTGGATGCCGACCCCGAGGAACTGCTGCAGCGTGTGGCCTTCGGCACGCCCGATGTGCTGGCCACGGTGCAGGCGCTGCGTGCGCGGGGTGTGGAGTTTGTCGAATCGCCCACGGGCGTGCACACCGGCACGCGCGGCGCGCTCACGCGTGCCGATGCGGCCTCGCCCAGCTTCGAGCTGGTGCGCAGCGCCCGCTGAGCCAGGAGACCACCCATGCGCCAATCCACCATGCAACGCAACGTCGCTGATTTCGGCATGGACACCATCAGCCTGGCGGGGCCGCTGGAAGCCAAGCTCGCCGCCGTGAAGGCCGCAGGTTTTGGCCAGATCATGCTGGCCGCGCGCGACATCGTGGGCCACCCGGAGGGCATCGAGGCCGCCGTGCACGCGGTGCGCAGCAGCGGCCTGCGCGTCACCGGCTTTCAGGTGCTGCGCGATTTTGAAGGCCTGTCGGGCCACCTGCACAGCTACAAGGTGGACATTGCCAAGCAGATGATCCTGATGGCGCGCGACCTGGGCGCACCCGTGCTGCTGGCCTGCAGCTCCACGTCGTCACACGCCACAGCCGACGCAGATGCCATAGCGCGCGACCTGCGCAAGCTGGCCCTGCTGGCACTGCCCCACGGCATCCGCGTGGCGTTTGAAGGCCTCTCGTGGGGCCGCCACATCAACGAGGTGCATCAGGCCTGGGCCGCCGTGGAGCAGGCCGACTGCCCCAACCTCGGTCTGGCCATCGACTCATACCACCAGTTCGCCACCAGCACGCCGCTCTCGGCGCTCACAGATGTAGACCCCGAGAAGATCTACCTGGTGCAGCTGTCGGACTTCATGTGGCAGGAGACCCGCACGGTGCAGGAGCGCATCGAGACCGCACGGCACTTTCGCGTGTTCCCCGGCGAGGGTGTGCACAGCCAGGCACTGGCCGAGCTGGTGCGCACGCTCGATGGCATGGGCTACCAGGGCGACTACAGCTTCGAGGTCTTCAACGACGACTACCAGCAGTTGCCCCTGCCCTATGTGGCGCAGCGCGCGTGGAACAGTGCGCTGTGGCTGGCCGAAGGGGTGCTGCAGCGCGCGGTGCCGCTACCGGGGCATCCGCGCATCAAGACCCTGGCGTGATTCACCACCCGCCAACGATCAGCGGTTGGCGCGTTTCTTGAGCCAGCGCATCAGCGCGCCCACCACCGGCAGCTTTTCGTACAGTTCTTCGGCCGCGTCCCAGTAGTCGCGGTGCAAGCTCACCAGGCCCTGTTCGTCCAGCACCAGGTGCGATGCGCCGCGCACGGTCTGCGTCACGCCCCGCTCAAAGTTCTTGAACACGAACAGGAAGTCCCAGGTCAAAAAGCACTGCTGCCCCTGCACCACGCGGCCTGTGACCACAAAACGCGGCTGCTCCAGTGCCTCGAACATGTGGGCAAAAATGCCCTGGATGGCAGGCACGCCCTGCACCTCGTTGAACGGGTCCTTGAAGCGCGCCTGGGGCGCGTAGAACCGGCCGATGGCCGCTACGTCGGCGGGTGACAGGTTCTCAAAAAACGCAATGACGCGCGTGACGGTTTCTTCCGTGACAGGGGAGGTGTAGGGGGGCTGCATGGCAAAAGTCAGAGGCCGGTGAATCGGCGAACCGCAGGAAAGTACCACCGATACGGCAGCAGCCGCAGCAGCTTCATCACGCGCGTGAAGCGCTTGGGGAAGTGGATGTCGAACTGCCCTCGCGCCCAGCCTTGCAGGATGGCGTCGGCCGCCGCCTCGGGCGAGATCAGGGCGGGCATGGTGAAGTCGTTGCCCGCCGTGAGCGGCGTGGCCACAAAGCCCGGGTTGATCACGCTCACGCCCAGGCCCAGGTCGTGCAGGTCCAGGTACAGCGCCTCGGCCAGGTTGATGAGCGCGGCCTTGGTGGGCCCGTAGGCCAGGCTCTTGGGCAGGCCCCGGAACCCCGCCACGCTGCTGATGAGGCTCACATGCCCCGGGCGCCCCGCCTGGGCGGCGGTGAGCATGGCGGGCAACACGGCGGCCAGCACGTGCAGCGCGCCGTTGTAGTTGATCTGCTCGTGCCGCAGCATCACGGCCAGGTCGAAATCGGTGGCGCGCATGTCACGGTAGTAGCCTGCGCAGTAGCACACCAGGTCGGGTGCGCCGCCCGCCAGCACCTGCGCGGCGGCGGCCTGCACCTGGGCCGGTTCGGCCGTATCAAAGGCCAGCGCCGTGCTGCCCGGATGCTGCACCACAAAGGCGTTCAGCGCATCGCTGCTGCGGGCCGAGACGATGACCTGCGCGCCGCGCGCATGCAGCGCCGTCGCCGTGGCCCGGCCAATGCCGCTGCTGGCCCCGATGAGCCAGGCCCGGCGGCCCTGCCAGTCGCGCAAGGGTGGGTTGAGTTTCATGGCGCGCGCCTGGTGAAGGACAGGGTGATCTCGCCCAGGCGCACCCCAAACTTGCTCATGGTGGCGCGGTTGAGCATCACGCGGTCGTCGATGAGGTACATCCAGTCGTCCAGGTCCACGTGGTAGACCCTGCCATCCACGGGCAGGGCCAGCGTGTAGTTCCAGCGGAAGGCGTTGCCCCGTGTCTGGCCATTGGCCGTGCCCACCACATCGCCGGCGGTGCCGGTGTAGCGGCCGTCGGCATGCTTCGTCAGCCGCCAGATGCGGCGCTGTGTGGTGCCGTCGGAGTAGGTGAAGGCTTCGTCCAGCACGCCCTCGTTGCCCTTCCAGCTGCAGTCCATCACCACGGTGAAGCGTTTGACGATGTGGCCGCTGCGGTCCTGGAAGATGCCGTAGGCGTCGATCTTGCCGTTGAAATACTGGGCCAGGTCCAGCAGCGGTTTTTCGCTGGCGTAGCCGTCAATGCTCTGGCTGGCGCAGCCCGACAGGACCACGGGCGCGGCCACGGCGGCGGAGAGAAGATGGCGTCTTTGCATGTGGAGCATTCCTTGAAAAATCAGGCATGGGCTGCGCTGCGAGCGGGCCGAAGCACGAGCCCATACAGCGCCCCCGCAGCCAGCAGCTTGAGTGCGCAGGGCAGCACGGCATAGGCCCAGCCCAGGGTCTGCAGGCCTTCTTCGCTGCGTGTGCCGGGGGTGTAGCCCCACCAGCCCAGCAGGGGCAGCGCCAGGCCTGCGGCCAAAGCCAGGTTGAGCTTGCTGGCAAAGTTCCACCAGCCAAAGTACGCGCCTTCGTGCTGGCCGCTGTCGCCCTCGGCGGCGATCACGCCCGCCAGCAAAGCGCTGGGCAGGGCCAGGTCCGTTCCCAGCGCCACGCCCGAGAGCGCGCAGACCACCAGGAAAGGCAGCACGTCACCGCGCCCGAGGAACGCGGTCCACACAAACACGGCAATTGCCACCAGCATGCCGCCCAGCCAGGTGCGCGCCAGGCCCCAACGCGCCACGGCGCGCAGCCACAGCGGAATGGACAGCGCAGCGCACACAAAGTAGGCCGCGAGGAACATGGGCTCCTGCGCGGGCGGGGCCTGCAGGCGGTCCTGGATAAAAAACAGCACCAGCGTGGCCGGGATGGCGCTGGCAATGCCGTTGAGCATGAACACGGCCAGCAGGCGGCGAAACGCCGGGCGTCCCCAGGGCCGCCACAGACTGGTGTGCTGCGGCGGCCGGTACACACCGGCGTCCTGCCGCACCGGACGCGGCGCGCGGGTCCAGCACCACCAGCCCAGCAGCAGGGCGAGGGCAAACACACCGAGCATCACCGGCAGGCCCAGCAGCGCAGGCAGCACCGAGGCCAGCACCACGCCGGCCAGCGCGGCCCCTTCGCGCCAGGCCACGATGCGGCCGCGCTGCAGTTCGTCGCCGCCCAGCCGAGCGCCCCAGGACTGGTGCGCAATGCTGAGCTGGCTGTAGGCGGTGTAGGTGATGAGCAGCGCCACCAGCGCCCAGGCAGTCAGCGCATCGGCCCCGGCTACCTGCGGAAAGAACAGGCTGGTCAGCCCCAGGGCCAGCACCACCGCCGACACCGCACCCACCGCCAGCACCGCGCGCACCGAGCGGCCAAACAGGTGGTCGGCCAGGCGGCCGAGCAGCGGGTCGGTGAACGCATCGAACAGCCGCGCGGCCAGCAGCACCGCGCCCAGCGTGGCCAGCGGCATGCCGAACTCGCGCGCGTAGTGGTTGGGCAGCAGCACATACAGCGGCAGCGCCACAAACGCCAGCGGCAGGCCCAGCAGCCCATAGGCCAGGCC
>CAYXSL010000154.1:0-11068 GCA_964466605.1 uncultured Verminephrobacter sp.
GGCCGCACCGGTCTCGAAGCTGATGGCGTCTGGCAGCTTGCACACGCACTTGGCGGGCATCACGCGCACTTCGCAGTAGGCGCCGGGCGGGTTGCTGGCATAGGCGGCGCGGTCGCCCACCTTGAGGTGTGTGACGCCCTCGCCCACGGCCTCGATCACACCGGCACCTTCCATGCCGATGGTGGCGGGCATGCTCAAAGGGTACAGGCCCGTGCGGTGGTACACGTCGATGAAGTTCAGGCCGATGGCGTGATGGCGGATGCGGACTTCGCCGGGGCCGGGCTCGCCCACGGGGACGTCAACGATGTGGAGTTCTTCGGGACCACCGTGCTGGCGGATCTGGACGGCAAGGCTCATGGCAATCAATCTCCTCAAAAGGGGCGGGATGCTGACAACGGCGGCCATCCTGCCATGAATCTCGCGACCGTGCCGGGGGCATGGCCCGCACCGATTTGCCTTGGGGACATGAGGCCCCGGCGCAGCAGGGCCCTGCCTGCGCCGTTACAGTGCAGCCCCATGACTCAAAAAATCACACCCGGCACGGCCGTGCTGCTGGTGATCCCGCCCCTGCTGTGGGCCGGCAACGCGGTGGTAGGGCGGCTGGTCCACGAACTGATTCCCCCCATCACCCTGAACTTCATCCGCTGGGTGCTGGCCTTTGCCATCCTGCTGCCCCTGGCCCACGGCGTGCTGCGCGCCGACAGCCCGCTGTGGCCGCACTGGCGCCGCTACGCGCTGCTGGGCCTGCTGGGCATCGGGGCCTACAACGCGCTGCAGTACATGGCGCTGCAGACCTCCACCCCCATCAACGTGACGCTGGTGGGGTCGAGCATGCCGGTGTGGATGCTGGCCGTGGGCGCGCTGTTCTTCGGCGCGGCCGTCACACGGCGCCAAGTGCTGGGCGCGCTGCTGTCGGTGTGTGGGGTGCTGCTGGTGCTGAGCCGGGGCGAGTGGTCGCAGCTGCTGGCCTTCCGCCTGGTGCCGGGCGATTTGTTCATGCTGCTGGCGACCATCTCCTGGGCGTTCTACAGCTGGCTGCTGTCGCGCACCAGCGAGCCCACCAGCATCCGCGGCGACTGGGCCGCGTTCTTGATGGCACAGATGGTGTTTGGGCTGGCCTGGTCGGGCAGCTTTGCGGGGGCCGAATGGGCCAGCGGGCGCACGCACATCGAGTGGGGCTGGCCGCTGATTGCCGCCCTGGCCTTCATTGCTGTGGGGCCTGCGGTGCTAGCCTACCGCTGCTGGGGGGTGGGCGTGCAACGCGCTGGGCCTGCAGCCGCCGGGTTTTTCATCAACCTCACGCCCTTGTTTGCCGGGGTGCTGTCGGCGGCGTTCTTGGGGGACACGCCAAAGGCCTTTCACGGCGTGGCGTTTGCGTTGATTGTGGGCGGCATCGTGGTGTCGTCACGGCGCTGAAGGATTCAATTTTTAGTTCAAACTGCCGCTAGCGCAGGTATTGATTGCCTGAGGCGCTACACAAAGAGTAGCAAAAAGCGCTAATTCCCTGAGACTGAGCCGATCAACCCGGGGCAGTGACCGTGGCGGCGGACTCGATCAACGCCTCCAGATCGGCCACCGGGGTAGGCCGCCCCAGCAGATAGCCCTGGAAGTACACACACCCATGCCGGGCCAGAAAGTCCTTCTGCGCCTCGGTTTCCACCCCTTCGGCAATCACATCGAGCTCCAGGTTGCGCGCCATGCCCAGGATGGTCTGCACGATCACATCGTCGGTGTGCCGCACCCCCAGATTGCGCACGAAGGACTGGTCGATCTTGAGCTGGTCCAGCGGCAGCCGCGTGAGGTACGCCAGCGATGAATAGCCGGTGCCAAAGTCGTCCACCGAAAAGCGCACACCCTTGGTCTTGAGCATGCCGATCTTGGCGATGGTGTCGTCCACGTTGTCCAGCACCAGCGATTCGGTGAGTTCGAGTTTGAGCAGGTGCGGCCGGGCACCCGTCTCGCGCAGCGCCTCCACCACGCGGTCCACAAAGTCGCGCTGCCTGAACTGCCGCGCGCTCACGTTGACCGACACCTGCAGATGACGGTACCGCTCGTCCCCCTGCCAGGCGGCCAACTGCTCGCAGGCCGTGCGCAGCACCCAGTGCCCCATGGGCACGATGAGTTCACTCTCCTCGGCCACACCAATGAATTCGCCCGGGGCTACCAGCCCACGCTCCGGGTGCTGCCAGCGGATCAGGGCCTCGGCACCCACCATGCGGCCGTCCAGGTGGAACTGCGGCTGGTAGTGCAGCACAAATTGCCCCGCCGTGAGGGCCATCTGCAGGTCGGCCTCCAGCTGCGCGCGCATGCTGATCGCGATCTGCATCTGCGGGTCGAAGAAGCACAGCGCGTTGCGCCCCTGCGACTTGACCTGGTACATGGCGATGTCGGCCTGCTTGAGCAGGTCCACCGTGGGCTGCAGGCTGCCGCCCATCAGCGTGGCGCCGATGCTGGGCGTGCTGTGGTGGGTGTGCCCGCCCAGCGAATAAGGCACGTTGAGTTTGCGCAGGATCTTCTCACCCACCCTGCGCGCCTGGGCGGCCGCCTCCTCGCTGCGGGTGGACAGCTCGTGCAGCATGACCACGAACTCGTCGCCGCCCAGGCGCGCCACCGTGTCCTCGCGCCGCACGCAGGCCTTCAGGCGCTCGGCCACCTGCTGCAGCAGCAGGTCGCCCACTTCGTGCCCCATGGTGTCGTTGAGGGTCTTGAAGTGGTCCAGGTCGAGGAACAGCAGGGCCCCATATTGCCCGCTGCGCGCACTGGAAGCGATGGCCTGCTTCATGCGGTCCGTGAGCAGACGGCGGTTGGGCAGGTTGGTCAGCGGATCGTAGAACGCCAGATTCTCGATCTCGGCGCTCGCGCGCCGCAAGGCCGTTACATCGTGATAACTGATGACCAGGCCGCCATCGGGCGTGGCGCGTTCGGTGATCTGGATGGTGCGGCCATTGGAGTAAACCTGTTCATGGGGTTCATGCAGCGGCTGCTTTTGCCGCAGCAGCCGCTGCTCCACCCAGCGCGCGTGTTCATCGTCGGCCAGCCGGGGGTGGTGGTGCTTGACGGTTTCTTCGATCACGGTGCGAAAAGGCAGCCGGGGCGCGACGATGCCCTTGAGCCACGGGAAGATCGCCTCGAACTGGCTGTTCCACTGCACCACGCAGTTGTTCTTGTCGAGCAGCAAAAAGCCGCTGACCATGGACTCCAGCGCCTGGTCCAGCGTGGCCTTGGACTGCGCAATGGCCACACGGGCCTGCGACAGGCGGTCGAGGTAGCGAAAAGCCAGTCCCCCTGCCGCCAGGATCATGACCACAAACACCAGCGCAGTCAGCCCGATCGCGTCGCGCTGGTCACGCCAGCTGCTCAGCGCCTCATGCAGCGGAATGCTCGCGGATATCCGCAGGTCCTGGTACAGGATGGGCCGGAAGACCAGCAGGGCGGGATCTCCCGTGAGGCGCGCCGGCGCCTTCCACTCCTGGCCCAGGTCGGACAGCTCGGCCAGCGGCGGAGCCAGCGTGGGTGCGATGACTTCCTCGCGGCCCGGCACGCCCAGCAGCAGTTGCCCGCCCGCGCGCTCCAGCGTGACCTGCAGGCCGCTGATGTCCACCCCCTGGAGCAGCACCGCACCCAGGGCGCCCACGGGCAGCTCGGCCACGGCGGCCACACGCGTGCTGTCGGCCAGGCGCAGATGGCGCGCAAAGTACAAGACCCGTTCGGAACTGGCAAAACTCACCACCGGAGCGCTGACCATCAGGGTGGACACGGGCTGCTCCAGCACGGACTCCAGAAAGCCCGTCGGCAGCTGCACGGCCAGCGCGCCACCGGCCGGATCGGAGGACGCCATGGTCTTGCCCGTGGTGTCCAGCAGCGCCACATAGCGCACCATCAGGTTTTGCCGGGTGGAGCCGCGCAAACGCTGACTGGCCGATTCCGCATCGATCCAGGGCGCGGTCATGTTCGACAGGTTCAGCAGCTCGTCCATGCTGGCCAGCAGCACGTCCACCGTCAGCAGCGAGCGGTTGAGCGCCGCCTCGGCCCCCGCCACAAAGCGGGTGGCCTGGGCCTCGCTGTCGTTGAGCGCCACCTTGCGGGCGTTCCAGGCCACAGCGGCCGCCACGATGGCCACGGCCACCACAAACACCACAACCGCAGCCCCGACAAAGGCCTTGATGCGCAGTGGCGTGATGGGTTCTCTCATTGATTTATTTGACGGGCGCGGCCAGCAAGCCACGCGCGGGGCCAATCGTCTGGTTCCAGGCCTGGGCGCAGCGCGCGCCACAGCGCTGCACCCAGCGCGGCAGCACGGTGGAGGCCAGGATCTCCTGGCGGCTGCGCTCATCCTGAGGCGAAGCAGGCACCACCACCATGGCGCCCTTGGTGCCGCCGGTGCAGGTGGGCGCGCCCCGGTTGCAGGCCAAGCCTTCGGCAGTTTCGCGCTCTGACTCGGCCCAGATGGCGGATTCCAGCCGGGGCAGCTCGCGCTTGAGCAGTTCGCGCAGGTCAGCGGGCAGGCCCGCCCAGGCCGCCTGGTTGGCGCCAAAGATGGCCAGGCCCCAGGTCACGGGCAAGGTATGCACATGGGAGGTGAGTGTGGGCAAGCCCAGCATGTTGCCCGACATGGTGCCCGTGATCGCACATTCGGTATTGCCCGCCGTCAGGCTGGGCACGATCTGCGAGAAGCTGGTCAGCACCGGCACGCCGCCCAGTGCCCCCACAAAGTCGGCCTGCGTGGAGGACGAGACCCGCACGCGGCGCCCCGACAGGTCGGACAGCGCGCGCAGCGGCTTCTTGCAGAACACCACCTGGGCCGGGTACACATAGATCGCCAGCGCCTCCACCCCATGCTGCTCGCGCAGGGCTTTTTCCAGGTAGGGGCGGAAGGCGCCCAGGGTGGCCTTGAGTGTGGCGATGTCAGGGTTCAGGCCCGCCAGGTCGGGGGCGGTGTATTCAGGGTACTGCGAGGTGAATGAACTCATCAGCGTGGTGCCAAACGGCACCACCCCCAGCTGCAGCAGGCGCAGCATTTCGTTGCCGGGCACCCCCGCCCGGTCAAACGGCACGATCTCTGCCTGGAACCTGCCACCACTGAGGCGGGACAGCTCTTTGCTCCAGAAGGGTTCTTCCTGGCGTGTGTACTGGTTCACACCTGCCAGCCCGCCCACCACCCGCAGTTTGTACGGCGCGGCAGCGCTGCTGCCTGGGGGATCGGCAGCGTGCACCCCACCCCATGCAACCAGCGCTGCACACAAGAGCAGTGCCTGGCGGCGAAGGTGGGAGGTCAAGGTGCGGGGGATGGGAAACATGGCAAACAATGGCGAGCAGTATTCCACCAATTTTCAGCCCAAAAGACAAATTGTCGGCAAAACGCCACGCGTGAGCCTTCGAGAGAACTGGTGCGTGGCATAGCCCCCCGGCCCCCCACTCGGTCTCCCGAAGGGGCCTGGTAGCTGCTGCAACCCAGTCACTCGCCGCCATGCGCCGTCAGAAGGTGCCTGGGTAGGCGCCACCATCGGCCAGCACGTTCTGGCCGGTCATGTAGCCCGCCTGCTGGCTGCACAAAAAGGCACAGATCGCCCCAAACTCTTCGGCCGTGCCATAGCGGCCCGCCGGGATCTGCGCCTGCTGGACGGCACGCACATCCTCTACGCTTTTGCCCGCCTTGCCTGCAGCTGCGGTCACGGTGACCGCCAGGCGGTCGGTGTCGAACTTGCCGGGCAGCAGGTTGTTGATGGTCACGCCCCGGGCCGCGACCTTGCTGCGCGACACCCCCGCCACAAAACCGGTGAGGCCACTGCGTGCACCGTTGGACAGGCCCAGGATGTCAATGGGCGCCTTGACGGCGCTCGACGTGATGTTGACGATGCGGCCAAAGCCCCGCGCCGCCATGCCGTCCACCGTGGCCTGGATGAGTTCGATGGGCGTGAGCATATTGGCATCTACCGCCTTGATCCAGGCGTCGCGGTTCCAGTCGCGGAAGTCACCAGTGGGTGGGCCTCCGGCATTGGTCACCACGATGTCGAAATCCCGCCCCGGGCCCCCTGCCACAGAGAACACGGCCTCACGCCCGGCAGGGGTGGTGATGTCGGCGGCCACGGCCAGGACCTGGGGCAGCCCACCGGTTTTCCCGCTGGCTGCGACATTGTTGGCAATTTCTGTGGTAAGTCGCAGCGCGGCCTGCTCCAAAGCCTCTACATTGCGGGCGTTGATGACCACGTTGACCCCCTCTCGCACCAAGGCCAACGCGCAACCGTAGCCCAACCCCTTGCTCGCACCACACACGAGCGCCCATTTGCCTGTGATACCCAAATCCATAACAATCCCCTTCTCTACCGCTGCAGTTCGCAGCTCAGCAAATCATCATAAGTGGAGAGTCAAAGAGATGAACTGGCAGCACAGAGGAGCCCTGGCCGTCTGGTTGGCCTTGGCCACATGGGCCGCTCCGGTCGTCAATGCCCAGGCCCAGGAATCCGCCGTGATCAAGCGCGCCACGCAATTGCGCAGTGCACCGTCAGATACTGGCGCCAGCGTAGCGCCGCTGGAGGCCAATTCGGTCGTCACCCGCAGCAATGAACGCCAAGGTGCGTGGACCAAGGTCAGCACACAGCAAGGCGCCACAGGCTGGGTGCACATGTTCGATCTGGGGCCCCAATCAGGCGCGGCAGCGGCCAGCAACAACACCGCCACTGGCGGCCTGCGGGGGCTGGGCGGCCTGTTCGGCGGCAACAGCGGCACAACCACCACCGCAACTTCCACGGTGGGCATTCGCGGCCTGGACGCAGAAGACATTGCCAAGGCTCAACCCAACCCCGCCGCCGTGGGCAGGGCCGAGGGCCTGCGGGTGAACGCCGAGCAGGCGCGCCAATTCGCCAGCTCGGCCTCACTGCATGCGCGGGACGTGCCCGCCATGGCACAGCCCGCCGTGCCCTCGGGCGGCTCCAGTTCGGGCAGCCGCTCCGGCGGCAGTTCTGGCAATCCGTCCGACCCCAACTACAGCCCGAACTGAGGAGATGAACATGCATCGCAACTTCGGCTGGAAACGCTGCGCAGGGGCTGCTGCCCTGTTGGCGGCCTTGGCAGCGGCCCCCCTGGTGGCCCACAGCCAGAACGTCATGAACAACCTGCTGAACTCCCTGGGCGGTGGCCTGGGCTCGGCCATCACGGGCGGTAAGGCCGCACCGGCAGCACAAGGGGACGACCTGATCAGCCTGCTGACCCAGTCCCTGGAGAACATCGACGAGCCCAAGGAGATCGAGATTGGCCGCCAGCTCGCCGCCCTGCTGCTGGGCGCCAAGCCTGCCCACCCGGACATGGCGCTGCAACGCTACGTGAACCGCCTAGGCCGCTGGATCAGCCTGCAATCACCCCGCCCCGGATTGCCCTGGACCTTTGTGGTGCTGGATGACGCCGGGTACAACGCCTTCGCCGCACCCGGCGGCTATGTGTTCGTGACCAAGGGCCTGATCGACCGCTGCGCAGACGAGTCGGAGCTGGCGGGCATCCTGGCGCACGAGATCACGCACGTGACCGCAAAGCACCACCTGCAGGCCATCCGACAGAGCGCCATGGCGGGTGTGGGCACCCAGCTGCTGGCCTCGCAGATCCGCACCGGCAACGTGGCAGGCCAGCTTGTCAAGGACCAGTTGCTGTCGCTGTTCCGCACGGTCTACACCAAGGGGCTGAGCCAGTCAGACGAGTTTGAAGCCGATCGCAGCGGTGTGGCAATGGCGGCCAAGGCCGGTTTCGACCCCTACGGCCTGGTGTCGGTGCTGCAGCAGCTGCGCACCGTGACGCCGGACAACCCGATGTTCACGCTGACCATGTCCACCCACCCGGCCGCCCAGGCCCGCCTGGACTACCTGGAGCAGTCCATGGGTCGGCAGCTTGATGGGTTGGGGGGCTCCCGGGCCACGATTGCGCAGCGCCTGGGCGGTGGTGGTGGAGGCGGTGCACCAGCCGCACCCACACCCGCCACCCGGCCAGCGCCCGCTGCCAAAAAGGCGGGGTGAGGAGGCGCCAGTACCCTGCTGCCAGGGTACGGCGGCCCCGCTTCAAGCACCCGGGCGGCGCGCCAGGCGGGTGAATACAAAAATCCCCGCCACCACCAGCGCCGTGCCCGCCGCCACCCAGACGGTGAAGGGCTCGCCCAGAATCCACACCCCCATGAGGATGGTGGACAGCGGCCCCACCATGCCGGCCTGAGCCGCCATGCCCGCGCCAATGCGCTCGATGGCCATCATCACCATCAACACAGGCGCCGCCGTGCACAACGTGGCATTGAGGACAGACAACCAGATTACCTCTGGCGCCACCACAGCGGCAGCCAGAGGCCGCAGCACCAAGAACTGCGCCAGACAGCACAGGCAGGCCACGGTGGTTGCCAGCCCCACCAAGCGCAGAGAGCCCAGGCGTTGCACCATCTCGCCGCTATAGACCAGATAGATGGCGTAGCTCACAGCACTCAGAAACACCAGCAGCGCCCCCCAGGCCACGTTGGTGCCCTGCAGATTGGCCTCATGGCCAAACACCAGCACCACACCACAGTAGCTGACCAGCATGCCCGCAGCCTGAGCCCAGCGGATGCCCCGGCCATACAGCAGCCAGCCCAGCAGCACGACCAGGGTGGGGTTGAGGTACAGGATGAGCCGCTCCAGGCTGGCGCTGATGTAGGCCAGTCCGGCAAAGTCCAGAAAGCTGGCCAGGTAGTAGCCCGTAACTCCCAGGCCCAGCACGCCCAGCCAGTCCTTGCGGCCAAGGGGCGGTTTGCCTCGGCTGGCCCACCACGCCATCACGGCGAAGATGGGCAGCGCGAACAGCATGCGGTACATGATGAGCGTGACCGCATCCACGCCGTGGCGATACGCCAGCTTGACGATGATGGCCTTGCCGCTGAACGCAATGGAGCCCGCCAGCGCCAGCAGCAGGCCCGACGCCATGTGCGCCTTGGCAGTGGGTGCGGGGACGGGGGGCCGCACAGTTGAAGAGGGGGCTGGCGACACTGGGCCTCGATTTTTTTCAGAACACACGCGGATGGAACATGTTGTTGCACACACTCCCCCCGCAAGCCATCCAGTGTGACAGGCATCTCCCACCGGCGCCATCGAGGCTCCGTGTGGGCGCCCCCTTCATCAACGATGGCAGAAGCCGCGCGCAGGCGCTCTCACTACAAACATCCCGTCGCACCAGCGGACCGCTCAGCCTTGCTTGTGAAACACCTTGTGATGCAGGCGCCGCAGTGACCACCACACGCCCACAGCCACCGCAGGGATGGCAACAGCCGCCGTGGTTTCGGGCGACAGGGGCCAGCCCAGCTTTTGCGCGCCCTTGGCCAGGTAGCTCACCAGGCCCACGATGTAATAGGTGATAGCGGCCACAGACAGCCCCTCCACGGTGGACTGCATCTTGAGCTGCAGGTCCTGGCGGTGGTTCATGGTGGTCAGCAGCGCCTGGCTGCTTTGCTGCTGCTCGATCTCCACACGGGTGCGCAGCAGGTTGCTCATGCGAGAGACACGCTGCGACAGGGCGTCCTGGCGGCGCGCAGCCCACTCGCAGGTACTGCGAGCAGGGGTCAGACGCCGGTCCATGAACTCGCGAATGGTCTGCATGCCCGCCAGCCGCGATTCGGCAACGTCCTCAATGCGCTTGTCCAGCAGTTCGAAATAGGCACTGCTGGCCGAAAACCGCGAATGCGAGGCCGCATACTGGCTCTCCACCTGCCCGGCCAGCCGGGTCAGTCGGTCCAGCAGGGCCGGCTCATCGTCGCGGTTGGCGGTGCGGATGGCATTGGCCAGCTCGGCCAGCTCACGCTCGGCAAAAGCCAGCACACTGGCGGCTTCGCGAGCGGCGGGCAGGCCCAGCAAGGCGGCCATGCGGTAGGTTTCGATCTCCAGCAGGCGCTGCACCAGGCGCCCCAGGCGGCGTGGCGTCATCCCGCCCGCCAGCAGCACCATGCGAGAAAAACCGTCGGCATGGATCGCGAAGTCGGTGTACACCTCGCCATGACCATCGGCCACCGTGGACGCCACCAGCGTGTCCTCATGCAGCACGTGCTTGACCAGCGAGCCCGAGCCAAAGGTGTGTGTGGGCAACACCCACAAGTTCAGGCTACACAGGCACTGCCCGGGCAAGGCCGCCAGCCAGTCGCGGGGCACGGCATCCATGGCACTGGCGGGCTCGCGCTCGCCAAACGCTTCCACAGGGGCTGGCACCATGAAGGTCCAGGTAACGAACTCGGTGTGCAACTCCCAGCGCATGCGAAAGGCGCCCAGGTCCATCCGCAGGTGGGTGGTGTGGGCATCAGGCAGGGCCATGTGGTGGTCGCGCAAAAGCGCGGCGACATGGGCCCGGCTCGCCTCGCGCCCGGCCGCATCGGCCAGCATCACGATGTGCGCAATGGCCAGGGGGGCATTCATCGCCTCGGGCGGACGGGCGTGGATTTCGTTGTGCAGCATGGCCCGGTGGGGGTGCTGCGCGGGATGGAATGGTGTGGGCATGCGGACCTCTGCCTGCGATTGTGTACCGGCAACAGCCGCATCAAACGAATGCCTCTGCCCAAAAAACAACGGCACCCGAAGGTGCCGTTGTTCAGTGAGGGAAAGCAGGAAGCCCGAGGACGGTCAATCTTCCACGAAAGCTTCTTCGCGCTTGTTCTTCACCGCCGGCAGCAGCACGATGATGAGCAGCAGGGCCGCAGCCGCCAGCAGGCCAGCCGACAGCGGACGCGTCACGAACACGCTCCAGTCGCCGCGCGAGAGCAGCAGCGCACGGCGCAGATTTTCTTCCATCATCGGGCCCAGGATGAAACCCAGCAGCAGAGGCGCCGGCTCGGTGCCCAGCTTGTAGAAGATGTAGCCGATCATGCCAAACGCACCCACCATCCAGATGTCGAAGGTGTTGTTGTTGGTGGAATACACGCCCACCGCACAGAACAGCACGATGGAAGGGTACAGCCAGCGGTAGGGCACCGTGAGCAGCTTGATCCAGATGCCGATCAGCGGCAGGTTCAGGATCACCAGCATCGCATTGCCGATCCACATCGAGGCGATCAGGCCCCAGAACAGCTCGGGGTTGCTGGTCA